>DATIZY010000291.1:0-4505 GCA_035516895.1 Thermoanaerobaculia bacterium | reverse complement strand
TGCCGCGTCCTTTCAATGGTGTCGTCAGGATCGCGCCGTTTTTCGCGGGCGGATAAAAATAGGCAATCTTGCCGACGACCGGTGTATCGGCGGCAATGCCGAGCTCGTTGCGCACGCGTGAACCGTCGGCAAGTGCCGGGTCGTGCCGCCTCTGATCGACCGCGTAGAAAATCAGCGCGATCTTGTTCGCAGGAATTCCATGCCGCACCATCAGCTCACGTGTGTACGACGTTGACGCGACCGTGACGCCATCGCAGAACGCGGTGCCGACTTCGATCGGGCGGAGGACGTCCGACTCCAGCGAGAATGGATGCACGTTGCCGCCGATGTGGAGCGGCACGTCGGCCAGCCAGGATGCGAGCCTCGCCGTCACCACCGAGTTGAAGATGTGGCTGTGAACGATGTCCGGACGAAGCCGGCGCAGCAGCCGGGCGAGGCGAAGCAACGCCGCGGCTTTCTGGAACACCGTCGGCAGAGCGAACAGCACGTCGACATCCGCGACATGGAACGAAATGCCGTGCGAGGCGAGCTGCGCTGCGATTCCGCCTTCGCTCGGAAGGATCGCCGCGACCTCGTGCCCGAGCCGCTTCTGCTCGCACATCAGCGCGACCATCCATGGAGCGCCGATCGGCGTCGCCGCGATGTGGACAATCTTGAGCGGCGCGCTCGGCATGAGCGGTTTAGCATAGCAGCGTGCACCTGAAAAGCGCGCAGGAGTGGGCCGCCGAGCGGGAGGACATCCTCGAGAGCCTTCGGCAGTTCGCGCGCATCATGAAGCGGCGGCCGTTCGACAACCGACAGGGTCTTCGCGGAGTCAGCGCATTCGCGCTCTACTGGTTCATCCGCCGGCGTGCACCGACGATCGTCTTCGAGGTCGGGGTGTGGAAGGGGTTCAGCACCTGGCTGATCGAGCAGGCAGCGCCCGAGGCGACGATCCACTGCTTCGATCCGCTCATGATGCTCGAGCCGTTCGTCTCCAGATGGAAAGTCGGGAAGACGTACCGGTCGCGGCGCGCTCATTATTCCGCGCAGGATTTTTCCTGCGCTTCGATTCGCGAGCTCCTCGTCCCCGAGGGGCGGGCGCTCGCATTTTTCGACGATCATCAAAACAAGCTGCCGCGGCTTCTGCAATGCAAGGCTGCCGGCATCCGGGAGATCGTCTTCGACGACAATTTCTCAGAGCCATACACGCACCGGACTCTTGAGCACGAACGCGCGAACGATCCGTCGCTTCTCGAACGCGAGATCGCGCGTTACGAGATCTTTCCAGCACTGTGGCCGTTCGATTTTCGATTCGGCGACCTTCACCTCAACGAGCAGGGCATGAATTTTCCGTTCGATCGCGAGCTCCGCGATGTTTATCGCGATCGTCATTGGCACTCGTACGTCACGTACGTGCAGCTGAAGTGAGATTCAGCGCTGCCGCGCCAGAGGCTTCGCGCAGACAGCCGTGCTTGAGCGGGCGTGGGACGAAGCTCTCGATGCGAAACTTCCCTGAAGCGCCCCGCGGCCGCTATCGGCCGTTTTGATCGAGGCAGGCCTTCATTCTCTTCCAGTACCGATCGCGCCAGGCCTGTTCGGTCTCCGGGATCAGCTCCTTCGGAACGCCGCGATGAACGAGCACCAGCTCCGTGCCACCATCATTCGTTGGCTTCAGCGTAATCGCGGCCATCGAGAAGATGCCCTCGGGGAACCGGCGGTGGCGCCATGCCTGAACGATCCGTCGCCCGGGGACGAGGTCGACGTTGATGCCGGTGACGTCGCCTTCGCCCGTGGAGAACCTCCCGCCAATCTTCCGGCTGATGACCGCGGGCAGCCCGGTGACCGCGCTGTGCTTTCTCGAATCGGCCAGCAGATCGTAGACCGTCGCCGGGTCTGCCTTGAATTTCACGCGCTGCTTGATGGTCTTGCACATGGTGACCTCCTGCCGGCAGGATGCAAATTGGACCACGACCGAAATGGAAGAGCCTTCCGAGCTTTCGCCGCCGAACCGATATGCTATTCGGGAATCGATGCCAAAAGACATCGTCGAAGAGGTCCACGCGATTCTCCGCGCGCGCAATGGCCGCGTCGACATGTCGCCTCGACTCCCGCTCGGATCCGGAGGCCTCGGACTCGATTCCATCGCACTGGTCGAGGTGCTGGTCGAATGTGAAGAGGTCTTCGGAGTCACCATGGCGGCGGAGGCGCTTGCCGGGTCGCCGTTGACGGTCGGGTCGCTCATTGAAGCGCTGCAGGCTCGTGTGCGAAGGTGACCGGCTCGCGAGACCATCGCCGGTTCGATACGCCTGCAAAACTGCTCGCGAGTGTGGCTGCGTCGCATCCGCGCGCCGCATTCGAGCTGGCCGGCAGGCTCGGCGCTCTGCGCAATCGAATCCGCCGCCGTTGGCCGTCCGCGGCGGAAATCAGCGCGCTGTTTTCCCGCCTTGATCGCAGAACTGCAGCCTCTGTGGCCGCTCGCGCAGGCGCGCTGCACGAGCGCAACCGCGTTCTCGTTCATGGCATCGTCCGCCACGGCCTTGATTTCTTGCGCCCTCTCGTCTCGGCCTCGGAATCGTTTCGAGCGATGTCCGGGCCGCGGATCGTCGCCACGTTTCACGCCGGTGCGGTCCATGCGTTCGGTCCGGCGCTCGAGCGAATGGACGCTCCCGTTCTCGCATTTCGCGACGGCTCCCTTTTCGCCTCGCGCGGCACCCTGGAGATCGTGTCCACGAAAGGTGGAGAACAGAGTCGATCGGCTGCGCTTCATCGCGCGCTGCTCCATCTGCGAGGCGGAGGAGTCGTTTTCCTGGCGCTGGATGTCTACCAGGGTGAAGCGATCGAAACGCAATGTCTCGGTCGCCGTCTGCGACTGGCGCCCGGCGCATTCGCTCTGGCTCGATGGACGGGCGCGCCGATTCAGCTGGCCGTCGCGCGTTGGGAAGGCCACCGAGTATTGATCGAAGCCGGAGCGTGTGTGACCACGGCGGAGGCGGCATCCCTCTGGCTCGAGGCCTATCTGACCGGTAGACCGGAGGAGATCACTCTCGGATTGCTGCGAAATCTGCTCGAGATAAGCTGATCCCGCACGACCGCGTGCCGTATCTTGCCGTTGGCGGTGCGCGCGATTGTCCTTGGCGCCTGCACGAGCACTCGATCCGGAGTGAAACCGATCGCTCGCTCGACCGCCGCCGCGACATCGCGTTCGATCGACGGCAAGCCCGGCTCCGCTTCGACGACCAGCACGATCTCTTCCGTGAGATCGGAGGGAACACCGACTGCGGCTGCCAGACGAACTCCCGTTACGGACGTCGCCGGCTCTTCGAGCTCACGCGGCGCGAGAGTCCGGCCGCCGCGCTTGATCATCGCGCGGTGACGCCCGTGAATATAGAGATTGCCGTTCGCGTCGAGATGTCCGAAGTCGCCGGTGTGAAGCCAGCCATCGCGCAACGTCTCGGCTGTCGCCGCCTCCGCATTCAGGTAGCCGGCAAAAACCATCGGTCCTCTCACTACGATCTGATCGTCTTCGATTCGGACTTCGACGTCTTTCAGCGGCTTGCCGCACGAGACGTTCCCCCACCTGTCGACGCGCAGATCATCGCTGGGCCGGGCTGAGCTCACGCCTAACGTCGCTTCCGCGAGACCGTAACCGGGGGACAACGCATTGCGAACGCCGAAGCGCTCGGCGAAGGCAGTCATGGTACTGGCACGCACCGGCTCGCCGCCGTTCGTCGCCCAGCGAAGAGACCGGAGATCGACGCTCGCCGGATCGACGAGTCGCGTGGCGAGTCGCCAGGCGAAGTCGGGAGCGCCGGTGATCGTCGCCTTCACCCTGGAGATCTCGGAGAACCACAACGGAATCGTTTTCACCGCCGGCGGGATCAGATGGCAGGGCAGACCGGAGAAAACCGGAAAAATTACAAAGCGCAGCAGGCCGAGGTCGTGCCACGGAGGAACCCAGCCGGCGAGAACGTCGCCGGGTCGTGGGTCGATCCGATCACGGATGGAGTGCAGCGAAGCCACGACGTTGCGCTGCAGCACGATTGCAGCGAGCGGCTCGCCCGTCGTCCCGGATGTGTGCTGGAGAAATGCGGGAGCATTGCGGTCCTCGAAAACGGGCGGAAGCGAAAGGCGCACGTCGCGGGCCGGCGGCTTTGCGGTGAGTACGAGTCGCGGCTGGATTGAAGCGAGACGGCGCTCGATCGCCGGCGCCGCGACGTGGGGATCCATGATGCAGGGTACGGCACCGATGCGCTGAGCGGCGTAGAAAAGGGAGACGAGATCCAGTCCCGCCGGAAGGTTGAGCGCGATCCGATCGCCGCGCGCAAGCCCGCCGGCGATCAACAACCGCGCCAGACGCTGGCTTTCATCGAACAGCTGGCGGTACGTCATGGACTCCGCGCCGAATGCAAACGCCAATGCGTCAGGACGCTCGCGGCTTCGGCGTTCGAGCATCATCGCGATCGGCCCGTCGCTGGTTTCCACGCCGACAGTGTAGTGCCGGAAGTTCTCGATGCACCGGACGA
>DATIZY010000290.1:0-30153 GCA_035516895.1 Thermoanaerobaculia bacterium | reverse complement strand
CAAGGAACATTAGCCGATGACTGAGACGGAACAAATCACACCTCCTAAATCTCTCGCACGGTAATCGTCCGCATCGTATAATGCCCGCGCGCTTACAAACCGTGTGCCAGACGAGTGCACACGACTTGGGGTAAACGCCTCAACTCTCTAAATTTATCATAGCTTGAGTCCTTCGACCTCAGGCCTCGAACGTGCAAACGCGACGCGCCATGCTGCTCCGACGGATCTCGCTTATCCTCGTTGTAATTGTTGCCGCCGCTGGAGCTTTGGCGCAGGAGACGCCGCCGCCGCCTCCACCGCAGACGCAGCCGCCGACGAGCCAGAATCCGCCGACCACCACCGATCAGACTCCGCCGACCACGAACCCGGCCGGCGAGCCATCCGTGCTGTCCGGCGCCGCGAGCGGGAGCTACGAGCGCCGCGACACTCTCCCCTACTTCAACCTCTACATCCCCGAAGGTCAGGCCTCCATTCGCCTCCGGAAGCTGATCAAGAACGTTCTCTTTGAATCGCAGATCGACTACCGCTTCATCAACGGCGACATCGATACATTTCTCCGTTACAAGTACTACGCGCGCAACTTCACGTACAAGATCTCCGTCTTCGACACGATCGGCTTCGAGAACCTCGGGCAGAGCGCGCAGTTTCAGCGCGTGCGCGGCGGCCTTTTTCTCGCCGAGATCCCGCGCGACTACAACAATCGCTACTTCTGGCTCCTGCAGGACGATCGCCTGACGTTCGGCGACGTCACGCAAGTCGATAATCGTAAAAACAATATTTATACGAAAATCGGTTATCAATACGGCACCGAATTCGACGAGCACATGAACGCAATCGTCGGCGAGTCCCGCGGCCGCATCATCCCCGTCCTCACCGCCTTTCGCGACATCGGCCCGCAGAAGACAAGCTTCGCCGTCGCGCTCACCGAAGGGGCGCGCCTCGCAACAGGCGACTATCGCTATACCAAATTCGAGGCGGAGGCACTGCGACGCTGGGACATCACGCCGACATCGTTCATCGTCACCCGCGCACACGCCGGCATTTTTCCGACGAAATCGATCGTCCGCGACTGGTGCACCGATCAGACGAACCAGGTCTGCGGACGGGGAACCCCTCCTCCCGGAGCCGTCAGCGTCCCTTCATTCCAGCGCTACAGCGTCCCCGCTTACGAAATGTTCGACCTCGGCGGACGCGAGGCGCTCCTCGGCGTGAAGTCTGATGATTTCTCGCTCGGCACCAGCGAATTCCACCTCACGAACGAATACTTCGTCCCGGTGTTTCGCAATCGCGATTACCGCACCGGCATCGCCCACTGGAACACCGTCTACGGAATCGGGTACGTCGGGGTCGGCAATGTCGGCTTCAACTACAGCGATGCGGTGAAGCCGAGCAACTATGTCGTCGACGTCGGCCTCGGCGCCGAAGCGAGCGTGACCGTGCGCGACTTCGAGGTGCTGCTGAGCATCGTTTACGCTCACCCGCTGCGCGCGCCCGAAGATCTGCGCGGCGGCAAGTTCCATCTCTCGCTACGAACGATTCGGTAACTTTGCGGTTCGCCGAGCAGCCTACGCATCCGTGTCGGGACGGCTGCGACGTGCCGAACCCCGTAGGAACCGCGAACCGCGAGAGAACTACTCGGAGAAATCCGACTTCACGGCGCGGACGCCGTCGATGTTGCGGACGATATCCATCGCCACGTCGCGCTGCAGAGGTGAGTTCACTTTGCCCGCGATCGTCACGATTCCGCGCTGGGACTCGACGCTGATGTTGCAGCCTTCGAGCGAGCGCTGCATCGCGAGCTCGCGCTCGGCGGTGCGGCGGATGTGGGCGTCGTCGGGCGGCGTGACGACCTCGATCAGGTTCGCGACGCGGGTATAGCCGAGCTGTTGGACGTATTCGCCCGCGCGCAATGCGGACGCGGCGTCGACCGATTTGCCGCGAAGGATGACGATTCCACCAATCTCGATCCCGCGAAGGTTGTCGATGTCGAGACCGGAGCGTCGCAATTGCGGAGTAATGTCCACCGTCGCGGTGTCGTTTGCTTTCGAAATTCCGGGGAACGCCACGAGCGCCGCGAGAATCGCGGCGCCGATCAGCGTCGATTTCGTCGTTCTCATACCTGCTGATAGAGCAGGGGACGTGCCACGCGGACGACCGCGGGCTCATCCTCACCAACTCCATGCTGGTGGTGGAGATAGACGCGCCAGACGAGGATGCCGAGCAGTGCGACGATCGCGAGCATTCCGAAGACAGCGGTGATGCGCCGGGCCACGCGGACCGCTCCAGCAACGCCTGTGCCCCGAGTAGAATCGCCCGCCATGAAAGCGATCCTAATCCGCGAGCACGGCGGAGTCGAGCGGCTCGAGCAAACCGAGGTTCCCGATCCCGTTCCACAGCCGGACGAGGCCCTCGTCAGCGTCCGCGCCCTCGGCATCAACCACCTGGACATCTGGGTTCGGCGCGGCGTGCCGGGACACAAGTTCCCGCTGCCGATCATTCCCGGCGCCGAGGTTGCGGGCGTCATCGATGAGATTCGGGACGGGCTCGGCTGGAAGCGCGGCGACGAAGTCATCGTCGCTCCCGGCTACTCCTGCGGACGCTGCACCGCATGCCTTTCCGGACACGATGAGCTCTGCGCGGGCTTCGGCATCTTCGGCGAAGGAAAGAACGGCGGCGCAGCGGAGAAAATCGCCGTCCCGGTTCGCAATCTTCTTCGCAAACCGGCGAAGCTCTCGTTCGCCGAAGCGGCCGCGCTTCCGCTCGACATGCTGACGGCGTGGCACATGCTCATCGCGCGTGCCCAGCTCCGCGCGGGCGAGACGGTGCTCGTGCAAGCGGGCGGTTCGGGCGTCGGAAGCGCGGCGATTCAGATCGCGAAGCTGTTTCACGCGACGGTGTACACGACCGTCGGTAGCGCGGAGAAGGCGACGCGCGCGAAAGAGCTGGGCGCAGACGAAACCATTCTCTATCGCGAAAGCGATTTCGCCGCGGTGGTGCGCGGCCTCACGAATAAACGCGGCGTCGACGTCGTCGTCGAGCACATCGGCGGCGAAACCTTCGAGAAATCGCTTCGCTCGCTCGCGCGGGGCGGGCGGCTCGTCACTTGCGGCGCAACGGCGGCGGGAGAAGCGACGGTCAACATCCGTCTCATCTTCTTCAAGCTCCTCTCGATCCTCGGTTCCACGATGGGGAGCGTCGCCGAGCTGCACGAGATCATGAAGCACGTCGAGGCGGGGCGGCTTCGTCCGGTCATCGATCGCGTCCTGCCGCTCGATCGCATCGCCGACGCGCATCGTGCGCTCGAGAATCGCGAGGCGTTCGGGAAGATCGTTTTGACGGTCTAGCTCGCTCGCGTTGTCTTTGTAGGGCGGCGCCGCGCGCTGCCGAACCCCCGGGTTCGGCACGGCGCAGCCGTGCCCTACACGTTGTCGGTTGCTTCCACCCTTCTGACAACTGACAACTGACAACTGACAACGCGTCGCGGCGCGAAGCGACGCGACGCTTATAATTCACGAGTGCCCCGCATCCACGTTCTCCCTTCCGAGCTGGTGAACCAGATCGCCGCCGGTGAGGTCGTCGAGCGTCCTGCGTCGGTGGTGAAGGAGCTCGTCGAGAACGCGATCGACGCCGGCGCGAGCTCGATCGAAGTGCGGCTGGAGAACGGCGGCAGAAAGCTCATCGAAGTGCGCGACGACGGCTGCGGCATGTCGCAGGACGATGCGCTTCTCGCGCTCGAGCGGCACGCGACGTCGAAGATCCGCGAGTTCGACGACCTCGCACGCGTGCGTACGCTCGGGTTCCGCGGCGAGGCGCTGCCGTCGATCGCCAGCGTGTCGCGCTTTTCGCTGACGACCTTCGACGCCGCGAGCGAGCACGCCGTCGAAATCGAATGCGATCCCTTGACCGGCCGGCGGAGCGCACGGCCGGCGGCGCGCGACCGCGGCACGACGATCGTCGTCCGCGAGCTCTTCGAGAACGTTCCCGCGCGGCGGAAGTTCCTGCGCAGCGCGGACGCCGAGTTCCGCTCGGTCGTCACCGTGATCTCGTCGTACGCGCTGCCGCTGCCTTCGCGCGCGTTCCGGCTGCAGCACAACGGACGAATCGTTCTCGATCTGCCGCCCGCGCCGTCGATCCGCGATCGCGTGGTGCAGGTGTTAGGCGGCGATGCCGGGGAGTTCCTCGCCGACATCGACGAGTCGTACGACCGCACGCACGCCACGGGCTACGTCACGCGCGGACTGCGCTACGGCAGCCGGCGCAATCAATTCTTCTTCGTCAACGGCCGGCTCGTCCGCGATCGCGTTCTGACGCACGCCGCCAGCCGCGCCGCGGAGTCGTTCGACTTCGACGGCCATCCGGCGATCGTCCTGTTCCTCGACATGGACCCGGCAGCGGTCGATGTCAACGTCCATCCGGCGAAAACCGAGGTGCGCTTCCGCGATTCGGGGTCGATTCACGTCGTGGTCGAGCAGGGAATCAAACGGGCGTTAGGCGGAGCGGAGGAAGGCGGGAAGCTGCTCGGCGACGACTCCATCGCCAGCCCTCAGTCCCCGGTCCTCGTCCCGATGCAGATCTTCGACCGCCCCGCGACGACCGAGTTCACGCCTCTCTTTCAATCGCGTCCGATCGTGCAGCCGCCGGCGGGTGTGGGGACGGCTTTCGCCGGCCGGACCATCGTTGAAGAGCCGCCCGCGCTCGGCGATCTCGCCGGACGCGTCATCGGCCAGTACCGAATGAGCTACGTCCTGCTCGACACGCCCGGGGGTCTGCGCCTCGTGGATCAGCACGCCGCTCACGAGCGCGTGCTCTACGACCGCTATCTCGCGCGCATCGAGCGCCGTGAGCCAGTTTCGCAGCAGCTGCTCACGCCGGTTCTCTTCGAGAGCGGCGCGGCGGAATGCGCGGTGCTCGAGTCGCATGCGGCCGAGCTGCGCGCAGTCGGATTCGACATCGAGCGCTTTTCAGGCAACGCCTTCGCCATCACCGCCGTGCCCGCGGAGCTCGTGCACAACGACGTGCAATCGTTCCTGCGAAAGCTGATCGACGCATCGATTGAGGAGCGCTCGCCGCACGTCGCGCGCGTCCGCGAGAAAGTCTGCGCCTCGCTCGCCTGTCAGGCGGCCATCAAAGTGCACCGGCCCCTCGGCGGCGAAGAAATGGCACGGCTGACGGCCGAGCTGCTCGGCTCATCGAACCCCTTCGCCTGCCCTCACGGACGTCCGATCATCGTCGACATCAAGCATCCCGACATCGAACGGCACTTCCACAGGCGGTAGACGTTCGCGGTCGCAGATCGTAGTTCGCAGAGGGGAAGGTCGGCTCGCACGAGCGGCGAACCGCGAACTGCGAACTCCACCGAGGTACCCTCGGAACGTGGATTCGAAGGAGTTGGGGCGGCTTGGCGAGCGGCGGGCGGTCTGGTTCTATCGGATGCGCGGATACTCGATCGTGGGTCGCAACGTCCGATTGCGCGGAGGCGAGATCGACCTCGTCGTGCAGCGGCGGCACGTCCTGGCGTTCGTCGAAGTGAAAACCAGGCAGAGTCTCGCCGCAGGTGAAGGCTTCGAAGCCGTCGACCGCGACAAGCAGCTTCGGCTCGTCCGACTCGCGGACGCTTATCTCGCGCGCTGCCCGCATCGGGGAGAAGTGCGCTACGACGTGTTGTCGCTCTTCTGGACTGGAACCCACTTTATCATCACACATTATCCTGACGCATTTCAGGCGGTGAGCGACCCTCGACGGCCTTGGAGATGGACGATGTGACGGGCAGTGAGGCGCAGAAAAAAGGCCGCCCGGAGGCGGCCTCGAATCCCGTTCATTTGGAGCGGGCAACCGGACTCGAACCGGCGACATCGACCTTGGCAAGGTCGCACTCTACCAACTGAGTTATGCCCGCGAAAAACGCGCGCGTAGGGTAATTGGCGCCGTTTGCGTGTGTCAACTAACGGACTCATTCCTGCCCCTATTCCGGAAGAGGACTCGGGAGGCCGGACTTAGGACTTAGGACTTTTAGACTTTTAGAACTGAGGACTGAGGACCGAGGACTGAGGACTGAGGACTGAGGACTGAGGACTGAGGACTGGGTAGCACACCGTTGCCGTGATTCGCTGGAAAGAGCGGGCGAAACTATGTCCTGAGTCCTAAGTCCTGAGTCCTAAGTCCTGAGTCCTGAGTCCTGGCTCCTGAGTGCTCAGTCCTCAGTCCTCGTCGTTTTTGTTACGCACGCTCGACGGTAATTCCGTACGCATGGAGCTTTCGATAGAGATTCGAGCGCTCCACGCCGAGGGCTTCGGCGGTGCGGGAGACGTTGCCGGCGAAGTCGCGCAGACGCGCGAGGATGAACTGCTTCTCGAACGCGTCGCGCGCTTCTTTCAGGCTCATCTCCGGCGAGATTCCCGTCGGCGCGGCCGCGCGCGCGCCGAGCTGAACGTCCTCCGCTTCGATCGTCTCGTTGCGAACGAGAATCGCGAGCCGCTCCATGACGTTGCGCAGCTCGCGGACGTTGCCCGGCCAGTGATACGCCTTCAGCTTCGTCGCCGCGCCTGCCGAGAGCTTCTTCCGCGGGGTGCCGGTCTCCGCGGCGAATCGCCGCAGAAAATGTTCGGCGAGCAGAATCACGTCGTTGCCGCGCGCGCGCAGCGGCGGCACCTCGATCGGAATGACGTTGAGGCGGTAGTAGAGGTCATCGCGGAACGTGCCGCGCTCGATCTCCGCCGGAAGGTTCTTGTTCGTCGCCGCGATCACGCGCACGTCGACGGTGATCGGCTGCGCGCCGCCGACTTTCTGAAACGTCTGCTCCTGCAGCACGCGCAGCACTTTCGCCTGCGTGCGCAGGCTCATGTCGCCCACTTCGTCGAGGAAAAGCGTGCCGGCGTCGGCAAGCTCGAACTTTCCTTTGCGCTCGTCGATCGCGCCGGTGAATGCGCCCTTTCGATGACCGAACAGCTCCGACTCGATGAGCTCCTCCGGAATCGCCGCGCAGTTGACGTCGACGAACGGCTGCTCCGCACGATGCGACCAGCGATGCAGTGCGCGCGCGACGATCTCCTTTCCGCTGCCGTTCTCGCCGGTGATCAGCACGCGGCTGTTCGACGGCGCCGCGCTGCGCACCTGCTGCTCGAGCGCTTTCATGGCGTCGCTCTCGCCGATCAGCAGCTCGTCGGCCGAAAGGGACCGCCGAAGATCGCGCACCTGATCGCGCAGCTTGCGATCGGCGAGCGCGTGGCTGATCGTGAGCACGACCCGCTCGAGCGACAGCGGCTTCTCGAGAAAGTCGTAGGCGCCGAGCCGCGTGGCGCGGACCGCGGTGTCGATGTTCCCGTGGCCGGAGATGACGATCACCGGCGGAGCGCCCGCGGCGCGAAGCCTCTCGAGCACCGTCATGCCGTCCACGCCGGGCAGCCAGAGGTCGAGGATGATCAAATCGAATTCGTCGCGCGCGGCGAGCGCAAGCGCTTCCTCGCCCGATTCCGCGACGACCGCGCGATGCCCCTCGTCCTCGAGGATCTTCGCCAGTGTGGTGCGGATCGATTGCTCGTCGTCGACGATGAGGATCTTCGCCATGTTCAGCTCGCCGTTCGCCGTTCGCCGTTCGCATTGGGTGGCGGGAACTGCCCGCTCGGAACCGCGAACCGCGAACTAAGCCGGCAATTCAATCTCAAATCGTGTCCCCTTCGGATAGTTGTCGTGCACCGAGATGCGGCCGTCGTGATCGTTGACGATGCGATGCACGATGGCCAGGCCGAGGCCGGTGCCGCGTCCTTTTGTCGAGAAGTATGGGAGGAACAGTTTCTCCTTGTCGCTGTCGGGAACGCCGCGCCCCGGATCGGCGACCTCGATCACGACCCGATGCGGCGCGCGGCGGGCGGTGACGCGCACCTCGCCGGCTTCCGTCGCTTCGACGGCGTTGTTCAGCAGATTGCCGACCGCCCGGCGGATCTGCTCCGGGTCCATGAGCAGCTCGATCTCCGGATCGACGGAGACCGAGACGGTCACGCCGCGCTTCACGTCCCGATAGAGGCTCGCCGCCTGCTGCAGGATGTCGGCGAGCTGCGCGTGCCGCAGATGCACGGCCGGCATGCGCGCGAAGCGTGAGAACTCGTCGACCATCCGCTGCAGCTGCCGCACCTCGGACACGATCGTTTTGGTGCCCTCCTCGATGGCCTGCGGCGCGTCGGCTTCGCCGTTTTGAAATTTCTTCGCGATGCGCTCCGCCGAGAGCTGGATCGGCGTGAGCGGATTCTTGATCTCGTGCGCGATGCGCCGCGCCGCTTCGTTCCACGCGGCGAGCTTCTGCGCCTGCACGAGTTGCGTCGAATCTTCGATCGCCAGCACCCACCCCTGCTCGCCGCCGGACAGCCGGGCGACCGACAGCTCGAGATACCGCAGCTCGCCGGCGCGAATCAGCGTGATCTCGCGCGTGCGCATGCCGCGCCGGGTCAGATCGCGCAGCGCGCTGTCCAGAATCTTGAGATCGCCCGTGAGAAAGTCGGAGAGCGGAGTCGGACCCGCCGGCTCGCCGATCTGCAGCATCTGCATCGCGGCGTGGTTGATGCTCAGCAGCCGAAAATCGTCGCTGAACGCGATGATGCCCGCCGACACGCTCTCGAGCACCGTCGACAAATACTGATTCGTCTGCGTGAGCGCCTGCCGCTGCTCGGCGAGCTGCAGCGACATCTGATTGAACGACTCGATGAGGCGTCCCACTTCGTCCGTGCCGACGACATCGACACGCGAGCCGTACTCCCCCTCCGCGAGCTTTCCGGTCGCCTCGGCCAGTGCCTTGATCGGCACGGTGATGCGCCGCGACGCGTACATCGAGAGCCACAGCGCGAAAAAGAGAATCGCCAGCGTCACGGCGAGAAAGAGCGAAGTCTGCGACGCTTTCAACGCGGGCCGCTGCGCATCGAGCTGCTGATAATTCTTGTGCAGCACGATGTTCTCGTCGATCAGACGGCTCATCGTCGCCGGAATGAAGACGCCGGCGATCGCCGCGTACGGCGTGTTGCCGATGCGCGTCGCCGCGCGGATCCACTTGCCGCTCGCGCCGAGGTCGATCTTGGTCGCCGAGCCGCGAGTGGCGACGTCCTGGAAGAATCGTTTCGGCGGCTCCGGCACTTCCTGAATCGGCGCGCGGGGATTGGCGACGACCTTCACGATCGCGCCGTCGCGATAGACGCCGGCCATGTCGACGACGTGAAACTGCTGCACGCGGCCTAACACGGCATCGAGGCGCGACGGATCGGTCGACCCGGGCGTCGCCGCGATCTCGCGCGCCGCCGCCATCGCGTTCGCCGCCGCCTGGTCCTGCGCCATCTGCGCGATCGCCTCGCCGTTCGCCAGAATCTTCCGCACCGGAGTGTTGAACCAGCGATCGACCGAGACCCGCAGCAGATCGGTGGCCACGAAGAACAGCAGCGCGACCGGAACGAGCGAGATCATCACGTACGTGATCACGAGCTTCGTCCGGAAGCGCGAGCCGATGATGCCGCGCTGCCGCTCGAGGATCAGCTTCGCGATTCCGCGCAGCAGCACGAAGACGATGCCGAGAATGAGGAGGACGTTGATGTTCCACAGAACGAACAGCAGCACCTGGCTGCTCAACGCCTCGGGCGAAAGCTCTTTCGCTTTCTCAGTCGCGTAGTAGATGAGGCTCGTCGCCGCGAGGATCAGCAGCGGGATCGTGACGATGAAGCGCGGGTCCTTCCGGTGGCGCTCGACGAAGTCGCGCACTCTCACGGCTTCGGCACCTCCGCGACGGTCACGCGCGCGTCGCGCCAGCGCGTCGACATCTCGCGCGGGATGAAGTACAGCAGCCAGTCGTGCATGAAATCGGCCTTCGCGCGCACTTTCAATTTGTACGGCTTGCGCTTGCCGATCTCGAAGAGGTCCGGCTCGTCGATCGTCGACATCCGCTTCTCGAGAGTCGGCAGATCACTGAACGTTTCCGACCGCACGAGCTTCTTGTCGCGCCGGTAGTTCAGCAGGTATTCGCGCGTGACCGAGTTGAATGTCGCGATGACCTCGATGCGCGACCGGTCAATGCCTTCGTCGAACCAGTTCGGCCGATCGCGATAAATCTCGATCACGTACGTGAAGCCGGTCGGTATCCCGCTCTGCAGCGCCTGAATCGTCTGCGGGTTTTGGAACGCGTTCGCCAGCGACAGACGGACGGTGACTCTTCCGTCGGCCGACGATGCGGTCAGACTCTCAATCGAGGGGTTAGCCGCAAAGAGTGCGGCAGGAAATAGCGCGGCAGGAAATAGATAGAGGAAGAGAGAGAGGCGCCACAAGGTGTGGCTTTTTTACCACACTTCCGCGGCTTAGGCGAATGCGGGCTCAGTCGGGGCTGCCTCGCTCATGTCCTGCTCGGCGCGCGCGGCGGCGGCAAGCACTTCTGCGACGAAGCGCGAGTGCAGCGCATGGCCGGCGCGGCTTGCCGTGATCTCCCCGGTGATCGGGCGGCCGATCAAAGCGAGGTCGCCGAGGAGGTCGAGGATTTTGTGGCGAACGAATTCATCGCGGAAGCGAAGCGGTCCGTTCATCACGTCGTCGTCGCTGAGGACGATGCAGTTTTCGACAGAACCGCCGCGGGCGAGGCCGGCGGCGTGCATCTTCTCGACATCGCGCACGAAGCCGAACGTGCGCGCCGGCGCGATCTTCCGCAGGAAATTGTCCTGGCCGTAATCGAACTGATACGACTGCCTGCCGATGACCGGATGATTGAAGTCGATCTTGTACTTCAGCACGAGGTGATTCGACGGCGTCATGCGGATGAATTTCTCGCCCTCGACCACCTCGATCGGCTCGCGGAGCCGCAGCGTCGGAACTTCGGTGCCCAGATCGCGAACGCCGGCCGCGTCGATGAGATGCATGAACGGAAGCGCGCTGCCGTCGACGATCGGAACTTCCGGACCGTCGATGTGGATTTCGACATCGGTGATTTCGCTGGCCATCAGCGCCGAAAGAAGATGCTCGACCGTGCCGACCGAGACATCGTCTTTCCCGACCGTCGTCGCGTAGTCGAGGGCCGTCGTCGACGCCTGGAGAGCCGGGATGCGCAGACCGTCGAGGTCCGCGCGCACGAAGGTGACGCCGTTGCCGGGAGCCGCGGGTTTGAGCTCGACCGTGGTGTAGATGCCGGAGTGAAGACCGATGCCGCTGATGCTGACGGGAGTGTTGATCGTCTTCCGCTTTACATTCATGTCCACCCCCGCCTTGAGCGAGGGAAGTGCCACGGACGCGAATTGAGCATAAGTGCTATAGAAATAAAGACTTCCTACCTGCCACCCACGATCCGCGACCTGCTTTTTTGTGGTTTTCTTACGTCACAACTGTGGCTGGCTTACAACAGTGATGAGGACTGAGGACTGAGGACATGAGTCAGCGCTCAGGCTTAGGACTTAGGACTTAGGACTCAGGACTTAGGACCTTGGGACTCAGCACCAGGACTCAGGACTCATCTCTTCATTGCCGCTTCCGCTTCGCGGTCGAGCTCCCGCCGTTTCTCGCTCTCTCGTTTGTCGTACAGCTTCTTGCCGCGGACGACGGCGATCTCCGCTTTGACCCGACCGCCTTTGAAGTACAGCCGCAACGGCACGATCGTCAGACCCTTCTCGACGATCTGTCCTTCCAGCTTGTCGATCTCGCGGCGATGCAGCAGAAGCTTGCGCTTCCGTTCCGGATCGTGGTTCTCGCGGTTCCCATGGCTGTACGGCGAAATATGCGTGCCGACGAGCCACGCCTCCCCGCGGTCGACGTCGACATAACTGTCCTTCAGATTCGCTCGCCCCTCGCGCAGCGACTTCACCTCTGTGCCGGTCAGAGCGATGCCCGCTTCGAGCTTCTGCAGCACGAAGTAGTCGTGGAACGCCTTCCGGTTCGAGGCGATCAGCTTCTCGCCCGCGTCTTTTTTCGTGGCCATGGCCGCGCCGATTGTATTGCTAGAATTCGCAGCACATGAGCTCGAAGAAGAACGTCGTTCATGTCGTCGGCACCGGCACGATCGGCGAGCCGCTCATCGGGCTGTTCAATCAGTTCAAACAATGCTGGGACATCGACGAGGTCACGTTCCACAAGCGCACGCCGGCCGCCACCGACCGTGCAAAGGTCAATCAGCTCATCGACCACGGCGCACGCCTCGCCACGGACGAAGAAGCGCGCGCCGACTTTGCCGCGCTCGGCCACCGTGTGTCGTACTCGGCCGAAGAGGCGATCGAGCGCGCGACGGTGGTGGTGGACTGCACCCCCGCCGGCAACGAGAACAAGGACAAGTTCTACAAGTGCATCAAAGGTCCGCGAGGCTTTCTCGCGCAGGGATCGGAATTCGGTTTCGGCAAGCCGTACGCGCGCGGCATCAACGACGAAGTCGTTACCCCGGACGACAAGTTCGTGCAGATCGTCTCGTGCAACACGCACAACATCTCGGTGCTGCTCAAGACCCTCGGCTGGCAGAACGGCAAATGCAATCTGACCGCCGGCCGTTTCGTCTGCATGCGCCGCGCGAACGATGTCTCCGACTCGAAAGACTTCATCGCCTCGCCCGAAGCGGGCAAGCACGACGATCCCGAGTTCGGCACGCACCACGCTCGCGACGCCTACCATCTTTTCCAGACCCTCGGCGAGCGGCTCAACGTCTACTCCTCCGCGATCAAGATCAACACGCAGTACATGCACACGCTGTGGTTCGATCTCGAGCTCGGCTTCGACACGTCCGTCGAAGAAGTGAAATCGCGCTTCCGCAACAATTCGCGCATTGCCGTCACGCAGCGGCGCTCGGTGAATCAGATTTTTTCATTCGGCCGCGATCACGGCTACTTCGGCCGCATCTTTTCGCAGACCGTCGTGCCGCTATCGACGGTCAGCGTGCCGAATCCGCGCAAGGTCGTCGGCTTCTGCTACACGCCTCAGGACGGCAACTCGCTGCTTTCGTCGGTCGCCGCGACGCTCAAGCTGCTCGACGCCGTCAAAGTCGACGAGCGGCTCGACGTCCTCCGCCCCTACATCTTCCGCGAGATTTAGGGGTCCGTCTTTCCTTGTGATTTTCTCCCGTGAGTCGCTTTCGCTTCTACGGCCCGTGGAAAAATCACAAAGAAAGACCTGACCCCACTTGATGTAGAGTCACGCGGCGATGGCTTGGTTCCGCAAGGAAAAGAAGCCGAGAGAGGCGGTCGAGCGTCAGGTCAACATCCCCGAGGGCCTGTGGATCAAGTGCGAGGGATGCAAAGAGATGCTCTACCGCAAAGAGGTCGCGCAGAACCTCAACGTCTGCCCGAAGTGCGGCTATCACTTCCGCATCACCGCCCTCGAGCGTTTCGAGCTGCTGTTCGATGACAATCACTACAAAGAATTCGCGACGAACATCCGCTCGGGCGATCCGCTCGACTTCCGCGACACCAAGCGATATCGCGACCGGCTGAAGGTCTACGAACAGCGCGTCGGCAAGGGCGACGCCGTGCTCTGCGCCGAGGGAAAACTCGACGGCATCGGCGTGGTGATCTGCGCCATGGAGTACAACTTCATGGGCGGATCGATGGGATCGGTCGTCGGCGAGAAGATCGCGCACGCCATCGAGCGCGCGATCGACAAAAAAGAGCCGCTGATCATCGTGTCGACCTCCGGCGGCGCGCGCATGCAGGAGGGCATCCTGTCGCTGATGCAGATGGCGAAGATCTCCGCCGGACTGGCGCGTCTCGCCGACGCCCGTCTGCCGTTCATCTCCGTCGTCACCGATCCGACGATGGGCGGCGTCAGCGCGTCGTACGCCATGCTGGGAGACCTCAACATCGCCGAGCCGAAGGCCCTCGTCGGCTTCGCCGGACCGCGCGTGATCGAACAGACGATCCGTCAGACGCTGCCGGAGGGTTTTCAGCGCGCGGAGTTTCTCGTCGAGCACGGCATGGTCGATCTCATCACGCCGCGCCCGTCGATGAAGCCGACGATCGCCCGCTTCCTCAAATTCTTCACGCAGCGGACGTAGGACACGGCTGCGCCGTGCCGAAGAGAGATTCGGCATGATGCAATCGTGCCTTACAGCACCCAGATGGCGTGGCTCGACACGCTCCAGGGCTCCGGAATCCGTCCCGGACTCGGCCGCATGCGCGCGGTGTTGCGCGTGTTAGGCCGTCCGCAGAACGCGTATCGCTCGGTCATCGTCGCCGGCACGAACGGCAAAGGCTCGACCTCTGCGACGCTCGCATCGATCCTGACGGAATCGGGCTACACCACGGGCCTGTACACGTCCCCGCATCTCGTCGACATCCGTGAACGGTGGGCGATCAACGGCGCGCTCATCGATCCCGCCTTGCTGGATGCGTCGATCGAACGGCTGCGCCGCGCCTCGGATGAGAGCGGCATCACGCCGACGTACTTCGAGGCGATGACGCTCATCGCTTTCATCGCCTTTCGCGAGGCCCGCTGCGAGATCGCGGTGCTCGAAGTCGGGATGGGCGGGCGGCTCGACGCGACGAACGTGGTCCGCCCCGTCGCCTCGCTCATCACTCCGATCGGCCTCGATCACACCGAGTTCCTCGGCAACACGCTTCGAAAAATCGCAGCGGAGAAAGCGGGCGTGATTCACCGCGGCACGATCCTGCTGACATCGAACTGCGACGCGGCGGTGCTCGACGTGCTCCGCCGACGCGCGGAAAAGTTCGGCGATCGCTTCATCGTCGTTCGCGACGAGCACGACACGCCGCTCGCGGGCGATTTTCAGCGGCACAACGTCGCGCTCGCAGTCCGTGCGGCGCGCGAGCTTCGCTCGATCCTGCCCAAGATCACCACGGCGTCGATCGAACGCGGCGTGGCGCGAACGCGATGGCGCGGGCGGCTCGAACGCATCGCGATCGGCGGCAAGTCGATCTGGATCGACGGCCTGCACAACGCACACGCGGCCGAGGCGGTCGCGCCGTTCATCGACGCGCGCATCGCGCGCCCTCGATTGCTCGTGTTCGGCATCATGCGGGACAAGAACGTCGAGCGCGTCGCGCAGATCCTCTTCCCGAAATTCGATTCGATCATCGCCACGGATCCGTACACGCCGCGGTCGGCGCCTCCCGAAGAGCTCGTCGCGATCGCGCGCGCGATGGGCATCGATGCCATTGTCGAGCGTCAGCCGGCGCGCGCATTCGAGCGCGCGATGCGATCACGCTGCGACAACATCTTCGTCGGCGGCTCGCTCTACCTCGCCGGCGCGGCGATCGAGTCCTTCGACGCGAAGCGCAAACGCGGCGACGAGAATCAGTAACGACGAAACGACCCAGGCGACGACGACCGCCGTTCGATGCCGGCCGAAGCGCAGCTCGATCGTCTGCCGGCCGGCCGGAACGATCACGCCGAGGCGGTCGATGTCGAGCGGCAGCGTGGCGAGACCGTGCCCGCCGGCGCGAACATCCCACGCGCGGAAGAAACTCTGATTGACGAAGAGCATCGCCGGCTTCGGTGTCGCGACGGTAATGTGAATGTCCTGCAGCCCTTCGACGTAATCCGTGATGTGCGCGGTGAGCGGCGAGGTGAAATTCGCGAACTCCGCGGGCGCGAGCGCGGCGGTGTGCTCGTCGAAATGACCGCTCTCGATCCTCTGCACCTCCTCGTTGACGCTGTGAATGCCGATCGCGCGCGGGACGATCCACGCCGGCGGCAGCGCGCCCGGCACATTGCAGCCGCAGATGCGCAGGTAGTGAAGGCAAATGGCGTCGGGCGTCGAAGCCACGCGCTCGGCCACCACCCGGCTCATGAGTGAATGCATCCCCTCGGGCGAGCGATTCGCGGCGTAGCGGAAACCGCCCACCGCGCCGAAGATCCGGAAGACCGTCTTTGCCGCGAAGCGATACTCCTCGCGCGCGGGATGCGTTCCCCAATCGATGCGCGCCGAGTCGCAGAGGCGGATCGGCGGCGCGGGCGCGGCCTCGTACGGCGCGAACCAGTCGATCGGCGCGCCGTGAATCAGGCAGACTGCCAGCGGCACGAATGTGATCACGCCCCACACAACGCGCCATCGCGTCGTCAGGCCGTCGACGAACGCGGCGACGAGGACGGAGAGCGCGACGGTGAGCGCGATCGCGAACTTCTCCGGATAGCGCGCGATGCGAATCGACGGCAGCGCCTCGACGACGGCTTTGAAGATCGGGTTGTAGCGCCCGAGCGCGAAGAACAGCATCACCGCGGCGATCGCGATGTAGCGCCGGCGCCGCGTGAAGAGGGCGGGAAGCACGATGACGCCGACGAAGAGGTACGAGAAGAGTCGCCCGCGATATTCGGGATGGCCGGGATCGGTGAGAAAACCGATCAGCGGGCCGGCGACGATTTCCGCGACGCGAATCGGCCAGAGCGACGCGTTCAACACGGTCGTCGCGGAAAATCCGAACGCGCGCTCCACCTCCGATGCGATCTCGGCGTAGGCGATCAGCTGCGGCGAAACGACCGCGAGCGCCACCAGTGCGGCGATCGCCAGCCGGACGATGCGACGCCAGCCGATGATCAGCGCGCAGATCGACGCGGAGATCAGGATCACGGGCTCTCCGGCCAATCCAATCATTCCGAAGATGGCCCCGACGATGAGCGGCGATCGATCGCGCTCGACGGCCCACAGCGCGAACGGAATCAGCGCGACGGCGGTGATCAGGTTGTAAAACGCGAGCGCGGAGATCGCCACGCCGCTCATCGCGTACATCGTCGTTGCGAAGTTCGCCGCCGTTTTCGAGGTTCCCGTCGCCCGGCAGAGCGCGCGCATCGCGAACCATGCGAAAACGAGGTGCAGCAGAAAGTGGAGATTGAATGCGACGTGCAACGGAAAAATCAGATATAGAAAATTGTCAGGATAAAAAGTGAGGGTATTCGGATTGCCCGCGAGCGGCTGCCCTCCGCCGTCGTAGAAGTTCCACCACGGGATCTGTCCCGCCCGAAAGATCCGCGCGGACACGGCTTTGATCGGATAGTGCGTGAGGACGTTGTCGCGGAAGTAGAAGAATCCGAAGATCGCGACAGCCGCCACGGCGGTCGCAGGCAGAAGAGTCCACACGACGCGCCGTACGGCCATTCGAACATTCATTATCGAGTAAGATCACAAAACCAGTTGTCAGTTCTCAGTTGTCAGTTGTCAGGGAGGGCGGAGACAACTGACAACCGACAACTGACAACTTTTCAGGAGAGCCCGATGTCAGTCATCCAGGAGCATCACGCCGCCACCGGTCACGATTTTCTGCAGCGAACGCTCGCCGAGGTGGATCCGCAGATCGCCGATGCGATCAAGCTGGAGACCGCGCGGCAAAACGACACGCTCGAGCTGATCGCTTCGGAGAACCACGTGTCGAAGGCGGTGCTCACGGCGATGGGCTCCGTGTTCACGAACAAATACGCGGAAGGCTATCCGGGCAAGCGCTACTACGGCGGGTGCGGACCAACGGACATCGTCGAGACCATCGCCATCGACCGCGCGAAAACGCTGTTCGCCGCCGAGCACGTCAACGTGCAGCCGCACTCCGGCTCGCAGGCGAACATGGCGGTCTACTTCGCGGTGCTCAAACCGGGCGACACGATCATGGGCATGGACCTGTCGCACGGCGGGCACCTCACGCACGGACATCCGCTGTCGTACAGCGGCCGCGATTTCAAAGTCGTGGCGTATCACGTCCGCCGCGAGGACGAGCGGATCGACTACGACGAGATGGAGCGCCTCGCCGACGAGCACAAGCCGCGGCTGATCATCTGCGGCGCATCGGCGTATTCGCGGATCATCGACTTCAAGCGCATCCGCGAGATCTGCGACCGCAACGGCTCGCTGATGATGGCCGACATCGCGCACATCGCCGGCCTCGTCGTCACCGGCAATCATCCCTCGCCCGTTCCGTATGCCGACTTCGTCACCACGACGACGCACAAGACTCTGCGCGGTCCGCGCGCGGGACTCATCATCTGCAAAGAGCAGTACGCAAAAGATCTCGACCGGGCCGTCTTTCCCGGCGTGCAGGGCGGTCCGCTCGTGCACATCATCGCGGCGAAGGCCGTGTCGTTTCACGAAGCGATGCAGCCGGAGTTCAAGGAGTACCAGACGCAGATCGTGCGCAACGCGAAGGCGCTCGCGCAGGGGGTCGGCGATGCCGGCTTCCGCATCGTCTCCGGCGGCACCGACAATCATCTGTTCATGACCGATGTCTTCTCGAAAGGCATCACCGGCAAAGACGGCCAGAACATGCTCGAAGCGGCGAACATCACGGTCAACAAGAACACGATTCCCTTCGATACGCAGAAGCCGATGGTCGCGTCGGGACTGCGCATCGGAACTCCCGCGGTCACCACGCGCGGGCTTCGCGAGCCGCAGATGAAGACGCTCGCGCAGCTCATCGCGCGCGTGCTCGACTCGCACGGCGACGAGAACGTCATCGCCGAAGTAAAGAAAAACGTCAAAGCTTTATGCGATCAATTTCCGATCTATTGAGGTGATCGATGTCTTTGAAGAACGGCGACAAAGCACGGACGAACGTGCAGAAACGCAAAACGCGCGCGATGCGTGCGAAGCTGCGCGCCGCAAAAGCGGCCACAAAGAAACGTGGCGCATAAAAAGTTTCCGTACTATCCGATCTTCCTCGACGTCGAGAACCGCGACGTCGTGATCATCGGCGGCGGCAACGTCTGCGCGCGCAAGGCGGAGACGATGCTGCGCTACGGCGCGAACGTCACCGTCGTTTCCCCCGATTTCACGGACGAGATCGAAACGTGGGCGCGCGAGGGAACGATCCGCATCAAGCGGAAGGAGTACGACGAGAGCGATCTCGACGGAGCGTCGATCGTGATCGCCTCGACCGACGACGAGTCCGTCAACGGCCGCATCGCCCGCGATTGCCGCCGCCGCAGGATCCCGGTCAACGTCGTCGACGTCACGCATCTCTGCGAGTTCATCGTGCCGGCGATCATCGAGAAAGGGTCAATCCAGCTCGCGGTGTCGACCGGCGGAAAATCTCCCGCGCTCGCGCGCACGCTCAAGGAGGATCTGCAGCGCCTCGTCGGCCCGGAATACGCAGAGGTCAACGATCTGCTCGGTGAGCTGCGGCCGTCGGCGAAGAAAGTTCTTCCCACCGATGCCGATCGAAAGCGGTTCTTCGACGGCATCCTCGCGCGCGGCATCCTGCAGATGATTCGCGAAGGCAAACGCAAAGAGGCCTACGAAACGGTCGCGCGCGCATGCGAGGAAGCGGGCATCGAGTTTCCAGCGCACGCGAAATGAGAGATCGCACAGCCGTCGCGATCATCGTCGCGATCTGGCTGATCCCGGTGCTCATCTGGCTGCGGCCCGGCATCACGCGCCCGGACGGAGTCGGATATTTCGCCTACCTGCCGTCGACGTACCTCGATCACGATCTCGTGCTGTTCAACGAATGGCAGCGCTTCGGAATGCTGCCGAACGGATTTGTGGCATCGTCGCGCGTCGCGGCGAACGGACATCTCGTCGATCACTGGGCAGCCGGCAGCGCCGTCGTGTGGTATCCGGCATTCCTTCTCGCCGACGTGCTGCACGATGGCTTCGCACGCGACGGGGTATCGCTTCCCTACAACGCCGCGGCGATCGCGGTCAGCGCGCTCGCCGGGCTCGTCGCGCTGCTCACCGGCTTCGCGATCGCGCGCCGCTTCTTCGACACTGCCTCGTCGCTTGCCGCGACGATCGCGACGTGGCTCGGATCGTCGATCATGTGGTACTCGACGCGCGAAGCGCTGATGGCACACGCGATCGGTGCCGCGGTCTGCGCGCTCGTCGTGCTCGCGTCGCTCGAGAACGACGCGCTCGCGGCGGGAATCGCATCGGGCCTCGCGTTTGCGGTACGTCCGCAGAATGCGACGTTCATCCTGGTGCCAATCATCCTCGTCGGCGCTCGCAAGTGGGTGCCGGTCGCGGGAATTCTCATCGGCGCACTTCCGCAGATCGTCGTCACGGTCGTGCTGTACGGAAATCCGCTGAAGCTGTTCAACGTCGCACCGGGCAACAGCGAGTGGCATTCGTTCGAGCGCATCTGGATCTGGGAGCCGCTGCTGTCGTGGTACCACGGCCTCGCGCCGTGGACGCCGCTGATGATGATCGGCGCCGCCGGCATGCTGCTGCTTTTTCGCGTTCACGCGCGGCTCGCGACAGCGGCCGTGCTGATGTTCGCGCTGCAGTGGTTCATCAACTCGACGATCGACCGGCCGTTCTGGGGCGGCTCGTCCTTCGGCCAGCGGCGCTTCGACAACTGCACGATCCTCTTCCTCCTCGGCCTCGCCGCGATCTTCGCGATCGTGCCGCGCTGGGTCGCGATCGCAATCGCGGCAATCGGATCGGCATGGACCATGGCGCTCTTTCTCGCCGCGCAGTCGCTCGATCTCAACCGCTACATCGCGCCCGATGCGCTTCTCGCAGCCGTCGTTCGCTCGCCGAAGCCGGTCGGATTTCTCGTGTCCGTCCCGCCGAACTTCAGGATCACTGTGTTGATCGCGTTCGTTGCGGTCGCGGTTCTTTACGCGCTCATCGCTCTCTCGATCCGCGCGAAACCGGCGCCGGTCGCTGGAACGATCTGCGTTCTGCTCGCCGCGTGGTTCGTGATCTGCGGGCTCAATGATCCGGCGCATTTGCAGGCGTGGAGCGGCGTCATCGCGAGAAATCGTGCGCTCCTGCCCGACAGCGGCGCGCGGCGCGATCACATCGCACTGATGCGCGACGAAGAGGATTACCTGCGCCGAACCGGAAGGACGAGCGCCGCCGACGCGACGGCGAAAGAAATCAACGAGATGATCGCGCACGCAACGAGCAGCGGATTGCGATAGCGCAGCCGGATCGCGTGCCGCCCCGCGGGAACGATCAGCGCCTGAAATTGAAGATTGACCGGCAGCAGCGCGGCCGAGCGGCCGTCGATCGTCGCCGACCAGTATTTGTGCCGCGTGATGCTGCAGACGAGGAGAGCGTCGCCGGACGATTCGACCTCGACATCGGCCGAGTTGAACGTTTGCCGCGCGGAGATCACGCGCGCCGGCGCCGGCGCAAACGGCCGCAGGTCCGCGTACGCGGTGCGCAGCGCGTGCGGATCGGCGGCGACGTCGCTCACGAACTCTTCGCGCGAGCGGCAGCGCACGATGCGATCGGCGAAGTAGAAGACCGGATTCGTCCTGACCGGCAGGAAAATCACCGGCTGAATCGCGCGCGGATCGTTGCGCGACCGGGCGACGGCTTGCTCGAAGGGCAGGTAGAGCGTCCGGTATCCCGCCGCTGACATCGCCATCAGCGGCGCGTACCACTCCGGCACGCGCCTCGCGCGAAGCTCGAGCATCGCCTGGTTGAAATCGGCCGCCGGCGCGAGAAACGTGCGGTCGATGTCGCTGTTCATCGCACTCGCGATGCCCCACACGGCGCCGGTCATCGGAAACAGTCCGTTGCGGACGACCCAGTACATCTCGGGCAGATCGAAGTAGCGCCGCGCCACGATCGTGTCGCCGTACCAGTCGGCCTGATGAAACAGGCGCGTGTTCCGATCGAGCACCCGCGCCGCGGCGGGCGGCGTGCGGAAGAAATCTCCGTCGATCGTCTCTGCAATCGAGATCCTCTGATACGACAGATCGAGAAACGTGATCGCAATCGCGATCGCGGCCCAGCGCTTGCGGCCGAAGAGCAGCGCGGCCGCGGACGCGAGCGATCCGACGAGCGCGCGCAGCCACACCGCGCGCGAGCTCGCTGCGATTTCGCCGGCGAGCGGATGGATGCCGATGTCCCAGAAGCCGACGAAACGCGGAATGTACGACGGCGCATACGACAGCGCGAACAGCGCGGCGCAGAGAACGACGACGACCGACGCGACCACCGCTGCACGCCGGAGAATGCGGCGATCGATCAGCGCGCGATCGAATGCGATCGCGGAAAAGAGCATCAGCGGGACGAGACCGAGGATGAGAAATTTTTCGGGGTAGCGGAAGGAGGCGAACAGGTGCGCGTCGTAGAGCGCCTTCAGCAGCGGCGTGTGGCTGCCGATCGCGAGCACGAATGAGACGACGACCGCCGCAAGAATGAGGCGCGTGCCGGGCAGACGCACTGTCAGGCCGGCGACGGCGAGCGCGATCGGGATCAAACCAAAGTAGATCCCGGGAAAGAACGGATCGAGCCATCCGTACTTTGCCGTTCCCCAATAGAAACGAAAATGCTCCGATGCGATGCCGGTGAATTGCGGGATGAAGAGCTCGACCAGGCGGAGCGGCGGCGTGCTCCAGCGCGAGACGAGCTCGAACGGAAAGCCGTGGGCGCGGGCGCCGTCGCGCAGCAGGTCTGCTGCGGGAACGATCTGCACCGCCGCGATCGTCAGCGCGCCCATTCCGGCGAGAACAGCGTTCCGAAGCGACCGCAGCGAACGCTCACGGATCATCGCGACGGCGACGATCAGCACGCCGATCTGGAAAAGCGTGACCGGCTCTCCGCCGAACATCGACATCGAAATGAACAGCGCGGCGGCGGCGAAGCGCCGGACACTCGGCGCCTCGCTCAGCCGGTCGATGGCCCAGAGGCCCCATGGCATCCACGCGAGGCAGTAGAGAATCGGAAGCAGATTCGCCTGCGACAGCATCAGGCCGCTGAGCGAGAACACGATCGCTCCGAACAGCGCGCTCTCCATGCGCGATGTCCATCGCCGAAGCAGGAAGAACGCGCCCGCGGCGGCGATGCAATAGTGCAGGACGATGTGAATGCGAAACCAGAAATCGAAGCCGGGCAGAAAAATCAGCCATTGTCCGGGACAGAAGAGCGCGTAATCGGGGTTCGCGGCCAGCGGCTGACCCGATTGCCAGTACGGATTCCAGAACGGAAACTCGCCGGCGCGCACGATCTCGGCGACGATCTTCCGCGACGGGTAGACGAAGCGCGTGACGTCGCGAAAGAAAAACGCGCGGCCGAAAAAAACGACGTCGGCGAAGGCGGCAACGATCAGCGCGACGAGCACACTCGCGGCGAGCGTGTTCCGTCGCGATTCCGTCACGAAGCCATTGTAGCGACGGCCGCGACCCGCTGCGGCTCGCGGAAGATGCGGTGCGAGTAGATGTGCTTCTTGTGCAGCTTGTAGAAGAACATCGTCTTCAGGATCTCGAGCCCGTAGCGGACCGACCGCCAGAAGCCGATCTGCGAGGCCTCATCGAAGTAGCGCGTCGAGATCGGCACCTCGCGGATGCGCATCCCCTTCGCCACGCCCTGCGCGATGATCTCCGTGTCGAAGACGAAGTCGTCGGAGTTCGCCTCGAAGTTGACGCTCTCGAGGTAGCGGCGCGAGTACGCGCGGAACCCTGAATGATATTCGGACAGGAAAATGTAGAACGTCGCGTTCTCGACCATCGTGAGGAAGAGGTTCGCCCAGTACTTCCACTTCGGCATTCCTCCCTCGATCGGCCGGCCGCCGAGCATGCGCGAGCCGAACACGGCGTCGCAGTCGCCGCGCTGCAGCGGCTTGACGAGCTCGGGGACGATCTTCGGATCGTACTGGTGGTCGGGATGGACCATGACGCAAATGTCGGCGGCCATCTCGTCGAGCGCGGTGCGATAGCAGGTCTTCTGATTGCCGCCGTAGCCGCGGTTCTTCGCATGCACGACGACGCGGATCGGCAGCTGCCGCGCAAGCTCCACCGTGCGGTCGCGCGAACAGTCATCGACGAGAAGGATCTCGTCGACCCAGTCCTTCGGGATGTCGTCGAACGTCGCCTGGAGCGTACGCTCGGCGTTGTAGGCCGGCAGGACGGCGACGACCTTCTTCTCGTGCAGCGGCATGGCGAGTGGCCGAGAATAACATGCCCCATTGCGGGTACAATCCCGGCCGCGTGAACGATGCGGTCGCTTCGCTCGACGCGTCCCCCGAAACGCCGCCACCCGCCGCAGCCCCCGGCGTGAGCCGGCGGGCCGATGTTTTCGCCGTCGCCACTCTGGTGATCGTCGTCACTCTCGCGTTCGGCGACGTCCTCATCGGCATCGGCAACTTCTACATGCGCGATCTCACGCGCTACTACTACCCGACCAAGCAGATCCTGCGCGAGATCGTCTACGGCGGCGAGTTCCCGTACTGGAACCGCTACTTCTCCGGCGGGCAGCCGATCGCTGCGAATCCGGAGCACGAGGTTTTCTATCCGTTCACCTGGCTGATCCTTCTGCCGAGCTACTTCCTCGGCTACCGCCTGGACATCCTCATCCACATTTACCTCGGCGTGCTGGGCATGTACGCGCTGCTCCGATCCATGGATATCCATCCATTTGCCTCGTGGTTCGGCGCGGTGTCGTGGGGTCTCGGCGGTCTGTATTTGTCCGAGGTGAATCTGCTGCCGATTCTGTTCTGCGCGGCGTGGCTGCCGCTGACCTGCCTCTTCACGCGCCGGTTCCTGCTGCGGCCCGGCTTCCGCGATTTCGGCGCCGCCGCGCTGTTCCTCGGCCTGCAGTGTCTCGTCGCCGAGCCGACGACGGTGATGCAAACCGGGTTGCTCATGGGCTTGTACGCGCTGTATCGCGGATGGTACGCGGAGCGGCAGGTGATGAAGTCGATCGCCAACGTATTGTGGGTCGCGCTGATCTCGATGTCCGGCTTCGCCGTCGGCGCGGCTCAGATCATCCCGGCGATCGATCACGTTCACGACTCGGCGCGCTCGCGGCCGTTCGAGTTCAGCCTGGTCAGCGCGTGGAGCATGCCGTGGGCGAAATTCGCCGAGCTGATTTACCCGAACATCCTCGGCCACATCTCCGTGAAGCACGTGATGTGGTACTGGGGCGGCGGACTGTATCCCGGAATGGGGTCGCCGTTCCTGTTCAGCATCTACGCCGGACTGCTGACGACGGCGCTCTGTATCGGTGCCGCGTTCGCGCGGCCGCGCGGCGGGCGGTTCGTGCTGCTGATCTGCGCGATCTCATCGGTCCTCGCGCTCGGCAATCACACGCCGCTCTTGAATTTCCTGTACAAGAACGGCATCGCCACGACGATCCGCTATCCCGAAAAGTTCGCGCTCATGGGCGTCTTCGCGATGGTCGTCTTCGCATCGCAGATGTTCGACCGCATCCTCGCCGGCGATGACGTCGTGCGCGACGGCGCAATCGGGTTCACCGCGGCGACGACGCTCGTCGCGCTGGCGGTGGCGATCGCGGCGTTCACACCGATTTACGCGCGCACGTTCATGCACATCTGGGGCATGACCCGGAACGGCGGATCGACGCTGATGGTGTCGCTGTCGCGCAAGGACTGGGTCCTCGCGGCCGTTCGCGGCGTCGTCGCGGTGGGCATCCTCGCCACGGCGATTCGTTTCCGGCGTTCGCTCGTCTGGATGATCGCGGCCGGCGCCCTCATTGCCGCCGATCTCACGTTTGTGACCGCGGAGCTGAATCCGAGGATGCCGCGGAGGTTTTTCGATCCGCCGCCGCTCGCCTCGAAACTGCCCGCGAACCGTGCGGATTTTCGCGTATTCCACGAGGTCGACTGGTACGGCAGCGAGGAGATCGCGCGCAAGTTCTTTTCGACGGGCGACGCGGTGTATTGGGTCGTGCGCAACGGGCTCTTTCCGATGACGCCGGCCGGCTCGCGCGTGCGAACGGTGATCGAGCGCGACTACGACAAGACCGCGCTGCTGCCGACGGTCGATTTCACCGAGTCCGTCTGGGACGTGAAGCGCTCGGGACGCGGCGACTGGTGGCAGCCGTTCATGGCGATGTCGAACGCGTGGTATCGCGCCGAGTACCGCAATTTCGACGAGGAACGAAAGCGCACGAAAGGCAACTTCAAAAACGCCGAGCCGGTCCAGTTTCTCGAAAGCGAGCACTGGCCGCGCTACTATTTCACCGATCTGATCGTGACGATTCACAGCCGGCAGGATTTCGTGAACCTGCTCAGCAATCAGAGCCTCAGCCGGAAGGTCGCCTTCATCAAGGCGCCGGGGTTCGTTCCGGCAAACGGCGTGGTGCAGAGAGTCGTCGAGACCGCGAACCGTGCGACGATCGACGTCGAGGCCGCCGGACGCGCCTTTCTGGTCATGAGCGTCACGCCGCACAAGTACTGGCACATTTCGATCGACGGCACGCCCGTGCAGGCGATCATCACAAACATTGGATATCAGGGGATCGTCGTGCCGGCCGGAAGACACCGCATCGAGATGCGCTACCGGAATGATCTGGTCATCATCGGACTCTGGATCAGCGCAGCCACTGCGGCGGTGCTGCTGGCAATGGTCGCATTCGGACGGCGGCGTGTGAGGACGTGATGCGCCGCTGGAGAATTCTGCTGACCATCGTCATCGCCGGCCTGGCGATCATCGCGGGCCTCGTCATCTACATCCGAACGGCCGACGAGGAGCTGCGCTCGCAGCTCTACATCCCGCAGAAGGAGCGCATCACGCCCGAGATCCGCCTCCTGCAGCAATACGTCCGGATCGATACGGAAGACGGAAGAGAGATGCCAGGCGTGCAATTTCTCGCGTCGCTTCTCGAACGAGGCGGCGTGACGCCGGAGATCATCCTCTCCGCGCCCGGCCGCGCGAATGTTTACGCGCGGCTCAAAGGGCGGCACCCCGGCGAAGGTCTTCTGCTTCTGAATCACATCGACGTCGTGGCGGCGAACGCGAAGGAATGGCAGCGGCCGCCGTTCTCCGGCGATATCTTCCTCAACCAGCTGTGGGGCCGCGGATCGCTCGACATGAAATCGATCGGCCTCGCCGAGCTCGACGCGTTTCTGCGCGTCGCCCGCACCCACCGCCCGCCCGAGCACGATCTCGTGTTTCTCGCAGTGTCGGGCGAAGAGGAAGGAGGCATGTGGGGCACGGGATGGCTCGTTCAGCATCGACCCGATGTGTTCGAGGGCATCGGCTACGCGCTCAACGAAGGCGGCCTGACGGAGATGCGGCAGGAAGCGCTCACGTACTTCGGCGTCGAGGTCGGCACGAAGATGGATGTGCGCGTGCGGCTGCGGACTGCGTCGCGCGAGCCGATGGAGCGCGTGCGGATCGCGCTCGAGCCGTTCATCACGCCTCGGGATCCCGACCGCATCCTTCCGCAGGTCCGCGAGTTTCTGCACGGCATCGCGCCGCATCGTCTCGAGGAGCGCCCGCTGCTCGACGATGTCGTGCGCACAGTGGACCAGGGAAAGTTCTGGCTGCTTCCGCGCGGATACAAAGAGCTGATGCAGAACGTCGTCTGGGCCATCGGCCCGAAGAGCGACACGCATGGCACAACGCTCGATGTCAACATGTACAACCTGCCCGACGAGAATCCGGATGAGCGCATCGCCTGGCTGCGATCGCTCGTCGAGCCCCTCGGCGCGATGATCGATGAAATCGCGGTGAAGGACGGGCCGGCCCCGATCAGCTCGACTGCCACTCCGCTGTTCGCGCTCATTGCGCGTGACGCGCGCGCGCAGTACGGCAACGTGGAGGTCGGGCCGGAGATCCTCGCCGGCTCTGGAAATGACTCGCGCTTTCTTCGGCAGCGCGGGATCACGTGCTATGGACTCGCATTCAAGGTGGACTACTTCCAGGCGCTCGGTATTCATGGCGTGAACGAGCGCATCCGGCTCGACTGGTACATGGAAGGGCTCGGCCTGATGCGGCGGCTGGTTTCGGACTATGCGGACGGCAGTGGTCGCTGACGCATTTTGTCAATCGATTTCAGGCAAAACCGCCAGTTTGCGTCAGCACACGAAACGATACGCACCGTAAGTATCGCATTTCCAATACTTAGCAACTCGGCCGTCGTGGTACATGCGTTGCGGTTAAGGAGCGCCCAAGGAGGATCTAGATGAGCAGGAAACAACGTGGTTTTACCCTGATTGAGCTGCTGATCGTCGTGGCGATCATCGGCATCCTGGCTGCTATCGCGATTCCGAACCTGCTGACGGCAATGCAGCGCTCGAAGCAGAAGAGGACGATGGCGGACATGCGTACGATCGCGACGGCGTGGGAAGCGCGCGCGACCGACGTCAACAAATACAACGCGGCCGGTTTCACGATGCCGAGCAACACGGTGACGACACAGAACCTCACCGACTACCTCTCGCCGACGTACGTCAAGACGTTCCCGCAGAAAGACGGTTGGGGCACCAACTGGGAGTTTGCGGCTGACCAGAGCTGGGGCGACACCGCCAAGCCGGCGCAGGTTTACGCGATTCGTTCGTATGGTAAGAACGCGACCTCTGACGCCGTCAGCGGCGGCGCGACGACCAACTTCGACTGCGACATCGTGTATTCGAACGGTACCTTCGTTCAGTACCCCGAGGGCATTCAGCAGCAGTAACGAATCGATCCACGAAATCGGTGGAAAAGGCGCCCCGAGCGGGGCGCCTTTTTTTTCACAGGCTCAGCGATTTCGCGACGGCGTTCATCGCGCTGTAGAGCCGTTCGTGATAGCCCATCGCTTCGCGGAAGATCTGCTGAAACGAGCCGAGGTCCTTCTGCGAAACGATGAGGTTGACGCCGTAGAGGAACGCGGCGTTGCCGTCGAGCGTCCGCAGGTTCTCGGCGACGAGGATGAAAAATGATTTGCGCCGATCGAGCGGCGTCAGCGCGATGATCGGCTGCATCGCCTCGAGCGGCGGTGCGGTGATCTGCGCCGGATTCAGAATGACGACCGGCGGAAACTCCTGCAAATAGTAGTCGCGCGCCTGCTGCGGGTTCGCGACATACATCGGCATGAAGCCGACGAGCTTCGCAGCCTGACGCAGCGCGGGGTTGTCGCTGCCGACGATCAGCGCTTTCGCACCGAACCCTTCCTCTTCCTCGTGCTCCTGCGGGCCCTCGGCCACGGCTCCGGCGGGGTTCTCGAGCGTGCGCCGGTCGACCGTCAGCTTCGCTTTGCAGGCCGGGCAGGGGAAGGTCACTTCCTTCATCGGAAGCTTCGTCTCATCGAGCGACAACGGCTTCTGACACGAGGTGCAGACGATTTTGATCATGGCGGTTACTCGAGCATCGACAGCATCGATTCGCCCTCGCTCTCCTTCTGCTTCGGCGGAGGAGCCTGATCATCCGTCAGGCGGAGCGCGAGGTTCGTCGGATTCGTCGCGTACGCCAGCGCCACCTCACGCGTGATCGTCCCCTCGGACCAGAGCTTTTCGAGCTCGTCATCGAACGTCTGCATGCCGTCCACCTGGCCGTCGTGCATCGCGTCGGTGAGCGAGCGCCCTTCGGTCTCGCCTTTGAGGATGTAGTCGCGCGTGCGCATCGTCGATTTCAGAATCTCGAGCACGGCCACGCGTCCTCCGCCGCTCTTCGGCAGAAGGCGCTGCGAGATGACGTAGCGAAACGACTGTGCGAACCGCGTGCGGACCTGGGGTTCCTGGTCCTTGGGGAACACGCCGACGATGCGATCGACCGTCTTGGCGGCGTCGATCGTGTGGAGCGTGGAAAGAACCAGGTGGCCGGTCTCGGCCGCTTCCATCGCGATCTCGATCGTTTCGACATCGCGCATCTCGCCGATGAGGATCACCTTCGGCGCCTGACGCAGCGCCGCGCGGAGCGCGAGGGCGAACGTCTTCGTGTCCGAACCGACTTCCCTCTGGTTCACCGTCGATTTGATGTGACGGTGCATGTACTCGACCGGGTCCTCGATCGTGATGATGTGGTACGCGTAGTCGAGGTTCAGCTGATTGATGATCGCGGCGAGCGTCGTCGATTTTCCGGAACCCGTCGGACCCGTGACGAGGACGATTCCGTTTTTCAGCTTCGGAACATTGAAGAGCTCTTTCGGGAGTTTCAATCCTTCGAGCGACGGGATGCTGTCCGGAATGACGCGCAGGACGATCGCGTACGTCCCGCGCTGCGCGAAGATGTTGACGCGGAAGCGCGTCTTTTGCGGGATCGAGTACGACAGATCGACCGAGCCGTTGGCCATCAGTGTCCGCGTCAGCTCGCGATCGCCGCGTAGCATGTGCATGGCGATGATCTCGGTCTGGTACGGCGTGAGCCGCGGGAGTCCGGGGAAATTCACCGCGACCAGCTGCCCGTCGACTTCGACCTGCGGCGGCCGGCCGACGGAGAAATTCAGATCGGAGACGCGATCCGAAATCTTCAGCATCGCCTCGAGGATGGCGTCGAGATTGAAGTTTTTCATTTGAGGGTTGCCCCCGAAGTCCGGACATTGTACGGGAGTGAGCGGGTGGCGGGTAGCGGGTGGCGGGTGGCGGGTGGCGGGTGGCGGGTGGCGGGTAGCGG
>DATIZY010000289.1:0-17954 GCA_035516895.1 Thermoanaerobaculia bacterium | reverse complement strand
CCGCAGCGAATGCGTAGCGGATCCGAATCATGCCGGCCAGATCTCTCCGAGCGCGCGCGCGAAGTTGCCGCCGAGGATCAGACGAATGTCGCCGTCGGAATAGCCGCGACGAACGAGGCCCTCAGCGATGTCGAATGTGCGCTGAGGATGATCGATTCCCTCGATGGCGATGCGGTACTGCGCGTCGGTGTGCACGTGATACTTCGGGTCCGCTCCCTCGAGGCGCTTCCGCCGCCATTCGAGCGGCATCGCGTCCTCGGTTTCCAGCGATTCGTCGCTGCCGATTCCGACGTGCTCGACGCCGACCAGCTTCGCAACGTGATCGATGTGATCGAGGAAGTCTTCGACGCTCACCGGCTCCGTTCCGCGGATCATGAACCGGAGGACGGGAATGCCCATTACGCCGCCGGTCGCGGCCATCTTGCGGATCATCTCGTCGGTTTTCGCGCGCGGATAGCCGGGATTCAGCGCGCGGCAGGCGGCATGCGTGATGAGCACCGGCTTGCGGCTGGCGGCGAGCGCATCGAGCGTCGTGCGATCGCCGCAGTGCGAAAGGTCGATCGCCATCCCGACCTCGTTCATCCGTTTCACGATCTCCGCCCCGAACGGAGTGAGAGGGACGTCGGCGTCGGCAAAGGCGCCGCTGCCGAGGCGATTCGGCCCGTTGTAGGTCAGCTGCGAAACGCGCTGGCCGAGGCCGAAAAAGAGCGCGACATCATCCGCGGTGCGGAAGTGACTCGAGTCCTGCAGCGTGAGCATGATGCCGATCTTCGTCGTGCGCGTGCGCTCCGCGAGTTTGCGCGTGTCGTCGACCCGTTCGAGAAAGCGGCTGTTCGAAGCGATGAAGCCGTTCCACTTCGCCATCCAGATCATCGCCACGTCGTAATCGGTGACGAGATCGCCGAGGGCGAACACGCGGATGCCCGAATCGGCGTGGCGGACATCGTCGCGAGGAGTGAACCCTTCGGGCCGTGAGAGCCAGAACGTTTCGGCGTCGCTCTCTTTTCCTTCGCCCTCGACCGGCATGCCGAGAGAGCTGAGCATGTCGATCGCTCCCGACTCCCACACGAGCCGCGTGGCGCGTTTCGAGTAGCGGGTTTCCTGCGCGGCGATCGATGGCGCAATGGACGCCGCGGCGCCGGCTGCGGCGGTGATTCGCAGAAACTCCCGCCGGTTCATCGGTGGGCCGGGCCGTCGACTTCTTCGATGCGGGCGTCGGAAGCCGGACGTTCCTTCTGCAGCCGTGCGGCGACCGCTTCCGCTTCGCGCATCACGCGCAGCACGTTGAGTCCCGCGATGCCCTCGAGCTGCTCGTCGGTGTAGCCGCGGCGCACGAGCTCCGCGAAGAGCTTCGGATAATCGGCCACGCTCTCGAGCCCTTCCGGAGTGCTCTCGATGCCGTCGAGATCGGCGCCGATGCCGACGTGCGTCACCCCCGCGACCTGCACGAGATGATCGATGACATCGGCTACGTCTTTCACCGTCGCGCGAGGCGCCGGGTTCGCGGCGTCCCACTGCGCGAGCGCCTCCTTCCTTCTCTCCGGCTGCCCGATGTACAGCGTCTTGAGGCGCGCCTGCTCGGCGTCGCGCGCCGCTCCGTGCTCGCGGACTTTCTCCGAGTCGAAGCCGGGGACCCATGCGGCCATCACCACGCCGCCGTTCTGGCGGAGCCTTCGCAGGACGTCGTCGGGAACGTTGCGCGGGTGATCGACGAGCGCACGCGCCGAGGAATGCGAGAAGATCACCGGCGCGACGGAGGCGTCGAGCGCGTCGTTCATCGTCTTCGCCGAGACGTGCGAGAGATCGACGAGCATGCCGAGGCGATTCATCTCCGCGACCACCAGCTTGCCGAACGCCGTCAGGCCGTTGTGCGCCGGATCATCCGTCGCCGAATCCGCCCAGTGGGTATTGTCGAAGTGCGTCAGGGTCATGTAGCGTCCGCCGAGGTCGTAGAGCATCCGGAGCACACCGAGCGAATCGTCGATCGAGTGGCCGCCTTCGACTCCGATCATCGACGCGATCTTGCCCTCGCGATGGATCCGCATGACGTCGTCCGGAGTGCGGGCAAGCTCGAACGTGTCGGGATAGAGCTCGACCAGGCGATAGACGACGTCGATCTGCTTCAGAACGGCGCGCACCGCATCGGCTCCCTTGAGCGAGGTCGGAACGTAGACGGACCAGAACTGCCCGCCGACCATGCCCCGCCGCAACCGCGGGATGTCGGTCATCAACGGAGGCTGCAGCGCGCTCTGATCCTTGCGGATATCGATCTGCGCGAGATGGTCGAGCACGCGCTCCTGGTATTGCTCGGCCAAGTCGTTATGGCCGTCGATGAGCGGCACTTCGGTCAGGATGTGCTGGACGCGCGCTGCGACGGCGTCCGTCTGCGCATAGATCGGCGTAACGAGGAATGCGAAAGCGACAGCGGTAATCTTCAATCGAAGCATGGCCGATAAGATAGAACACTTGGCGTGCAGACCGCACCCACGGGCCGCATCCTCCGAGACGCCGCACGGCGGTCCGTTCAGATTTCGCGGCTGCTGTGCGGCGCTCGAGAGTGGCGTCACGCGGCGAAGCAGTCCGATGCCGGACCAACGGTCCGCCGCTCTCCGATATCATTTCGCGGCAAACAAACGCGGATTTGGTCGCAACCCTTCGCTGACGTGCCGCACGTGAAAGCTGACTGATGTGACATCGTCCATCCCCGTCCACGCACCGATCAACCGGGATCAGACATTTCCCACGCTCACCGCGGAGCAGATGGCGCGCGTCGCCGCGCACGGGAAACGACGCGCCGTTCAGCGCGGGGACATCCTTTACCAAGCCGGTGAATCGAAATACACATTTGTCGTTCTCGTCAGCGGCGAAATCGAAGGCGTTCGGGCATCGCGCGACGGCGAACAGGTCATCGTCAGGCACACTCCCGGACAATTCACCGGCGAGCTCAATCTGTTGAGCGGACGGCGGCCGCTGGTCACGGTCCGGGCCACCGCACCCGGAGAGGTGATCGAAGTCGCGCGCGAAGATCTCGTTCGCCTCGTTCAGACCGACGCGGAGCTGAGCGAGATTCTGATGCGCGCCTTTGTTCTTCGCCGCGCGCTGCTCCTCGACCGCGGCGCAGGCGACGCGCTGGTCCTCGGATCGAAATACTCGCCTCGCACGCTCGAGCTGCGCGAGTTTCTCTCGCGCAACTTCCATCCGCACACCTACATCGATCTCGACGAGGATCCCACCTCGCAGGAAATGCTGGACCACTTCAAAGTGTCGGCGGACGAGATCCCGCTCGTGATCTGCCGCGGCGAAGTCGTGTTGCGCAATCCCTCAAACAGCGAGCTCGCCGACTGCCTCGGCCTCAATGAAGCGATCGACGTCGGTGAGGGCCACGTTCGCGACCTGGTGATCGTCGGAGCCGGACCGGCCGGTCTCGCCGCCGCGGTTTACGCAGCGTCCGAAGGCCTCGATGTCCTGACGATCGAAGCCGACGCGCCCGGCGGACAAGCGGGCTCCAGCATGCGCATCGAAAACTATCTCGGATTTCCATCCGGCATCACGGGCCTCGAGCTCGCAACGCGCGCGTACAGCCAGGCGGAAAAATTCGGCGCGCAGTTGATGACCGCGCGCGGCGCGACGCGGCTCGTTTGCGATCGGAAGCCGTACGCGCTCGAAATCGACGGCGGAGCTCGCGTTTTCGCGCGGACGGTGATCATCGCGACGGGGGCGCATTATCGCGGCCTGCCCGTCGAGAACCTGGCCGGCTTCAACGGGGCCGGCGTGTACTCCATCGCGACGCCGATGGAGGCACAGCTGTGCAAGGGAGAGCCGGTGATGGTCGTCGGCGGCGGCAACTCCGCGGGCCAGGCCGTGATCTTTCTCGCCGAGCACGCGAGCAAGGTGATCATGATGGTGCGCTCCGACGGACTCGCCGCGACGATGTCGCGCTATCTGATCCGCCGCATCGAAGACACCCCGAACATCGAGCTGCGGACGAACTGTCAAGTGGTCGGGGTCGAAGGTGGAAAACATCTGGAGCGCATCCGCTGCCGCACCACGAGCGGCATCGAGTCGACGGAGAACATCCGGCATCTGTTCGTGATGACGGGCGCGATTCCGGCAACGAAGTGGCTGCAGGGCTGCATCGCGCTGGACGCTTCGGGATTCGTCAGGACGGGCCGCGACCTGACTCGCGAAGATCTCGACGCTGCGCAATGGCCGCTCGCGCGGCCTCCTCACCTGCTCGAGTGCAACCGGCCGCATGTCTTCGCAGTGGGCGATGTGCGCGCCGGCAATCTGAAGCGAGTGGCGTCGGCAGTCGGCGAAGGCGCGATTGCCGTGGCGTTCGTGCATCAGGTCCTGCGCGAGTGACACGCCTGCCGCCGCTCGGCAATCGCACCGTGTCGTCTGCATTCACCGATACCGGGACGACTCGACTCGGCCGCGCGGTCGCGCCGATGCTTTCCGCGCATCCGTCCACCTGCGGCGTCTATCCGCTGCGCGATGCTCGCAACGCATTCGCCGCGCGCGTGCTGCTCGCCCGAGCCGCACAGCGGTCGCTCGACTTGCAGTACTACATCTGGCACGACGACATCAGCGGCAGGTTGTTGTTCCAGGCACTGCTCGATGCAGCGAAGCGCGGAGTGCGCGTCCGGCTGCTGCTCGACGACAACGACACGTCGGGCCTCGACACGATGCTTTCCGTGCTCGATGCCGGCCCGAATGTCGAGGTGCGTCTCTTCAATCCGTTCTCCGTTCGAAATCCGCGCTGGCTCGGATACCTCACCGATTTCTCGCGCCTGAACCATCGCATGCACAACAAGTCGTTCACGGCCGACAACCAGGTGGCGATCGTCGGAGGACGCAATATCGGCGACGAATATTTCGCCGCGAACCAAGCCGGTCCACTGTTCGCGGACCTCGACATCATGGCGATCGGGCCCGTCGTTCGCGAGGTGTCGAATCAATTCGATCGATACTGGGCGAGCGAGTCGTCTTATCCGCTCGACCGGCTCGTTCCTCCGGCGACGGCGGCGCGGATCGCGGAAGTGACATCGCAGCTGTCGAGCACCGTTCAGCACGACGCCTCGGCCGAATACCGCGCGGCGATTGAAACGCTGCCGTTCGTGCACCACGTCATCGATCACACGCTGGCCTTCGAGTGGGCGGCGGTGCACACGATCAGCGATGATCCCGCCAAAGCCGCCGGCCGCGCGGCGCGAAAGTCGCTGCTGATCGAGCAGATGGCACACATCTTCGGCGAGCCGAAAACCGAGGTCGATCTCGTGTCGCCGTATTTCGTGCCCGGCAGGATGGGCACCGAAGCGTTCCGGCGATGGAGCGCGCACGGCGTGAAGATCCGAATTCTCACGAATGCGCTCGAAGCGACCGACGTCGCCGCGGTGCACGCGGGCTATGCAAAGCATCGCAGGGATCTGCTTGCCGCCGGAGTGACGCTGTACGAGCTGCGCCGCGCAGCGCGAATTCCACGCACTGCTGCCGGCCCGCTGGGCAGCTCGAGCGCGAGCCTGCACGCGAAAACATTCGCCGTCGACGGCTCGCGCGTGTTCGTCGGCTCGTTCAACTTCGATCCGCGATCGGCGCGGCTCAACACGGAGATGGGATTTGTGATCGACAGCCCGCCGCTGGCGCAGGAAATCGGGCACGCGTTCGACACCACGGTTCCAATCAATGCGTATGAAGTACACGTCGCGCAGAGTGGGAAGATGTACTGGTCGAACGGCGGCTTGCGTTATGACAGCGAGCCGGGAACGAGCATCTGGCGCCGCGGCGTTGTGCGGATCGCGTCGCGGCTGCCCATCGAATGGCTCTTGTGATCGATCTGGTGGAGCGGATCGGGATCGAACCGACGACCACCTGAGCTCGATTTCGGCGTTTGTCTCGAGACGTACGCGGACGAGACTTAACGGCCTCTGGAGTTGTCCCGATTCGTCCGGCGAGCGCGAACCAGAGGACTTCTGGCCCCTTGATCATTCCGCGTGGCATGCCAGCATCGCCCCGGCCAGCGCGGCGGCCTTCCAGGAGCGATTTCAGCGCTTGTCATCTGCACAGGCTCCTGATCGACGTCCGAATCATCCCCTCTCACTCTTTTTGTCGAGAGAATCGCCCGTCGCTCTTCACCGTCCAGCTCTTTCCGCCGTCGTCCGACTCCGAGTAAACGTGGCGGATCGTGTCCGCGGACACCTTCTCCAGCACGTTCGTCACGAGGACGCGCCGGCCCGCGGAGTTGAGCACCCAGCCGTGAAATCGCATCGCGCCATCGCGGTACTCACCCTCCAGGTCGTCCGATGTCCCGTTGTCGCTGACCCAGACCATCCGCCACGCACGGCGATTCGGGTCGTAGAACGACATGCTCATGCCCGTCGAGTTCCTCCCTGTCCAGCGCTCGACGATCACACAACCGTCATACTCTCGCGTGTTGTGCAACCGGCCCGTCGGCAGTGCGTCTGGCTTATCCCATGGCGTCGCCGCGAAGTCGCCGACCCAGAAGTCGAAGGTGTGCCGTGCACGGCAGGGATAGGGATCCGGCGCGTCTGCTGCCAGAGGTCCGAGAGGCGAGAAGAGGATGACAGCGGCAAGGGCGATCGTTTGTATCTTTCGCATGTTCTTCACCAGGAGGGATAGGGATGCGCATCCGTCTCTCCGTTCGTCGCGCGAATCGCGAGCGTGAAGAGACTATGCCAGCAATGGTATTGTTGCGATAACCAACATGCGCACTTTCAGCATAGCCACTTTTCCGTTCGATCGTTCGGCGGCTGAACCGTTCTATCAACAGATTTACGACGGAGTGCGAGCCTCGATCGTGACCGGCCGGCTGCGTCCAGGCGAACGTCTCCCCTCCACTCGCGGCCTGGCCGCCGAGCTCGGAATCTCCCGTCTTCCTGTCGTCTATGCGTTCGATCAACTGCTTCACGAGGGTTACATCGTCGGCAGGGCGGGTTCGGGAAGCTACGTCAATGAATCGATTCCTGATGAGTTGGCGGAGGTCGGCGCGTCGTCACCCGTCTCGCCGCGACCGCAAGCGGGCCGGCCCGCGCGGTCAACGGATGGGTATCGACTCGGCGCGTTGCGCGTCAGTCTTCCGGCACTCGACAGCTTTCCATTGCGTCTGTGGTCGCGGCTCGTCGCGAAGAACGTGCGTGCGCTCACGCCCCAGCAGATGGCGTATGGACATCCGGCCGGGTACGCACCGCTGCGCGTCGCCATCGCGGACTATTTGCGGACGGCGCGGGCCGTTCAATGCGACGCCGATCAAGTCCTGATCGTATCCGGCTCGCAGATGGCGCTTCAGATCAGCGCATCGACGTTATTGGGTTCGGGCAGAGTGGCCTGCATGGAGGAGCCGGGATACGCCGGTGCGCGCGATGCGCTGACGCGAAGCGGAGCGCGGATCGTTCCGGTGAGAGTCGACGACCAGGGGATCGACGTCGCGGCGCTCGGCCGGCAAAGGAGAGCGCGCGTCGTCTATGTCACTCCGTCCCATCAGTATCCGCTGGGCGTTTCCATGGCGGCGTCGCGCCGGCTGGAGCTCCTCGAGTGGGCTCGCCGCGCCGGTGCATGGATCCTCGAGGACGACTACGACAGCGAATATCGCTACGCGAGCCGTCCTCTCGGTTCTCTGCAAGGAACGGATGCGGCCGCCCGCGTCATCTACTTCGGCACGTTCAGCAAGGTTCTCTTTCCGTCGTTGCGGATCGGTTATGTCGTAGTGCCGCACGAGCTCATCGACGCTTTCATCAAGGCCAGGGAAGCCATCGATCTGTTTTCGCCGGTCCTCGACCAGATCGTATTGACGGAGTTTCTGGTGGAAGGGCACTTCTCGCGACATTTGCGGCGGATGCGCGCTCTCTACCAGGTCCGCCGGGACGCTCTTGTCCGGCACCTGCGCGAGCATGCGGATCTGCATGCGCACAACTGCGAGGCCGGACTGCACATCTCCACTTTCTTACCGGAGGGCATCGACGATCACGAAGTCGTGAAGAAAGCAGCGAGCGCGGGCATCGATGTGCTTCCACTCTCCGATTGTTACGCCGGCTCAAATCGGAGAAGCGGCCTTGTCATCGGATTCGGCGGAGGATCCGAGCATCAAATCAGCGCCGCGTGCCGGAAACTGGGCGAGATCGTGAAGAGTGTTCGTTCGTGACCCCGAAGGATGCAGCCAGCGTCGATTCTCGCCCGTCACGCGGTAAGCACGAGCTCTTTCCCGTCGCGTGTTCGCGCGCATTCGCCAGCGCGCAATGGATTCCATTGGTCCTCTGTCAACCCGGCCGCCGCCTCGCCCTCACTTGCGCCTGCCGGAAAGCACATCAGGAGCTTCCGCACAGTGTGCTGCGTGACGCGAAATCTACTGTTTCGATACACGCGCTCCGTCGGCGATCTCGTCGCTCGGGTGAACGATCACCGGCTCGTCTTCGCGAAGTCCGGAAAGCACCTCGGCCGCTTCATCGTTGCGATGTCCGATTTCGAGCTGACGGGCTCGCGCGCGGCCGTTCTCGACCACGAATGTTCCCCAGCGCGCACCGAAGCGGGTCAGCGCTCCGATCGGGATCTGCAGCACGGCGGGTGACGACCAGACGACGATGCGGCCCTGCACGCGGTAGCCGTCGCCGAGCGTCGGCGGTGGATCCGGAATCGTCACGATCACGTGAACGCGCTGCTCTTCGATGCCCAACGCGGAGATCTTCGTGAATGCGGAAGCCTCGACGTTCTTCACACTGCCGGGCAGCGGATGATCACCGCCCCAGTCGATGAGGAACGCGCGATCGCCGACCGCCGTCTTGACCGCGTCCTGCGACAGCAAGTCGATCACCGCCTCGATTTCGTGAGGGTTGCCGAGGGTCATGATCGCTTCGCCCGGGGCAACGGCGCGGCCGCTCCGCTCCGGGATGGTGAAGATTCGCGAGTCAACCGGCGCTCGAAGCTCCACGATGCCCGCCGCTCCCGGATGCAGCGCGAGCAGCACCGCTCGCGCCGATGCGAGATTTGCGTTTGCCTGCGCCGCGGCGGCGCGCGCCGCCTGCGCGTCGCGAACGGCCGTCTGATCGCTCGCACGCGCGGAGTCGACGTCCGATTGCGAGGCGATTCCCTGCGCATGAAGAGCCGAAACGCGCCGGTATTCTTTGCTGGCGAACTGCTCCTGCGCCTCTGCCCGGCCGACATTCGCCTCCGCCTGAGTCACCGCCGCCTCGGCCTGCGCCACTGCCGCGCGCGCCTGTTGGTTCGCCACCGGCGTGAGACTCGCGGGCGTGATGCGCACCACCACCTGCCCCGCCTTCACGACGTCGCCCGCCTGGAACGGGATCCGTTCGAGATTGCCGGCGATCGGCGACGAGATGACATAGCGATCCACGACGCGTGTCTGGCCCCGGTCCTGAACCGTCGCAGACATCGGGCCGCGCACCACTGTGGCCGTCTCCACCTTCACCGCCCGCGGCCAGAGTGCGAGCGCGAGGATGACCAGCAGCGCGATGCCGCCGCCGGCCCACACGATGGTTTTTCGTTGCACGTTCACGAAACTCACTCTCGGGTCTTGAGCACCTCGACGAGGTCGAGCTGGCGAATCCGCCTCAGGACCAGGAGAGCGGATACGACTGCCGCCAGCACGACGACGACGACGGCGAACGTCCATGTCTGCCTCGAAATCACCAGAGGCAGGCGATAGACCTCCGAGTCGTACGCGCGCGCGAGCAGACTGCACAAACCATATCCCAGTACGAAGCCGAACGGTATGGCCAGCGCGGTGAGGATCGCCTGCTCCGCAATCAGCATCCACCCGACCTCGGCACGCGTGAAGCCGAGCACGCGGAGAGTTGCCAGCTCGCGGCCCCGCTCCGAAAGCGCGATCCGCGCTCCGTTGTAGATCACGCCCGCGGCGATGATGCAGGCGAAGATGATTCCGGAGATGTTCGTGATCGACAGACTCTCCGCGATCGTCTCCTTGAAACTCTGAATCATGGCCTCGCGGATCGTGACGCCGGCGACTGCGGGCGCCTGCTTCAGATCGACATACAGCTTCGCGCGGGCAAGCGGATCGACCTGGAGGTATCCGCCGGAGACGGAGTCCTGTTCCTCCATCAGCCGGCGAACCACATCGACGTTGGCATACGCTGAAATTCCGAGCAGATCGTCGACCACTTGAGTCACAGGAAGATCGGCGACGGGACGGATCCCCTCCAGTACGGAGACCGTAACGCGATCGCCCTGGCGAACGTGCAGGATCTCCGCGAGTTTCTTGTTGAGCACGATCCCCTCGGGCGAAATGGTGACGGCGTGGCCATAACGATCGACGACCCGGTGCAGCGAGGCCCCAACGGAAAGCCCGATGAGCCCCGTCCGGCGTTCGTAGTTGTCGTGGGCGATCTTCACCGACACCGCGCGATACGGCTCGACGGCGAGAACGCCGTCGAGGTGATGGAGGTCATTGATCGCCGATCCCGAACGCGCGAGCAGAAAGGGAACGCTGACGTCTTCCCGCTCTGCCTGATCGAATTGCGTGGCCATCAGTGAGTCGATGGAGTCGAACATCGAATGGCCCACGACGAGAATTGCCGCCGAGAGCGCGATGCCGAGGATCGACAGCATCGACTTCGCCTTCCTCCGCAGCATGTTCCGAATCACGAGGCGCGTCGACGGCGTTGCCGATCGAAACAGACGGCTGCGCTCCACGATGCCGGCATGAAAATTCGGCGGAGCTTCGGGCCGCATCGCCTCGGCCGGCGGCAGCCGGACCGCGGATTCGACCGCGAGAATTGCACCGAGAGCGGCGGACGCGGCGCTGATCATGACGCCCTCCGAGAGAAGCGCCGGCGAGAGATCGAGCAGAAAGACGGGAAAATGAAAGAAGTCCTTGTAAAGAGTGGCAAGCGCCATCGCCAGGCGAACGCCCACCAGAATCCCGAGAACCGATCCCGCGGTCACGGCCACGAGCGCGATCCCGAGGTAATGAAGGCCGACGTCGAGATTCGTGTAGCCGAACGCTTTGAGCACGGCGATCTGATCGCGCTGCGTCTGCACGAGCCGCGTTAGGACGATGTGGATGAGAAACGCGGCGACAGCGAGGAAAATCGCCGGAACAATCGTGCCTCCGACGCGATCGCCGCGGATCTCGTCGGAGAGGAAGCGGTTGGAAATCTGCTGTTCGCGATCGTATGCGCCCGTCCCGCCGTACTGCGAGAGCAGCGCATCGATTCGCGCAATCACTCCGGCGGTGGATGTTCCGGGCGCGACCGAGACGGCGAGGTCGTTGAACGCCCCGTACATCGAAAAGGCATCCTGAACGGCTTTCCTCCCGATCCAGATCACGCCGAAGCGCCGCTTGTCGGGAAAGACGTCCCCTTCACGGATCTCGTACACGAATTCCGGCGAAAGGCCGATGCCCACGATCAGCAGGCGTTGCCAACGGCCGTTGAGCACGGCGCCAATCGAATCGCCGGGCCGCAGACCGTTGGCGGTGGCCAATGCCTCGCTGATGATGACTTCGGCCGGATTGCCGGCGTCGATCCAGCGTCCCTGGCGCAGGTGGACGTCGTTGAGTCGAGGATGGGAGTCTTCCGGGATCGAGACCAGGCGGCCCGTCGCCGGTTCGGCCAGCCGTGGGATGTCGAGCGTGACGTCGAAGACGATTCGCGGCTGAACGGCCGTCACGCCGGGAACCCGTTCAACGTCCGTGGCGACGGACAGAGGCGCGCGCACGAGATGCGCGAACACGTCGGCGAATCGATCCTGCGCGTAGTACACGCGTTGCGAAAGGACGAGCGAGTGATAGGCGCCGCGCATCGTCACCCACATGGCGATGCCGCACATGACCACCAGGGCAACGGCGATGAGCTGACCGCGGAGGTGCACGACGTCGCGCAGCAGCTTCCGCTCGAGGGCCCGCATTCACCAATCCAGTTCCGCCGGCGAGACCTTCTTCGGATTCCGCTCGACCTCGGTGATCCGGCCGGAGCGCAGCCGCACGATCCGGTCGGCCATCCGGGCAATCGCCGCATTGTGCGTGATCACCGCCGTCGTCGTCCCGAGGCGTTCGTTGATCGAGGCAATCACTTCGAGCACGACCTTGCCCGTCGAGTAGTCGAGCGCTCCGGTCGGTTCATCGCAAAGCAGGACTTCGGGCCGTTTTGCGACAGCACGGGCGATGGCCACCCGCTGCTGTTCGCCGCCCGAAAGTTGTGCGGGAAAATGATCGAGCCGCTCCGAGAGCCCCACGAGGGCGAGTGCTTCCGCCGGATCCATCGGGTTCTCCGCGATGTCGGTCACGAGCGCGACGTTCTCGCGTGCGGTCAGGCTGGGAATGAGGTTGTAAAACTGAAACACGAAGCCGACGTGCTCGCGCCGATAGCGTGTGAGAGCACGATCGTCATCGACCGACAGATCGTGGTCTCGATAGAACACATCGCCCGCGGTCGGCACATCGAGCCCGCCGAGGATGTTGAGCAGCGTCGATTTTCCGCTGCCGGATGGTCCGAGCAGGACGACCAGCTCCCCTTCGAAGAGATCGAGATCGACCGACTGCAGAGCGGTTACATCGACCTCCCCCATGTGGTAGATCTTCGTGATTCCGCGGGCGCGAAAGACGGCCTGGCCGTTCCTCGCAGAGAGCATCAATCGAGTGTATCGGGTTTGGATGCGGGGCCGTGGTGCGCAGACACTCCGCGTGCATGGTGCCGGCGTGTACGAGCAGGAGATGGCGCGCTCCCTCGACGCAGCCTTTGATGCGGATCCGATCACGGCGCAAGAGCGGTCACGGTCCCCGCTGCAGCGCCTCGTCACTTGCGCACGTAGGTCACGATGCGCGAGCTCTTGATGTGCTTTCCGGCAGCTGTGGCGTCCTCATTCTGCTCATTGCGCGTGGCGTAGAGGCGATCGCCGAAGGTGGCAAAGTCCCAGCGTTCGGTCCGCGTGTTCTCTCCTCTCACGAAGCCGATGCCAGCCGAATACTTCGAGACGCGCTCCGCGGCGATCGGAATGCCGTCGCTGCCGATCCAGATCTTCAATTCGATTTTCGGTTCACTCACGAACCGGCTTTTCGTCGCGAAGCTCGGCTTCACTCTGACGCGCACCACGCCTTTCTGTTCGTCGATGAGCGTCGCGCCGCTCAGATCGTCGAGGAGCATCGACGCAGCGTCGACCGAATCCATGATGTCGAATACGGTGAGGGCGACCATCGCCGTGCGCGTCGGCGTTGGAACATTCGGGTTCTGTTTTTGCGCTGCCGCCTCATTCGCCGACGCGAGGAGCGTCTCCGGCGAAATGCGAATCGTGAATCCGGCAGGTCCCGATTCGATGTCGAAAGCCCCTTCTCCCGCGCGGCTCGCGTCCTCCTGCGCCGCCGCATTGACCTGAACCTTCGCCGATGCGGCAAAGGGCGCTTTCGCCGGAAACGTTTCCAATCGCTTCTGAAGATCGGAAATCGTACCGGCAGCCAACCCCATTGGCGATGCCGCGATGAGCAGCGAGACTGCGATGCGTTTGTTCATGGCCTAGATTGATAGCACGCCGGGCCAGCGGCGCATCCATTCGCGGCGATGCGCGGTCTGCTGCCACGCCGGATCGTTGCGGTCGACGCACTTCGACGCGCCGATCAGCTCATCGATGCGCGCCTCGACCGCGCGCGCGATTGCCGCATCCTCGACGACGACGATCAACTCGTTCTCCCAATAGCCGGCGGTCACATCGAGGTTCGCGCTCCCGACGGACGCGATTCGCCCGTCGACCGTGATCATCTTCGCGTGCACATGCGGGTAAATCGTGCCGAGGCCGGGCTGCCAATTCGGTTTCTGAGGGACAGCGAGGATGTACGCTTCGCCTCCGGCCGCGACCACGGCGTCGACGCGCGAGTGCACGAGCTCCGTCGCCGCGACGCGCGCTTCGCTCCACGGTCCTTTGAACGGAGTGCCATCGTGGTTCGGCGTGAGGTTCCCCAGCAGCACGCGGACACGAACGCCTCGCCGGATCGCCCGGAGCATCGCGTGCTGGATCTCGAGCACGAGCGGAAACCCGTTTACCGCGTTGAGGTGCGACGTCGCGCCGTCGATGAGAGCGACGTACGTTTCGAGCGTGCGCGCGTCGCGCAGTCCATGATGCACGACGACGCGCGCGGCGGCCGTTCCGGCCGGCGGCGGGGTGGCGATCTCGAACGGCGCGCCTCCCGCCACTGTCCACGCGTCGAGGAATGCGCGCTCCAACTCCGCCACGATCGGACCTTCGACGTGCGCGCCGGCATCGAGCCACGGCACCTCGCGCCACAAGGATTGCGCCGTCAGCTTCACGTCGTCGAATCCGGCGTAGTACTCGTGCGAGAGATTGCGCCCGCCCACAAGCGCGAGCTTGCCGTCGACGATCAGAAGCTTACGGTGATCGCGCTGTTTGATCTGCTGCAGCGAAGGCGCGCTGGTGATCGGATCGATGACGCGCAGTTCCACACCCGGCCGCGCCCGCAGCCGCTCGAGCAGCGGATTGCGCAGGCCGAACGAGCCTTCGAGTCCATGCAGCGAATCGACGTTGACGCGGACTGTGACACCACGCGCAGCCGCGGCAGCGAGCGCCGCTTCGACGGGCGTGCCGACGTCGTCGTCCAGCGCCATGTACACCTGAAAATGAATGCGCTCCTTCGCCTGGGCAATCGCGTCCAACAGCCAGCGATGCGCCTTCGCGTTGTCGAGCTCGATCTCGATTCGATTTCCAGCGATGAGCGGGGCGCCCGTTGCCGCCTCCATGCGCGTCGCGGCGGGCGGCTCAACCGCCCAGCTCCCAGTGTCGCTCATTTGCTCCGGCTCGAGCGCCGCGAAACCGATCGTGGACGGGGCCGGTCCATCGCCATGCACGATCGCCACGACTGGAAAACCGGCAGCGCGCATGTGCGCGCCGACGCGTGCCAGCCGCACCGCGTCGAAGTTTTCGTCGACGTCGAGCGCACTCCCCTCGTCGAGAATCGCGCTCGCATCGACGACGACGGCAGCGAGACCTGCTCGGCGCAGACTCCTTCGGATCATGCGGCAACTGCGGACCGGACGCATGCGCACGGCGAGAAGTTCCGCTGAATCCAATGTGGAGAACGCGGCGGTGGGAAGATTCGCGTCGAAGAGAATCAGCGGCCGCAGGCCGGGACGAATGACCCGCACTTCCTGCTCGACCGCCGGCTCCGATTTGCGGTAGACGCCGTAGTGGTCGACGGCCGGATCGGTTGCAATTTCCACCTCGCCGGCCTGCGACTCGACGACGTTGACGAGCTTGCCGCCGGTCGCGAACACGACGTCCTGATCGGGAATGGCTTCCTGACGCCCGACCGAGGCGGCGAAGAGCAATCGCGCGCGAAGGACGCCGCGGTCGTCGACAAGATCCGGTACATCAAGCGGCCGCCGCAGCGCAACGGCTGGTGGAGCAAGCGGCGAAAGGACGAGCACCGGCGCCGGCCACGACTGCATCGCGAGCAGCGGACCGCCGAATCGTGGGAGAACGACCAGATCCGCGTCGGTTCGCGAAAGCGTCGGGACGCTCGCAAACGTGATCCGGAGATCGGAGGATCCTTCTTCGCGGACGAACGCGTCGACCGAACGAAGCGCGCGCTCGCTTGACGCGACGCAGACGACCTTCGAAATCGAACCTTCGCGCGCCGGGTGCGATCCGGCGTACAACAACGGCAAGCCGAGCTGCTTCCGCACTTCGCCGGCGACGGCGAGGACTCGGAGCGTCGGCTGGCCGATCACGATCAGATCGATGCGCGATTCGCGGCCGAGCGCGGATATCTCATTCGCGTCGAGCGCAGAAACGAGTCTCAACTCGATCGTGCGCGCTGCGCCCGCGGCGGAGCGTCGAATGTCCTCGCCCTTCTGCGCGTCCCGAACATGCGCGACGATCACCAATTCCTCGGCATCCGGTGCTACACGCCGGATCGCGGCGGCGGTGTTCCGTACATCGGCAGATGGAGCCCCGGCTTCAGCCGTGAAGCGACCGGCCGAAGCCGGTGCTCCATGCTCGACGATGAGCAGCAATCGGCGGTAATTCATATGCACTCCGTTCGTTCGGCGATCGAGGCATTTTCAAAAGCGGACCCGGAGGCGTCGAGGACCCGCGCGCCGATGCGTTCGATCGCGCCATCGCCGGCGATGTCGTAGAGATTGAAACCGGCGCGGACTGACGCATTCGGATGGTCGAGCGCCGCGCCGCTCGCGGCGACGACGTCGAGCGTACCCGCCGGCGTCGGAAGCACGCACCGCACGCGCATGTGGACGTGGCCGAAGAGGACGAGACCACGAGCGAGCGGCGCGAGCGCGCGGCGGAACGCGGCGCCGTCGACGAGTCCGTCGCGCATCTGCGCAATCCTGCTGCGGCCGTCGACAGGCGGATGGTGGATCAGAATCACCGCCGTTCGCCGCGCGACTTCCGGATGCGCCAGCATCCGTACGAGCGCATCGAGTTGTTTGTCGCCGACGAATCCCGAGGCGATGAACGGCGGCCGGGGCACAGCGCTCGACACGCCAACGATCGCGACGGGGCCCCTCAGCTTCACACTCGGGAAGGGACCGGCCGGCAAATCGAGCGCGAGCTCCGGCAGATCGCTCTTCAGAAAATCGCCGAAGTGGTACGCGAAATGTCGCTCGTGGAAAATCGGCGGAAGGTAGAGGTCGTGATTCCCCGGCACCACCGTCACTTCAACCGAGCGCGCCACGCCGCTCAACAGCGAGCGCGCATCGTCATACTCGCTCTCGAGCGCGAGGTTTGTGATGTCGCCGGTCACGACAACGTGATCCGCTTCTTTCGATGCCGCCTGCAGAACGGCGATGAGGAAGTCGCGGCGATGGACGCGTCCGCGCCGCAGAAGCGTGTTCGCGTAGCCGGTGATGCGCTTGTTGAAGAGCATCGCACGCCACTCGGCGCCGGTGCGCGACAGCACGTGCAGATCGGAGATGTGGGCAATGCGAAACATCATCGCCTCACTCGTCACCGAACTCAGTCACGAGACCGGGCGGCCGCAGTGCCGAAATGTAGTGATGCGGAGGGTGAACGGCAGCGGTGTATTGCGCTGTGTCAGCGCGCTTCGCCGGTGCGATCGCCGCCATCATCGCCCTGGGAATCTCGCGCACGCTCAGCGGCTGAGCCACGTTCTTCTGAAGATGCCACGCGCCGTTTTCGTAGCGGAATTCGCGACCGATGTGCGCGAACACTCCCCACCCTGCCGGCGGGAGAAGCGGCACGATGTCGCGCGCGAGCACGTGACGAAAGATTTTTGCGGACACGACGCGCGCCGCCTCCGGCAACGGCTCGCCGACGGTCATGGGTTGTCCGAACGTGTAGACCGCGCGCAGGCGATCGGCCAGCGCGCGACGTTCGGGAGCGCACAGCGACAACGCGAACAACACCGCGAGCGCGCCGCCGAGGCTGTGACCGGTGACGTAGAGGGCTTGCAATGGGGAGTCGAGTTTCTTGTTCGGATCGACGAGAGAGCGTCCGCGCAGCGCCGCCGTCAGCTCCTCGAAAATCGCCAGCCGCGTCGCGCGAAAGTTTCGGTAGAACCCGGAATGCACCGGCACTACATCGCCGCCGATGCGCATCGATTCCGACCCGACGTCTGCATCGCCCAGCCAGGTCACGAGACTCGCGGGTGGAGTACCGCGATAGCTCAGGATCACCACGCGCCCGCAGCGGCTTTGCGTGAGGTACGCCGTGGTGTTGATGTACATCGCGTCGACCGTTTCGGAAACCGAGACGGTGGCGTGTTCGGCGAATCCCGTGCGGCTCATCATCCTCGCCATCGTCTCGATCTCCGCGTACGCATAACCTGCCGCGACGGACAGGATGTGCGCGACCGTCGGGTGCCTCGTCGAAGCGTCGGACGAGGCGTGTGCAGCGAGCATTTCGGCGGCCGCATCGCGGTAGATCGGAAAGGGCGGCATGCAGCGTTCGCCTTTCGTGCGTCGTTGCGCGCGCTGAGTCACCTCAGC
>DATIZY010000288.1:0-5265 GCA_035516895.1 Thermoanaerobaculia bacterium | reverse complement strand
CTTCGATTCGCGCAGACGACCCCATCCGTCGATCTTCGTGTCGACGCGGCTCAAATCGGAGCGCAGCGTTTCGACCGCACGATGTGCCGCGTCGTAGCGCGTCGCCGTCGCATCGCGGCCATCGGTTGTAAAGACAACATTGTCGTCGGCGTCATAGCGCCTCCGCTCTACCGTGATTGTGGCGAACGGATGTTTCGGGTCTGTACTGCGGTCCATTGAGCGACCGAGGCCATCGAGATTCGTGAAAATGAGGCCGCCAGCCGGTAGCGTCGTCGTCACAAGACGGTCGGGCAACGCATACGAATCCTGCGTCGTTTCGACCTCGGTCTCTCCGTCATAGAGCGAAGATCGTGTCAGGCGGCCGACGACATCGTATTCAAAACGTTCCTCCGGCCGCTTGTCGCCCTGACGACGCCGATGACGTACGACCCGTCCCCGCGCGTCATACGCAAACGACTCTTCGGGCGCGATCGCGCCGGGACCGGTCACTGTGATGTGAATCGGTCGCCGCAGCTCGTCGTACTCGATACGCGTTTCCACGCCGCGCGGCGCATCGCGAACCTCGGTGTCGGCATCGGGATAAGCGATCGTTGTAACAAGATCGTCTCCCGCGGCGATCCTGTTCGGCATCGCGCGTCGATGCTGCTCGGCGTCGTTCGCGTCGAAGTAACCCGCGCTGGACTTCTCGCCCGTTCCGCTCGCGGGAGCCGCGGGTGGAAGCGTGTGCCATTCGGAGACGAGACCGTCGATCCTGTAGTCCGTTTCGCTGGTTGCGCCGCCATCCGACACCTGCGGATTCAATGCGCCGCGATGCGCCTCTGGGGTGTCGACGCGATCTCCGTCGGAAGTGACGGCCTCGAGGAATCCGAGCTCATGGTCGAAAGTCTGCGCGAGGCCTGCCATGCCATTGACGGGTGAGGCGATCGTCTTCGATTGCAGGACGTTCCCGACAGTGCCCGCCGCCAGGTACCCGTACGTTGTCGTCGACACGGCGCCTGCAGTCGTGGATTTATCGATGGTCTTCAGTTCGCCTTGCGTGTCATAGCCGAAGATGAACGTCCGATCGACATCCGTTGTGCTGAAGGATGACGGCAGGACGGCCGCGGGGAGCGCGCCGAATGCTGCCTCCGACCAGACCGGCACCGCGTTCTCGACCATCGACTGCGTGTGAACACGATCGGAGAAATCATTGCGCGTGGTGTTGCTGAGGGAGTAGGTGCGGCGCTGACGAAGCGCGTCGACGACCACCGCTTCCGTCGCCGAATCTGCCGGCGATGCGATCGTGTAGCTGAACGAGGCCTCCGCGTTGTCGAACGTTCCCCACTTCTCGTCCTGCAGCATGTCGCGCTGACTGCCGCTGTCGTAATAATCGAACGTCACGCGCGGCGTGGTGTCGCCGGGCTCTTGAACTGACTTCAGATTCGTGGCGAGCTCCAGCGTCGCGCTGTAATCGGAAGACGAGGGCTGGATGTACTTGTAGGTCACCGTCGGGCGCGTGGAATCCGACGAATGATCGAACTCGAAATACTGCGTGTTCTTCGTCCTCGGCAAATCGACGGCTTCGAGCTGGCCTTGTGCGTTCACGTGATAATCGATTGTGCGATTGCGCCAATCGGTAATCGTCTTCAATGAACCGTCGGAGGCATAGAAAAGCGTCGACACGCGCCCGACGGGATCCACAATCGAGCTCAATCGGCCATTGGAATCGTAAATGTAATGAATGATGTTGCCGCCGCCGGTGCCGTCGAAGAACGTATCGGATTCGCTCAGAAGGCGGCCGTACGAATCAAATGTCGTGATCCGCTGCTTCTGATCGAGCATCACCCAGCCTGCATCCTGTTTCGTCAACTTCAAAAAGAGTCCGGCCGGAGCGGCGTAGGATCCATCGGCGATCTTGAGGAACAGCCATTCCTCGCCGGATCCGTCGCGATATTCGACGTTGCCCGACGGCAGCCCACGCAAACGGCGGAAGATCGAAGAATCCCAGCCGAGGCCGAGGGCGGTGCCGCCTAACGTGCGGGAGCGGTAGGTGCGGTCGAACACGACATCCCATCCGGCCCTGCCGCCGGCGTCGAGGTCGGTCGATTGCTCGACGAGCTCGCCCGAATGCAACAGGACGGAGCTTTGCAGCGCGCCGGCGGCAAGCGGCGGTTGTTGTGCCGCGCTGAGCACGTTTGTCGAACGGACGGTATCCGCGGGATATGACGCGAGGCGCGCTGTGAGGCGGTGGCTCTTGTTGAGATAGTCGTACGCTCCCGTGAATGTCGCCGCATCGGGGTGAATGACGATCGATCGTCCGTTGGCGTACAGCTCGACGACAGTCGAATCGTTCTGCAGGAACTGCGGGCGCTCGCAGGAGTAGCAACCCGCTGTCGTTTTGTCCGCGCCGGCGGGCCATATGTACTGCTTCGACGCGCGCGGATCGGCAAGCGCGATCATCCACGGCGACACGTAACGAGTGGCGCCGCGCTGAAGGCGCAATGCGGGGAATTGCGCGAGCACGCTCGCCGGCAGTGCACGCGACAGCATCACGGCGCGCGAGCCGCGCAGATGCGAGGGTGGCAGGGCGGGCGGCGAATCGGGCGCGAGCTCGTCGGGCGCGAGCTCGTTGTCGATCGCAAACCGCGGCGGGACGATTCCCGCCGGCAGCGTTGTCTCGATGCGGAATGCCGCCAGCGAACCATCGGGGCCGGTGAGCACGTTCTCCGGAGGCGCGATACCCAAAGGAACGAGACCTGTCGTCTCACCAAACGTCGTGCCGTCGTTGATGACCACGCGCAGTTTCGGATCGGCGGCGGCAATCACGCTCATCGCCGGCGTTCCGACATCTCCGGCGAAGAGGAAGCCGGTCGCCGGATCGATCAGCGGCGGTAGCGTTCCATTCACCAGATGCGGCGCCGATTTCCAGATGATGCGCGGGTCGTCCGCACCGACTTCCGTCCAGTCGGCGTCGGGAGGCGGTGCGGCCGGCGACTGCAACGCCTTCTTCGGAATCGGGAAGAGTTCCGCGGTGCAATTGGCATCGCGGCATTGCGGCAACGGCGCGACTTGCTGCGATTCGTCGATCGATTTCAAGTCGACGAGCAGCACGCGCCCGGCGCCGTCGACGACGACGGCCGTGTCGTCGTCCGGCATCACGCGAACGGAGTACGCGCCCGCAGGAATCCAGACGACGTCGACAAGCGAATCCCAGCCTAACGCGCCGCTGCTCAGGTCGACGACGAGCAGACCGAACTGATTCGAAGCGACGAGCGCGTAGTTTTTGTAGGCGGCGATCGAAGTGAAATGCGCGAACGGCTGCCGGCCGCCGGACGCATCGCGGTAGAGATTGCGAAGCGTGTGAAGGCGCGGCTGATCGATGGCCGATGTGGCGAGCGTCAGGCCGCCGCCGGCAGGCTTGAGCGTCGCGGGCGGAACGAGATTCAAATCGAGGATGCCGCGATTCGCGTCGAGTGCGAACACCGTCAGGGCATCGCTGCCTTGCATCAACGCCTCGGGCGAGAACGTGAGGTCGCGAATCGGACACGCCGTGCCGGTGGCAGCGCTCTCCGCCGGATCGCAAGCGACGGTTGGCGCCGTCGGATCGGAACCGTTCGACGTGGCGATCTGCTCCTGCAGCGCAACGTAGTTCTGCTCCGCCGGATGGAAATCGTTCGATTCGACCGCATTCAGATCGAAGACGCTGACGCCGTACCCGAACAGCGTGACGACGCCGTAAGTGCGCAGATTGCGGATAACGTAGATCTGATCTTCGGCGCGCGCGACGATGTTGTCGATCGTCGCGCTGTCGTTTCTGGCGACATCAACCGACCACCGCAGATCGAGAGTTCGATTCTCGACCGTGACGCGCTGCGTTTGATATGGACTGCTTCGATCGCCCGGAATGCGGATGGCGAGGCGCTGGAAACCGCCGCCAATGTCCGCGGCATTGCCGGAAAACGCAGAGACCAAAGCGTCGCGGCCGTACGCGAAATCATCTCCGCTGTCCTGCAGCACGATCTGCAGCTTGCGCGGCGTGGCTTCCGGTCGGTCGCTAAGAACAATCTCGGTTCCGATTGGAATGTTGGCGTTGATGCCGGGGCGCCACGAGACCGTCGCCGCTCCGACCTGACGCGTGACGGTGCCCTGCGACGCGGAAATGAAATCGGAGAGCCGATACGTGCGGAGAACACCGAACGTGCTTGTTAGGCCGGTCGTGTAGATCCTGCCGTGGCGATCGCTGGCGACGGCCCAGAATTCGGTCGCCGCAGCAGGCACGGTGGCGATCGGCCGCGATGTCTCGGGATCGGAGAGCGCCGCCGGATCGGAGATGTCGAACGCCTGCAATCCGCCATCGAGCGCGGCGACGAGCGCGATGTTTCCGTTGAGCGCGAGATCGCGCACGCTGCCCTGGGCGAGATTGAACGAGGCGATGCGCCCGCCGGGCGTGCGCGTTGAAAAGTCGATGTGCAGGTCATCGCTCAGCTGCGGGCCGACCGTGCCGTTGACGCGCCTCTGCCCGAGCCGAAGATCAGGGGTGCCGCCCTCCCCTGCCGTGTCGCCGATGTTCCGGCTGACGACGAGCCGGTAGTCCTTCCCGAGCTGCAGCGGATTGGCCGTTTGAATCGTGATGCGCCGATTGCCCGAATCGGTCGCGAACGTCACCTGGTTCGTGACGTCGGCGAAGCTCGTATTGGCTCCCGCGTCGCGCGAGAGGAGCGAGATCAGCCGAGCGCTGTGGAGATACGCGTCGGCGTCACCATTGATGTAGATCGGCTTATTGAAGACGATCGAGACGGGCTCGGTCGCATCGACGTCCGTCTCCGCGATGATGATCAGCAGGCGATCGCCAATCGATGCGCGCATGCGAATCGACGCGCTGCCGGTGAAATCCGACGACACCTGCAGATCGCCGGTCATGACATTGAGTACCTCGACGCGGCTGCCGGCCGGCAACGGAGTGGAGCTCGGACGCAACATCACACTTCCGTTGTCGAGCTTCACGTCGACGTTGCGGACCGAGGTGAGGTCGACACCGTCCGCCGGAAGGTCGAGAGTCTCGATTCGCGCGGGAGATGTGAACACCGGATACGGCCCGATCTGATTTTCGACCGGCGAAGGCAGCGCGATCGCGGCGAGCGGATCCCCCTGCGCGAGCGGATCGTAGAGCTTGCGGAACGACTCGAGTCCGGTGCCCTCGTCCACGCCGACGACCTGGAACTGCGTGTTCGCCGCGACCGGAACGAGCGCGCGGCCGCGTCCTTCGATGAGATACAGCGATGACGC
>DATIZY010000287.1:0-20367 GCA_035516895.1 Thermoanaerobaculia bacterium | reverse complement strand
GATTCCATCCTGAGTCTTCTGTTCGGCGGGTTGATCCTGGCGAAGTGGCCGTCCAACTCCCAATGGGTCATCGGCACTCTCGTCGGCTGCGGCGTTCTCGTGAACGGCATCACTCGCGTCATCGTGTCGACGACGATTCATCACGACGTCAGCGGCTTTGCCAAAGGACATGCGTGACGTGAGGTGACAGCAATGCGGCCAATGCGGCGCAGGAAGTTTGGGAAGCGGAGATTCACCGGACGACAACGGGGACGGAGTGATGAAACACAACGCGGATGACGCGACGGTCGATCTGTTGGAGGCGCGCGCTGCGGAGCGAGAGGCCGAAGCGGAAACGGAGAGACTCTCCGGCTTCGACGCCGCGCTGCAGCGCGCGCAGGACCACATCGCCGGCCTGCGGCACACCAACATGCCGGAACGCATCGCGGGATCACGACGCACGATCGAAATCCTCCGCGACGAGTTTGAAGACGCCACCGAGCGGGCGAAGACGCATCCGACCGAGTGGGACCGCGCGCGCGACCATCTGGTCTGCGCGCGCATCTCGGAAGCGCGGGCAAAGCTGCGCATCTGGTTCGAGCGCGTACTGCAAAGGATCACCGCATGACCGACAACAAAAAGAAATCTTCGCCCGCTCTGTCGCGCAGCGCATGGCTCGCGTTCATCGTCGTTCTCGTTCTCAATTACGTGATCGTTCGCGCGTTCGCTCCGGCGCCAAACGAGCCGGTGAAGATTCCGTACACCGTTTTCAAGGAGCAGGTTGTCCGGAAGAACGTCGCCAGGATCAACGCGAAAGAAACCGCGGTCAGCGGCCACTTCGTGAAACCGATCGTCTACGGAAGCGAGAAGCGACAGGTCACCGACTTCTCCACCACGCTGCCATCGTTCGATCCCGGCTTGGAAAAGCTTCTGGTCGACAACGGAGTCGAGATCAGCGCCGAGCAGAACAAGGGCGTGGGACCGCTCGCGATGTTCCTCTACAGCTTCGGTCCGGGCTTGCTGATGATCGTCCTCTGGGTCTGGCTGTCGCGGCAAGCGGCAAAGCAGGGCGGCAACATCAGCAATCTCCTCACCGGATCGATGGGCAAGAGCGGGGCGCGAAGATTCGATCAGACGAAAGAGAAAGTCACCTTCGCCGACGTCGCCGGCATCGATGAGGCGAAAGCCGAGCTGGTGGAAGTCGTCGATTTCCTCAAAGATCCCGCGAAGTACACCCGCCTCGGCGGGACCGCGCCGAAAGGCGTGCTGCTCGTCGGCGCGCCCGGAACCGGCAAGACTCTGCTGGCGCGTGCCGTTGCCGGAGAAGCGGGTGTTCCGTTCTTCTCGATGAGCGGATCGGAATTCGTCGAGATGATCGTCGGCGTCGGTGCTGCGCGCGTCCGCGACCTGTTCAAGCAGGCGCGCGAGAGTGCGCCCGCGATCATCTTCATCGACGAGTTGGATTCAATCGGCCGGGCACGCGGCGCATACGCATTCGGCGGAGCGAGCGAGCAGGAGCAGACGCTGAATCAGATTCTGACCGAGATGGATGGATTCTCCACGCGTGAAGGAATCATCGTCATCGGGGCAACGAACCAACCCGACCTGCTCGATCGCGCGCTGCTGCGCGCGGGCCGTTTCGATCGACGCGTGGTCGTCAATCTGCCCGACAGGGCCGGACGCAAGGCGATCCTCGAGGTCCACACCCGCAAAGTCCCACTCGCGCCGGATGCGAACCTGGAGGAGGTCGCCGCGGCAACGCCGGGACTGTCCGGCGCAGACTTGCGCAATCTCGTCAACGAAGCGGCTCTCCTGGCTGCACGCCGCAATGAGAACGCGGTGACGAAGAAAGACTTTTTCGATGCGCTGGAGAAAATCGTCCTCGGTCCGGAGCGCCCTCTGCTTCTGACGCGCGACGACAAAGAACGCATCGCCTATCACGAAGGCGGTCACGCAATTCTGGGACTCGTCGTGCCGGGTGCCGATCCGGTTCAACGGGTGTCGATCGTGCCGCGCGGAGAATCGCTCGGCGTGACGTACCAGCGGCCGGCCAGCGATCGCTACAACTATCCAGAAGACTATCTGCGCGCACGACTGGTCGGAATGCTCGGAGGGCGCGCGGCGGAGGAAATCGTCTACGGCACGAAGACGACCGGCGCGGAAAATGACATCGTGCAGGCAACGCAGCTCGCTCGCGACATGGTCGCGCGTTGGGGCATGAACAGTTCCCTCGGCGCCGTGCAGCTTGCGCCGCGCGAGAACCCCTACCTCCGCGTTCCAGCCGGTTACGGCGAACGGATGTGTAGTGAAGCGACGGCGCGCGCCGTCGATGAGGAAGTCATGCGTCTGCTCGATGAGAGTCACACGGCGGCCGCGTCGCTTCTGCGCAAACATCGCAAGCAGCTCGACGCGCTCGCCGAGGCACTTCTGGCAAAAGAGACGTTGAGTGATGAGGAGGTCCTGGCTGCGACCGGTCTGACGCGCACCCCGGCGCTCAAGACCGCCAAGCTGACGACCCCAAGCGCCGCGTAGTCACCGCGCGTTGTGACTTGAAGCCTCGCTTTCTTGTGCGCGTCGTACTTGCCGGGCGTTTGTCCGACGCTTAAAGACTGTCAATGTGACGAAGCACGCTTCGCGGCTGCCCTTTGATACGGGTGGTGACAGATTCTTCCTAACGCTCTCTCCGACGATGGCAAAGCAGCAGAGTATCGATTACCGCCTGGTCATCGACTCGACGCCGGCATTGATCCACAGCGGGCGTGCCGACGGATACCTCGACTACTTCAACAAACCGTGGCTGGAGTATCTCGGCGTTGCACTCGAAAAGGTAACCGGATGGGGCTGGACGGATTTCGTCCACGCCGACGACGCAGAAGAGGTTGTTCGCGTGTGGCGTGAGTCGGTCGCGACCGGCGAACCGTTCGAGTGCGAAGCCCGCGTGCGCCGTGCCGATGGCCAGTGGCGTGCGATGTTGCACCGCACTCTGCCGCTCCGCGATGGATCCGGGAATGTCATTCGTTGGTTCGGATCGAGTGTCGACATCGAGGATCGCAGGGAAGCCGAACGCGAGCTGCGGACGATCATCGAGACGATTCCGGCGTACGTCTGGACGGCGAAGCCGGACGGCGCGCTCGACTTCATTTCGCAAAGCTGGTTAGACCACGTCGGCGACCGGCAGGAGGACGTCCTCGGCTCGGCTTGGGTGAAGCGTCTCCATCCCGACGATGTGGAGCGCGCGATCAGCAGCTGGCGCGAGAGCGCAGCCACCGGACATGTCTACGAAGGAGAGATGCGCGGGCTCAACGCAGCAGGGGAGTACCGCTGGTTCCTCTCGCGCGCCGTTCCGCGGCGCGATCGGACTGGTGCGATCGTGAAGTGGTATGGGACGCTGATCGACATCGACGATCGCAAACGCGCTGAGGACGAGCTGCGTAAACTGAAGGATCAGCTGCACCACGAAAATATCGCCCTGCGCGACGAAATCAGCCAGGTCTCGATGTTCGAGGAGATCGTCGGATCGTCTGCGGCGCTACGCCGCGTTCTGGTCCTGGTCGGCAAAGTCGCCGCAACAGATTCGACGGTGCTGATCACCGGTGAGACTGGCACGGGTAAAGAGCTCGTCGCCCGCGCGATCCATCGGCGCTCGCCGCGCGCGTCGCGGCCGTTCATCTCGGTGAATTGCGGGGCGATCGCCCCGACGCTCATCATGTCGGAGCTGTTCGGGTATGAGAAGGGCGCGTTCACCGGCGCGGTGCAGCGGCACCTCGGGCGGTTCGAGCTCGCCGAGGGTGGAACGATCTTTCTCGATGAGGTTGGCGAGCTGCCGCAGGAGACGCAGATCGCGCTGTTGCGCGTTTTGCAGGAACGCACGTTCGAGCGCGTCGGCGGGACGAAGATGATTCCGGTCGACGTGCGCGTGATCGCGGCGACAAACCGCGATCTCGACAAAGCCATCGTTGAGGGCTCGTTCCGCCGCGATCTTTACTATCGCCTGAGCGTCTTTCCGATTCACGTCCCGCCGCTTCGCGATCGCGCCGAGGACATTCCGCTGCTCGTGCAGTATTTGACGGAGCGGTACGCGACGCAGGCCGGGAAGAAGATTCTCAGTATCAGCCGCAGGACGATGGACCTGCTCCGCGACTACGCGTGGCCCGGCAACGTGCGCGAATTGCAGAACGTCATTCAGCGGGCGGTGATCCTCTCCGATGGCGACACGCTGTCGATTGATGAGACGTGGCTGCAGAAACGTCCCGGACGCGACACGACAGGTGGACGAGGTCTCGGCCGGCCAACGTTCGGCGAAGAGAAAGAGATGATCGAAAAAGCGCTCGCCGACTCGCGCGGTCGCGTTGCGGGTCGCAACGGCGCCGCGGCGAAACTCGGCATTCCGCGCTCGACTCTCGAATCGCGCATTCGTTCGCTTCGCATCAGCAAACATCAGTACAAATAAGGCCGAAGGCAGAAGTATTCGTCTGCATTTCCTTCTGCCTTCTGCTTTTCATCCTTCTGCCGTCATCCTTCTGCCTTCTGTGTCTGTGCCGGTGGCGAAACTCGTCATTTGACGAGATTCGGCACGGTATGCGAGGCATAAGTCTTTTTAATTCAGCGTATTGACTGTGGCACCGCCGTTGCCCTTAGGACGATCAGTTGTCCTGAATTTTTTCGCAAAGGAGGTGAACCATGGATCGAATGCTGGTAGCCGTCTTCGACAACGAGGCCGAAGCGCTTCGAGGCAGGCAGGCGCTCGAAGATCTCGATCGCGAAGGCGTGATCACGCTCTACGCGGATGCACTCTTTCTGAAGCACGCGGACGGGACAGCGACGCTCCTGGAGACCGAAGAAGTCTTTCCGACCGGAACGCTGGTCGGAACGGCGCTGGGAAGTCTCATCGGTCTGTTAGGCGGGCCGACAGGCCTCGCCGTCGGCGCCCTTTCGGGCGCGACGCTGGGAAGTCTTGCAGATCTCGACGTTGCGCTCGTGGGTGCCGATTTTGTCGACGACGTCGCGCGTCTTCTCGCGCCAAACAAAGTCGCTCTTGCCGCGGAAATCGACGAGGAGTCGACGGGAGCCGTCGATGCGCGTCTCGAAGCGGTGGGCGGAATTGTGAACCGCCGTGCGGTGACCGCTTCGCGTCACGACCCTTTCGAAGAGGACCTCGCGGCGATGAAAGCCGATCTCGCTCAGTTCAAAGCAGAACTGGCACAGGAGAGATCAGATCGCAAAGCGAAGCTCCAGGAAAAAATCGACCGACTCGACGCGCGCATTCTGGCGCGCATCGAAGAGTCGGACCGGCGCTACGACACCGCGGAGAAGCAGCGCCGCATCAAACGGGCAATCCTCAAAAAAAACGCAATCGCAACCGGTCGCGCGATCCGCGACCTCGCAAATACGCCGGTGCTGTGACCGGCCAACAACAAACAAAAAAGGAGAAACGAAACATGGAACGTACTCTGGTGGTGGTATTTGACTCGGAAAAGAAAGCCTACGAAGGGAAGAAAGCGCTGCAGCGCCTCGACGGCGAAGGGAGCATCACGCTGTACGCCAACGCCGTCGTGACGAAGAGTGCGGATGGCACCGTTGCGGTTAAAGACGTCAACGAGCCGGGACCTCTCGGAACCGTGCTCGGCACGACGGTCGGCGGCCTGGTCGCGCTGTTAGGCGGCCCGGCGGCGGCGCTGGTCGGAGCAACGTCCGGACTGGCCATTGGAAGCGCGTTTGATCTCGACAGTGTCCGCGTCGGCGAAGACTTCATCGAGGACGTCAGCAAGGCACTCGCGCCGAAGAAAGCGGCGCTCATTGCCGAAATCGATGAAGAGTGGACCACGCCGCTCGACACGCGCATGGAAGAGATCGGCGGCACCGTGTTTCGCCGCGCGCTGTCTGAAGTGCAGCAGCGATCCGATGATGAGGAAATCGCCGCGATGAAGGCCGACGTCGATCAAATGAAGGCCGAAGCCGCCAAGGCGAACGCGGACCGCAAGGCGAAGCTCCAGCAGAAGGTCAGCCTCCTCGAGACGAAGATTCAGATTCAGAAGCAGAAAGCCAAAGACAAGAACGAAGCGTTCAAGAAGCAGCAGGCGGCAAAGAAACAGATCCTGAAGAAGAACGCCGCCGCGGCGGGCAAAGCGCTGCGCAATCTGGCGAACACCCAGGTCTGACAAAAAGGAGAATGCAAATGACTACGAATTCATTCACACAAGACGTTTCCAAGAGCTCCGCGTGGAGTGTCTTCATGGGAGTTCTCACCGCGGCGATCGGCATCATCATGATCCTGTATCCGTTCGCCACGTCGACCATTACGACGCTCTTTGTCGGCTGGTCGTTCATCTTCGTCGGCGTCGCCCAGTTCGTGTTTGCGTTCACGTCGACGACTGCCGGCAATTTCTTTCTCAAGATCCTGCTCGGCATTGTTTACCTCGCGACCGGCGTTGCGCTGGCATTCTTCCCGATCGCAGGGACGGCCGCACTGACCATCACGTTAGGCGCGCTGCTGCTGTTCCAGTCGATTCTCGAAGCGGTCACCGCGTTTGAGGTGAAGCCTCTCACCGGCTGGGGATGGTTCCTGTTCGATGCGATCTGCAGCCTGGCTCTTGGTGTGATGATCCTCGCCTCGTGGCCGACGAGCTCCCTGTGGGCAATCGGCACTCTCGTGGGAGTCGGCGTGCTCGTCAACGGAATCACGCGCATCGTCGTTAGCGCGACGATTCATCACGACGTCAGCAAGTTTGCGAAAGGTACGGTGTGAAGCCAAACAAGACGCAGAACAGGCCGGCACTCCCCCGGCCTGTTCTGCCGCGAAAAGGTATGACCGAACATGGTTTCGATTGCAGAAGCGGTCATTGAACATTTACCAATCGCGATCTACGCGATTCGCGACGATCGCTTCATCTACGTCAACCCGAAATTCGCCGAAGCGCTCGGCTACACGAAAGAGGAAATCCTCGCGTTTCAATCGGCGACGGCAATCATCCCGAGCGGCCAGCGCCGAGTCGTCGAGGAAATCCTCCGCCGGCGCGCGGCCGGAACGCTGCCTGAGATCCGCTACATAATCACCGTTCGCCGTCGCGACGGTACGCTGCTCGACGCTGAGATTCACGGCTCGGAGGCGGATATCGACAGCGGCCGCATTCTCATCGGCGTCGGAATCGAAATCGGTGCGCACCTCGAATTGACGCGCAAGCTCGCGGAACGCGAAGAATACTTTCGCGCGCTCACCGAAAACATGGGCGACGTCATTGCCATCGTGAGCGCGGCCGGGACCATTGAATATTTGAGCGGGTCCGTGGAGGGACACCTCGGCGGACATTGGACGGACTGGCTCGACCGATCGCTGGCCGAACGCGTTCATCCCCACGATCGCGACCGCTTCGACCGCGCGCTACACGATCTCCTCACGGGCAAATTCTTTGGTCCCGAGGAGTTTCGCGTGCGGCATGAGAACGGATCGTGGCGGACGATGGAAGTGACGGGCACGAACCTGCTGACGCATCGGCAGATCCAGGGCCTGGTCCTCAACCTCCGCGATTGCACCAACCGCAAACGGATGGAGGAGGAAATCGCCGACTCGCAGCGTTTCGCGAGCCTCGGACGCCTCGCGTCGCAAGTGGCGCACGAATTCAACAACGTGCTGATGGGCATTCAGTCCAACTCCGAAGTCCTGCGCAGAAAGCTCGCAGCCAACGCGGAGCTCCGGCCGGCGCTCGACGGCGTGGCGTCGTCTCTCGCACGCGGAAAGCAAATCACGTCGGATATTCGCGAATTCGGCCGGCCTCCGAAACTGGAGCTCCGATCCGTCAACGCCGATGAGGTCGTCCGTCAGACGATCGATGAAGTCAGGCCGCTGCTGCCGGGGACCATCGTCGTCGATGTTGAGGAGTCGTTGACGCCGCCCGTGCTCGCCGATCCGGGCAGGCTTTCGCAGGTGCTCATCAATCTGATGCTGAACGCGAAAGATGCGATGGCGAAGGCAGGAGGCACGTTGAAGATCGCCACCACTGCCGAAGCCGATGCCGTGCACATCAAAGTCACGGACACCGGCGAAGGAATCCCGCCGCAGAATCTGCAACTCATTTTCGAGCCGCTGTTCACGACGAAGAAGAAAGGATCGGGCCTCGGCTTGGCTGTCGTCTACCAGATCGTCCGCGCACACGGCGGCCGCGTGTCCGTGGAAAGCGAGGTCGGGAGAGGCACGACGTTCGATGTCGCCATTCCGGTCAGTCAATGAGCGCGTTCTTTGGGCGTGTAAAAGACTGTTCGCGAGCTCCGTCAGCGAGTCCGCAGTCGCGGCGAGGAGAAGCAGCATGGGCGCGTGCAGAATAGGGTCGTCGCATGAAAACACAGACGCGCAAAGGCGATCGCTGCTCGCCACCGTTTCCCGTTTACGCGGATCCCGTTGACGCGTTGCTTTCGGCGAACGGTTCCGAGCGCAATGCGACTGTCGCGCACATACTCGCGCTTTCGGCCGGCTTCGCATACGCGGACATCGACACGATGTCGATGATGATGAGCCGTGCCGGCTTCGCTGGTCATGACATCGTCAGCATCTCCGAGCTCGTCGACGCGATGTACATCGACACAACCGCCTACCTGATGCGGAGCGCGTGCGGACGAGTGGCCATTCTGACGTATCGCGGTACTTCGCCGGGCAGCCTCACCGATTGGCGCGGCGACGCCGATATCGGATCGGACTCGATCCACGCCGGCTTCGCTCGGAATCTGTCGGCGACGCGACTCGGCGTGATCGACGCGCTGAACGAGCGCCCCTTCGACGCCCTGTACGTCACCGGCCACAGCCTCGGCGGCGCGCTGGCGGTGCTCTTTGCGTTATCGATTGCGACGAATCGACTGTCCGATCGCCTCCGCAGCGTGTATACGTTCGGTCAGCCGATGGTTTGCCGGCCGCCGCTGACCGACGATGCGCGCGCGATGACCGCGAGAATCTTTCGTCATGTGATGCCGCGCGACGTCGTGCCCGCGCTTCCGCCGGCCGACTACGGAGCGTTCGAACACTTTGGCCGCGAGTACCGTTTCGAAGGCGGCGCGTGGCAGTTGCAGGAGAAAGCGATCGCGCAGCTGGTCAAGTTCCGCCAGGCGCCGCGCATGCTGCTGCGCCGCGACGCGACGCGCTACACCATTGCCGAGCACGCGCCCCACGTGTACATCGCGGCGTTGCGGCCCGCAGGTCGCGTCACCGAATTCGGCGACGGATAATTCGCGTGTTGTTGCTACCGATCGTCCTCGCCCTGGTTCACCTCCTCGGCTTCTTGAGCGCCGTCCGCGCGGTGATGGAGGCGCGCACGGCGCAGGGATCGATCGCCTGGGCCGTTGCTCTGATCGGCTTCCCTTATCTCGCGTTGCCCTTGTACTGGATTTTCGGAACGAGCAAGTTTGCCGGCTACGTCATCGAGCGGCGAGCGTCATTGCTGCAGACGAGCGAGATCGCGCGAAACGCGCAGCGCCAGCTCGAGGATCGCGGCCTTCTCGCCGCGTCGGAATCAAAATGGGAGCTGCCGTTCGAACGCCTGGCGAAGCTCCCGGTCACGACGGGCAACGACGCAAAGCTTCTGATCGACGGCGACGCTTCCTTCGCGGCGATGTTCGACGGGATCCGCAGCGCACGCAACTACGTGCTGGCGCAGTTCTTCATCTTTCGAGACGACCGCATCGGACGCGAATTTGAGGATCGTCTGATCGAGAGAGCGCGCGCCGGCGTTCGTGTCTTCGTGTTGTATGACCCGGTCGGCTGCATGCACTTGCCGCGAACGTATCTCAAACGTTTGATCGACGCCGGTGTTCAAGTGCGCGCGTTTCGCACCGCCGGCGGACTCAAACGGTTCCAGATCAACTTTCGTAATCATCGCAAGATTGTGATCGCCGATGGAGTGCGCGCGTGGGTCGGCGGTCTCAATGTCGGCGACGAGTACCTCGGCCGCGATCCGAAGTACGGTTTCTGGCGCGACACACACATGGAGCTCGAAGGTCCGGTCGTGCAGGAGGTGCAAGCCGCTTTTTTCGAGGACTGGCACTTCGCATCCGGCGAGCGGCTCTCGCTCGACTGGGATCCGCGACCGGCCGAGAGCGGAGCGCGCCGGACAATTCTCGCCTTGCCGAGCGGCCCTGCCGACGATTTCGAGACGTGTACGCTGTTTTTCATGGCGATGATCAGCGCGGCGCGATCGCGGCTGTGGATCGCCACGCCGTATTTCGTGCCGGACGAGCAGTTCATTACGGCCGTGCAGCTGGCCGCTTTGCGCGGCGCAGACGTCCGCATCCTCGTTCCGAAACACAACAACCATCCTCTGGTGGCACTTTCGACCTGGACGTACGTCGAGGAGCTCGAGGCCGCGGGCGCGGCGTTCTATCAGTATCCGCGCGGCTTCATGCACCAGAAGGTGACGCTCGTCGACGACGACGCGTGCACGATCGGCACTGCGAATTTCGACAACCGATCGTTCCGGCTCAATTTCGAGCTCACGATTGCCGTCGCCGATCGCGACTTCACATCAAGCGTCGAGAAGATGCTGGAGAACGACTTCGCACAATCGGAGCGCATCACCTCGGCGGATTTTCGACGCCGCTCATTCGCGTTCCGCTTTGCCGCTCGCGCGTCGAGGCTCGCCGCGCCGGTGCAGTGACTCAGATCGAGAGTCGCCGGGCCAGCGCCGGAACCAGCCGCGGCGGCGCGCCGTTCGCTGCCAGTCTACGACGGACGAATCAGGTGCCCAGATCCGCGTTCCGTCTCGAACTGGAGCGGTGACCCTCACTCCGGCGAGGCGATCCGCCACCACGCCGCCGCGGTCCGCGCGGTCAGAATTGCCATCTGATGTTCGAGCACGTCTTCAAGATCGGCCGCGTTCGTATCGACAGGTGCGCATTAGGAATCGCATTACGATGGGATGTCGCAAATGCGCCGCTTGTCGGTTTCCGTCGCTTTCCTCCTCGCCGGAGCGGCGTTCGCGCAGGAGCCGCAGCCGTCGCGGATTCACGCGTCGTATCTGAATGATCCCAGTGGGATCAGCCTGGCGCTCGCCTGGCGATTCGCGCCGGGCGACGGCGCAGGTCGCGAGTTGCCGCAATTCGATGACGACGGCTGGCGTGCGGTCCGTCCGCAGATTCCGGCGGCTGATCTCGCACCTGCTGAGTGGCCGGGCGTCGGCTGGTTCCGCCGTCATCTTCTGATCGATCCGGCGCTGCAGCACCGTCCGGTCGCTCTCCGCCTGGAAGCGCCGGGAGTCGCCGATGTGTATCTCGACGGCAGGCTCGTGTTGAGCTCATTTCGCAGCGCATCCGCAATCGACGTTCCCTTCGAGCATCGAGACACGACGGTGGTGCGATTCGACGGCAACAGCCACACCATCGCCGTTCGCTACGTCTATCCGCGCGGGGCGCCCCTTCCCGCATCGGGCTTCGGCTTCCTGATCACGCTCGACCAACCCGGGACGGTCCGTGCGCCGGCGTCGTGGATCGACGCACTGCAGGGGGGAGTGCCGCGGCTGGGTTCGTGGATCGTTGCGGTGCAGGGTGCGATCATCGCCTTGCCGTTTTTTCTTGCACTGCTGCACCTCGCGCTCTTCAGTTTCGATCGGCGCGCGCGAGAAAACCTCTTCTATGCGGTCGAGATGATCGTTTTCGCGGAGATTCTTCTTCACGACTTCGGCGGCGCGTTCATTCCGACAGATCAATTTCGGGTGTGGATCGACACGATCAACGAGGGAGGTCCGCCGGTCGCCATCTTTTTCGGACTGCTGACCTACTACGCGGTCCGTACTGAGCGATATCCGAAGAGTTGGCGGCTGCTGGCCGCGCTGGGAGGAGCGGCATTCGCCGCGTCGTACGCCGTTCCGCAACTCTCGCAGGACTTCTGGACGATCTACTTCGTCGCAGTGGTCGGCGAAGTCCTGCGGCTCGAGCTTCGCGGGCGCACCGTACACCGCGAAGGGGCGTCGATCTTCCTCGGCAGTTTCGCCTTGTTCTGCCTGTCGATTGTTCTGCAGATCCTGATCAACTTCGGTGTCGTCGGCGCGATCGGCGGCGTCCGCGAGGTCTACCTCTTCGGGATTCTCTCGTCGGCGGTCGGAATGTCGGTCTACCTCGCCCGCAGAGTCGCATTGTCGCGCGTGATCCAGGTCGAGAACGCGCGGAAGACGCAGGAGCTCGCCCAAGCGCGCGAGCTGCAACTGTCGATGCTGCCGGTGCGCCTGCCGGAAGTGCACGGGCTCGAGATTGCCGCTTCGACGCAGACTGCGACGGAAGTCGGTGGTGACTATTACGACGTCCGGTGTGATGGAGACGGCGCACTGCTGCTTGCGTTCGGTGACGCAACCGGACATGGGCTCGCGTCGGGGATCGTGGTGACGGCCGCAAAAGCTCTGTTCAACGGGCTGCCGCCGGACGGCGCTCCGCGCGAGATGCTGACTGTCTGTGACGATGCGATGCGCGCGATGAATCTGCCCGGACTGCGCATGTGCCTCTCGCTCGCGCGTCTCACGTCGCATGAGCTCACGGTTGCCTCGGCAGCGATGCCTCCGATTCTGATTTATCGCGCGAAGAGCGGATCGGTCGACGAGGCCGTGGCCGGCGGCCTGCCGCTCGGCGGACATCTTTCCCACCGATACGAAGAATGGCGGACGCCGCTCTGCCGCGGCGACACGCTTTTGTTCGCGAGCGACGGCTTCGCGGAGCTCCTGGATGCGGCCGATCAGATCTTCGGTTATGAACGCGCCACGAATGCCTTCCGCGAAGCGGCCGCCGCGCCGGATGTTCAACGGGTCATCGAGCGCCTTGAAGCCGCGGCATCGCAGTTTCGCGGCTCCCGGCCGCCGAGCGATGACATCACGTTTGTCGTCGCTCGCGTGACGCAGGATTGATCTCGAAATCTGCACAAATTCTTCGCGCGTCCGTGGCAGGCGTCTGTTGCGGCTTCAGCGACAATGCGCGGCGTGATCTTCCGCAAGATTCTGCTTTCTCTTTTCGTCGTAACCGCTGCGCGGGCCGAACATGGCGCTTTGCCGTCTCGGGCGACTCGCGTAACTGCGGGGATCTGCAAAACGCAAGTGTCTAGTTCCGCGTCCAGTTCGCATTCGCCAGTTGAATCCCGACAGGTCCGGACGGCGGTAAAATATTGAATCTCGAAGTGTCCGCGTATGTCTCGAGACAAACGCGGAAATCACACTCAGGAGGTCGACGGTTCGAGCCCGTTCAGCTCCACCAATCGCTTCAACAACGTAACGCGAACCTCGACTCCCAATCTAAATTGCGAGTGTCTGGGTTCGCGTCTGATTCCGGCGATGCGACCCCATGATTTTTCAATAAGTGACGCTAGATTCTTCGCCGCGAATTTCGGAGATCGTCGGTTCGATTTTCGTTGAAGCGGAGCGGCGCCGCTGCTCATCGATCCGCATAACGAGAGAATCGCGCGCTACGTGCCGTTCGTCCTGAACACACCCGGCGAGATTCCGGCAGGTGATGATCGACGATCAGAGCGGCCGCTTCGGCGAGATCGGATGAAGCCTCAGGAGCCGCTCGCGCAGAATTCGCGAGTGAATACGGCTTGCGGACAGCTCCTGACCGTTCATCAACGTCACTCGGTAAGTTCCCCCCGGCATCGCATCGGCGCTGCGGATCATGCCGATGGCCACGATGGTTCCCCGGCCGAGGCGGACGAAAAGATCGGGATCGAGCCGGGCCTCGAGATCCTTGAGGCGATACGAAATCGTGTGCTTCTCTTTGTTCGCGGTCATGATGTGCAGCAGCTCGCCGTCGGCGACCACAGAAGCGATCGATTCCACAGGCACGAGGATGATCCGGTCACCACGGCGGACGGGGATTCTTCGCAGCAGCGTCGCGTCCGTCGCGGCGATCTCGTCGGCCACGGATCGGACGTTGCGGATCTGCGATTCTCGCAGGTCGGCGCGGTCGAGCCTCTCGGCGGTCCGGTCCAGGCACTCCCGAAGCCGTGCCACTTCTACCGGCTTCAGGAGATAGTCGACGGCATTGAGCTCGAACGCCGACACCGCATACTGATCGTACGCGGTGACGAACGCGATGACGGGTACGCTTTTCTTTTTCAGCAAGCGCACCACGCCGAGGCCGTCGATCTCCGGCATGTGGAGATCGAGGATGGCCAGATCGGGATGCAGCCGTTCAATCAGGTCGACCGCCTGTCCGCCATCCTCCGCCTCACCGACGAGGTCGACATCCTCGAACGTCGTCAGCATGGCCGCCAGGAGCGATCGCGCCGGACGCTCGTCGTCCGCGATGACCACGCGGAGACGCTCCCTCATGCGAGTCTGGCAACCTTTTTCATCGGGACTTGTACCGTGTCGATCGGCATGCGGATCTCCGCGACGGTGGACTGCGCATCGACGCGAATCGTCAGCGAAGCTCGGTCCTGAAAGTGCAGTCGCAATCGCTCCTCGATGTTCCTCAGCCCCACCCCCTGCCGTTTGCCACGGGCGATGTCGACCTCGCTGGGCGTCAAGCCTGTGTTGCGGACGGTCAGCACCACGGTGTTCGCTTCCTGATGAGCATGGACGGCGATCTCCCCTCCCGTGCGGCTGACCGAGATGCCGTGCTTCACCGCATTTTCGACGAGTGGCTGGATGAGCAGCGGAAGCAGCTTGACGTCCCGGAGCTCCTCGGGAATGTCCATCTGAATTCGCAGCCGCTCCTCGAAGCGCGCCTTCTCGATGTCCAGATAGGCGCTGGCCAGCTCGGCCTCTTCGCCGAGCGTGTTGTAGTTCGATCCCGATCTCAGCACGCCCCGCAGAAGCGATGTCAATTTCATCAGCGTCGTGCGGGCGACGATCGGCGAGGTCTGCACCAGATAGCTGATGGTGTTCAGCGCGTTGAAGAGGAAGTGCGGGCTGATCTGCGCCCGCAGCGCTCGCAGCTCGGCCTCGGCCGCAAGCCTGCTGATCCGGTGCATGCGGATCGTGTCGATGCGGCGGCCGAGCGTCACGGCGACGCTCTCCAGCAGCTCGACATCGTCAGAAAGCAGCCGCCGGCCGCCGGTCAGCTTTCCGATCGACAGGGCGTACGAGGGCGGCTCCGCGGTCGGGATCGGAACGAGCGTCTCGGCTGGCGGTCCCGGATATTCTCGCCACGTCACCTCTTCGGCCGACAGAGCAGGGGCGAGCTGCGAACACGCGTACGTCAGCAGCGTATCGATGTCCTCGATCTGCGCGGACGACTGGCCGATGGCCGACTTGAGCGCCGGATAATCGGCACGATCGAGCACGACGCGATCGACGAACCAGAAGACGCCGCGCCGCAACACGGGGAAGAGCAGCGCGGTGATCACCCAGACGACGAGAAGCGCTCCGGCTGTTACGGGGTCGATCACCAGGCCGCGCGACGCGAAGATCGGCTCCACGATGACCACGAAAATTCCGACGATGGCGACGACGAGGAAGAAGAGCGTCAGGCCGCGTTTGAGAAAGAGATCGGCGAATGCGAACCGATAGTCTTCATAAAGAATGGCGAAGATGAGCGCCAGCGAGGCGTGATGGCCGATCAACTGGACCCACCACGAATCGTTCGCGTGCTCGGCAGCGGCAAGATGGAGTGCGGAGACCGCGAACACTGCCAGCGCGAAAATCCACCACGCGCGCTTGAAGCGGCTCATGAAGAAGACCGGGAGCGCGATTGCGGCAAACGACCAACTCAGGAACCACAGTGCCGAATGCGGCGACCAGAACATCATCACGGCCGCCGCGGCGCTGACCGCGTAGGAAATCGCGATCATCCAGCGGCGTTCTCGGCCGAGGACGGAGTGGACGACCACGGCAGGAAGAAATCCGAGAGCGGCATACGCGATCGCTTCGAGCGGAACGTTTTGCCTGCCGAGGGTGATCAGGCCGATGACGTTCCAGATCAGTCCCAGCGCGCCGGTGAAAAGAGCGAGCCGGTCGGAGACGTATCCGCCGGGCTTCGGCAGCGCGAGGGCGAGCAGCATCGCATAGAGCGCCGCGCCGGTCACGAACCCGAGGATGTGAACCAGTGCCGCGAGGCTGTAGGGAGTCATCGTTTCCGTAGATTACACGGAGTGGACGCACTGTCCAGCAACGGGATGCGAACGGGCGGCTTGAAACGGCACTTGAACAGTCATTTTCTGCCGGTCACCGCGCTGGGTGCGACGGCGCGGGTCCGTCTGCGTTGCGGACGGGAAACCATCGAGACGGCCGCAGGTTCACGATCATAAAGATCACGATCATGATCAGCACGATCGTCCCGCCTGTGGAAAGGCCCAGATACAACGAGGCGAAAATGCCGGCCAGTACGGAAAAGAGGGACATCGCCTCTGCATAGACGATCGTCCGTACAAAACTCGCCCGCAACTGAAGGGCCGTGACGACAGGAATGACCACGAGCGCGGCGATCAGCAGGACACCGACGACGGGGATGGACAGGGAGATGGTCAATGCGGCCAGGACGATCAGGATTCGATTGATGCGGGCCGTCTGAATGCCGCTCACCTGTGCCGACTCTTCGTCGAAGGTGATGTAGAGCAATTCTTTGAAAAACAGCGTCAAGGTGGTGACGACGATGACCGCGAGGACGGCGATTGTGTACACGTCGGCAGTGGTCACGGTCACGATGGAACCAAACAGATAGTTGAACAAATTCGTATTGAAACCGTGCCCGAGGGACAGCAGCACGGTGGCCAGGGCGAGGCTCCCCGACAGAAAAATTGCCAGGGCCGATTCTCCATAGATGCGTCTCGTCGTGCGCAACCGTTCGATTCCGAGGGACGACGCCACAGTGACGGTCAAAGCGGTGAGAATCGGGTTGGAGTTGAGGAGAAATGCGAGCGCGATGCCGGCAAGCGAGACGTGAGCGAGCGTATCGGCGATGAGGGAATAGCGCCGCAGGACGAGGAAGATCCCGATCAGCGGCGCAATCATAGCGACGATGACGCCCGCCTCGAGCGCCCGCAACACGAAGCCGTAACGAAAAATCTCCAGCGTCATCGTGAGTGCGGATGAACGACCGCGTGCGAAGCTTCGAAGTACTTGTCGACGGAGTCGTGAAAATAGATCGTTCCATCGATGCAGGCGATGTGCATGGCTTCGTGGGCCATGCTCTCGATGTCGTGAGTCACCAGCACCACGGTGAGACCGAGCCGTTCGTTCAGCTTTCTCAGCAGCGCGTAGAAGTCATCCTTGATGTTCTTCTCCACGCCGACGGTCGGCTCGTCGAGAAAAACGATCTCAGGCTCCGTGGCCAGTGCGCGGGCGATGAACACGCGCTGCTGTTGTCCGCCCGAAAGATCGCCGATCAGCCGATCGCGACGCTCCCACATCTCCACGGTTTGCAGCGCTTCCTTCGCCTTGTTGCGATCTTCCTGGGTGGTGTGATGAAAGAGGCCGCGGCGGCCATAGCGTCCCATGAGCACGACTTCCTGAACGGTGGCCGGAAAGTTCACATCGAAGCTGGTCGCTTTCTGCGGCACGTAGCCGATCTTCGGCCAATCCTTGAATTCGGAAATCTCTTTGCCGAAAAGCCTGATCGTTCCCGTTGAGGGCTTCAACAACCCGAGAATGATCTTGATCAGCGTTGTTTTCCCGGAGCCGTTCCCGCCCACAAGACCGATGTAATCGCCTCGATGAATGCTGAGGTTGACGTCGTGCAGCACCTGGTTGCCGTTGTAAGAGAACGACACGTTGGTCACTTCGACGATGTTTTCTCCGTGATCTACGGCGTGCATTGCAGTCCCTTTTCCAGATTGGCGAGGTTCTGCCGCATTTCGGTCAGGTAGTTGCTGCCCGCCGCGATCTGGTCGCTGGTGAGTGCTTCAATGGGATCGAGGACCAGCGTCTGCGCGCCAACCTCGTTCGCGATCGTCTGCGAAAGCTTTGGCGAGACGAGGCTCTCGAAAAAAATGACTTTTGCGTCGTGCTGTTTTGCGAACCGGACAATCGCCGCGAGCTGTCCCGGTGACGGCTCGGCGTCAGGCGAGAGGCCGGCGATCGGCACCTGATGCAAATGATAGGTGGAAGCGAGATATCCGAATGCGGCGTGCGACGTGATGATGTCTCTTCTGGCGCACTTCGAGAGTCCGCGTTGATATTCGGCGTCGAGGGCCTTCAATTTCGATTTCAATGTCTGGGCATTGGCGGCGTAATACGCCACGTTCGACGGGTCCGCCTGCGCGAAGGCCGACGCGATCCTGCCGGCCATCTGCTCTGCGAGGGGAGGCGAGAGCCAGACGTGCGGATCGACCATGTCGCGTCCGTTTTCGGCGACCGTTTGCGTGGTCAGGCCCTCGCTGGCTGTCACAACGAGCGTACGTTCTGGATTGATGTTCTGCCGCATCTTTTCCCCCCACGGTTCGAATCCGCTTCCGTTGAGGATCAGGAGCCGGCTGCTCTCGATCTCGGCGATGTCCTGCGCCGTCGGCTCGTAATCGTGAGGCTCGGCGCCGCCGGGAGTGATGTCGGTGACCATCGCCTTGTCCCCGCCGATTTGCTGCGCGAAGAAATACAACGGATAAAAGCTCGCCGCGACGCGAAGCCTGGAGCTCGGTTGCTCCCCGGAATTCCGATGACAGGACAGACTGCCAGCCAACGCGATCGCCAGGGCCACGGTCATCACCGATTTCATGGCGACTTCTTCGCGCACGCGTTGCACAGGCCGAACAATTCCAGCGAGTGGTTGCTCACGGTGGCGAAGCGTTTTGTCTGACGCAGCGCCTGCCCGGCCAGCGCCTCGAAATCGCAGCCGGTGAAGTCTTCGAGCCGGTCACAGCCGGTACAGATGATGTGGTGATGGTCGCGCTTGGAGTCTTTCAATTCGTAATAGGCGCGGCCATGCTGAAAATCGACCTGCACCACCAGGCCCGCGTTCTTGAAGGCACCGAGAATCCGGTAGACGGTGACCTGGTCGACATTGCTCGCTCCGACGCCGCGGATGATCTCTTTGATTCCGACGGGATACGCGCTCCTGGCCAGGAACGACAGAATGAGCAGGCGAGGTCTCGTGGCTCGGAAGCCCGCGGCTCGAATGCGCTGGACCAGCCGCTGTTCCCGTCGTTTTGGCATCGACCCGATCGTAAGTTAGTTGCAAGTTAGTTGCAAGTAATCGGGCTCGGGAACGATGAACGGCCGCCGTGACACTCGGGGCAGGCCGCGCGGAAGCCTCAGTCCTCGGTCCTCACTCATCGCCACTCAGTCCTCAGTCCTCAGTCCTCGTCTCAATGTTTCGAGCGCGGACGCGCCGGCAAAGCACCCCGGCTGGAGCAGCGTCAACGGCATCGTGAACATGCTCGGCTATGCTCGACTCCCTTCGGCCGTCCAACGCCGAAAGCAGGCCGCTGGTTGGTCATCCGCGGCCGCTCATTCGAAATCGATGCAGGGCCGGCAGAGGTCGGCACATCATCGAGTCCTTCCGATGGATGCCCTGCAGCGCTTCAGCAGCGCGCTCTTCACACTCTTCGCCACCAGCAGCGGCTTTCTTCTGTTCGGCTTGTTTGCCGCGGGCGTGGTGCATACGCTCGCTCCCCGCCTCGAGCGGTTGCAATCGCGCGTCACGCGCGGCATGAAGGCGATCGGATTCGGCATCCTCGCCGGACTCCCATTGCCGATTTGTTCCTGCGGCATCGTTCCAGTCGCTCTGGCGCTGCGCCGCCGCAACTCCTATCCGGAAACCGCGGCGTCGTTTCTGGTGTCCACCCCGGAGACGAGCCTCGATGCCGTCGGACTGACGGCCGCGCTTCTCGGTGTTCCGTTTGCGATCCTTCGCGTTCTTGCCGGCTTGACCGCGGCGGTGCTCGCAGGAATCTTCGTCATTGCCACCGAAGCTTGGCCGGGCAAAGAAGAACCGGCGATCGCCGTCGAGGGCGGCCCGTCCGACTCTCACGCCGTTCCCGATTGGTGGCCTCGGCTGGTCAATCGGGCGCTCGCTTTGTGGAAAGAGTGGTTCGGCCGCATTCCGAAGGCGGAAGGGGAAGAGCCGGTGCCGGTCGAGACGCGCCGGTCGCGGATCCGCCGCGCGATCGTTCATGCGATGCGCATCGGGCTGGTCGAAATTCTCGACGAGATCTCGTGGATGCTGCTGTTTGGATTCACGCTGTCAGCGCTGCTGCTGACATTCCTGCCGGCCGATTTTGCCGGGCGCGTGCCGGGCGGACTCGTCGGGCAGATCATCTTCGGCCTGGCGATTTCCCTACCTTTATATATATGCGCGTCGGGCTCGGTCCCGCTGGTGGCCGCCTTGGTGGTCAAAGGGCTGTCGCCGGTGGCGGCGCTGGTGATGTTTCTGATCGGGCCGATCACCAATCCGGCGATGCTGTTGATGCTCCGAAAATCGTTTGGGCGCCGTTTCCTCGGTTCGCTTCTGATTGCCGGAATGATCGCCGCCGCGATTTTCGGAAGCATCCTCGCCGCCATG
>DATIZY010000286.1:0-6087 GCA_035516895.1 Thermoanaerobaculia bacterium | reverse complement strand
CGGCACTGGCGCGACGCGACGATCACGCAGGTGCCGTTCGATTCGATGGCGGTCGGCAGCCTCGTTCTTCCGCTCGCCTTCTACGGACTGCTGCGCGGCCGCACGAACGAGCGCTGGTTCTTCCTCGCGGTCGTTCTCTTCGCGATTCCTGCGCGGCTCGGTCTGCGATGGTTCGGCGCACTCATGCGCCCGATTCCGGGGCTGAACATCGCGATCAACGAGCGTTTTGCGTTCGCCGCCGCCTTCGCTCTCGCGCTTCTCGCGGCGTTCGGACTGGAAGCGTGGCTCGATCGTCCGCGCGATCGCGCGCTCGTTGCGGCGATGATCGTTGTCGCGATCGCGCTCGGCGCAGGCACCTGGTATTTCGCGGGGCACGACCCGACGGACGCCAATCCGGGATGGACCTCCTATCCGATCATTGGCGAGCTCGTTCCGTTGTTCGTCGCGATCGCGGTCGTCCTCTTCGCTCGCTCCGCGGCGGCCGTGCCTTCGCTGCTCGTGCTGCTCGCGGTGCAGCGGCTCGTGACTGTCGGGATGATTTATCCGACGCTTCCGGCGCGCATCACGTATCCCGGCGTGCCGATGTTTTCAATGATGAAGAAAACGAGCGGGCCGTTCCGCGTCGTGGGCGTCGGCGCGTCGCTCATTCCGGCGACGGCGACGGTCTACGGATTCGAAGACGTACGCGGCTACTCCGCGCTCACGTTCATGCGCTACGTCGAGACATTTCCGCTCTGGTGCAAAGAGCAGCCGGTGTGGTGGAACCGCGTCGACGACCTGACGAAGCCGTTCCTGGCGTTTCTCAATGTTCGCTACGCGGTCACCGGAATGAGCGATCCGCCGCCGGGATGGCACGTCGTCGCCGAGGAGTACGGGTCGCGCATTTTCGAAAACGAGCGCGTGCTGCCTCGCGCGTTCGTCCCGAAGTGGACGCGCGTCGGCCGGACGACGCCGGTCGACTCGACGCTTGCGGAGATGCAGAACGCGACCGACTTCGGCGAGCGCGCCTGGATCGAGACGTCGATGTCGCTGCACGATGAGCGGAACGGACCCGGCACCGTGACGGCGATCGAGTCGCGCGGCAACGGCTTTCGCATCCGCGTGGTGATGGAGAAAGCGGGACGGGTCATCGTTTCCGAGCCGGCGTGGAGCGGCTGGCGCGCCTACATCGACGGCCGCCGCGTCGAGATGCAGATCGCAAATATCGCCTTCCTCGCGATCTACGTCCCCGCCGGCCCGCACACGATTCGGCTGGTCTATCTGCCCGAGTCGTTCGTGATCGGCCGCGCGATCAGCCTCGTCACGCTCGCCGTGCTGATCGTCGCTCTGCTTCTCAATCGCCGGCCTAAATCGTCTCGAGCTTCTTCCTGAGCGATGCGATCGTCGCATCGCTCCGCTGGCCTTCCGGCAGTGACTCGGCGTAGCGAATCGCTTCTTCGATCGTGCGCTTCGCCGCTTCCTTGTCGCCTTTCATCGCGTACGTCGCGGCTTTTCCGCTCAGGATCGTGATCTCGCGCGGGCCGTATGCGAGTTTCAGCGCGCGATCGTACGCGGCGATCGCCTCGTCGTACTTGCCCATCGATCGATAGGCGAGGCCGAGGCGCGCGGGAGGGTTGTAATCGTGGGGGAAGTCGCGCTCCGACTGCTCGAGCATCGGGATCGCGCGCTCGGGCTCTTTCAGATCGACGTAGACCTCGAGGCGGTGCGAGTCGAACACCGCGCGCTGCTCGGGCGTCTTCGCCCTCTTCGCTTCGCCCTCGAGAAACGACGCCCACTCCTCGCGCAGTTTGTGCGCGCCCGCATCGTCCTTGATCGCATCGTGTGCGCCGATGAGCGTCTCGTACAGACCCGAGCGATCGTCGGCCGACAGCGGGATCCTCGGATTGTCGAGCGTTTCGCGCGCGTCCTTCTCGAGCGCGTCGAGCCGCGCGCGCTCTTCCGGCTTGTCGGACGCGCACGCGAGCCCGTTCGCCGAAACGTTCGCAGCCGAGTACGTTCCCTCGACGCGAGGATAGAGCGCGAGCGCGCGTTCGGCGCACGCCTCCGGCTGACGCGACTGCATGAGCGAGAACGTGAGCGACTCTGAAGCGCGGCCGAGCCGCGACCAATTCTTCGGCGCGGCTGCGATCGCGGTTTCGTATTCTTTGGCCGCTTCGGCGTGCTTGCCCTCGTTCGCAAGCTGGTCGGCGCGCTCGAGCGCCTCGTCCGCTTTGCTCTTCGCGCCTTTGACCGCGCGCTCGCCGTCGCTCAGCAGCTTCTCCAGCTGCGGCACCGTCGCGCCGCCGGCATAGCGCAGTGCGATCGCTTCTTTTTGCGGATTGACGATCAGCAGCGTCGGCCAGACGCTGATCGGATACTTCTTCAGAAACGCCGCGTTGGTGGAATTCTCAGTGTCGACCGCGAGCCAGACGAACTGCCCGGCGTACCGCGCGAGCGCTTTGTCCGTGAACACGAACGCGCGCATCGAGCGGCACGTGTGTCACCACGGCGCCCACGCGTCGACGAACAGCGGCAGCTTCTTCTGCTTCGCCACGGTGAGCGCTTTCGCGTAGTCGTTGTCGATGAACGGCAGGACTTCCTTCGCCACTGCCGGCGCCGCGATGAGCAGCGCAACGATGAGCAGGTTCTTCATGACCCCGGATGGTACTGCAATGTTTTTTCCACCTGATCACGATACTGTTTCGCTTTGGCAATCGCTTCGGGGACGTTGACCGTCAGCACCTTGCGATCGCGCATCAGGACCTTGCCGTCGACGATCGTCGTCGCCACGTCGTCGCCGGTCGCCGCGTAGACGATCGCCGATTCGACCGCGTACACCGGCTGCGTCCTCACGTGCTGCAGATTCATGATGATGATGTCGGCGCGCTTGCCAGCCTCGAGCGTGCCGATCTTCGTGTCCAGGCCTAACACTTTCGCGCCGCCGATCGTGGCCATCTCCAGCACCTTGCGCGCGCTCAGTGCCGTCGGGTCCATCTTTGCGACCTTCTGCAGCCGCGCGGCGAGTACCGTGTCCTCGAGCATGTCGAGATTGTTGCCCGATCCCGCCGGGCCGTCGGTGCCGATGCCGACGTTCACGCCGCCCTTCAGCATGTCGACGACCGGTGCGATGCCGTCGGCGAGCATCATGTTGCTGCGCGGGCAGTGCGCGACGCCCACGCCCTTCTCCGCGAAGATGCGAATGTCGTCCGCATCGAGCCAGACGCCGTGCGCCGCGACGACGTCGTGGCCGAGGAAGCCGATGGAGTCGAGGTAAGCGGCGGGCGTCAGGCCGTCGTGTTGCTCCGCGATCTGCTTCTGCTCCGCCTTCGTCTCCGAGACGTGAATCAGAATCGGCGCGTGAAGCTCGTTCGCCAGTCGGCGCGTATCGATCAGATGCTCTTTCGAGACGAGATACGGCGAATGCGGCGCGAGCGCCGGCGTGATCAGCGGATCGCCCTGCCATTTCTTGATGTACGACCGGCAGTAGGCCATCGCCGCGTCCCACGTCTTGTTGTCGGGCGCAGGGAAATCGATGAGCGTCTCGCCCGCGACCGCGCGCAGACCGGCACGCTTCGCCTCGGCCGCCACCTCATCTTCGAAGTAGTACATGTCGGTGAACGTCGTCGTCCCCGACTCGATCATCTCCGCGGCGCCGAGACGCGTGCCCCACTTCACGAACTCCGCGGTCACGTTCTTCGCTTCGGCCGGGAAGATGAAATGCTGCAGCCAGTCCATCAGTGCGCGATCGTCGGCAATCCCCCGGAACAGCACCATGGGCACGTGCGTGTGCGTGTTGATGAAGCCCGGCAGCACGGCCTCGCCGGTCGCATCGATGGTCGTCCGGCCTGTGTAGCCGCTGATGTTGCCGACGGCGACGATCGTGCCCTTGTCGATGGCCACACCGCCTTTTGCGATGTTCGGACCGGCCATGGTCAGGATCGTTCCGTTGCGGATGACGATGTCGACGGTCTTTGCATGGACCGCGAACGCGGCGAAAAAGAGAAGAAGTGCGAAGAGTTTTTTCATTCGATGCAGAAAGAGAATGGATGCGGGAAGAGATCGGCGAGTTTGTACTCGATCTTCTGCCCCGCGAGGTTTGAGAGAGTGACGTCGATGTTCCCGCAGTACTCCCACATGAGCTGGCGACACGGGCCGCAGGGCGTCGACGGCTCGTCCGATTGCGTGACCACGGCGATCGCATCGAATTCGCGGTCGCCAGCGGCGAGCGCCGAGAGCAGCGCCACGCGCTCCGCGCAGACGGTCAGGCCATACGTGCAATTCTCGACGTTGCAGCCGCGATAGATTGTTCCCGCTTTCGTTCGCAGCGCCGCGCCGACTTTGAATTTCGAAAAGGGAGCGACGGCGTTTTCACGCGCCGCTTTCGCTTCGGTGATGAGGTCGGGCATGGGTCGCGTACGTTATCACCACGGAGGCGCAGAGAACACAGCGCTCAATGTCCCTTGCGCCCCTGGGTGAATCATTTCTCTCGCCGCGCCAGCTCCGCCTCGATGTCCCGCCAGTCGAGCGCCTCATCGGCGAGCAGCACGGACAAATGAAAGATGAGATCCGCGACCTCGTACACGATGCGCTCTTGGCCGCGGGCGAGGATCACTTCGATCGCCTCTTCGCCGATTTTCTTCGCGATCTCGTCGCGGCCTTTCTCGAAGAGCGACGCGGAGTACGAGCCGGCCGGCCGCGTCTTCCGGCGCTCGCGCAGCACGTCCATCAAACGATCGAGCGTCCGCGGAGGGACTCCGTCGAAACAGGACCTGGCGCCGGTGTGGCACGCGGGGCCGCTCGGGACGACGCTGACGACGAGCGCGTCGTCGTCGCAGTCGTGTGCGATGTGCACGACGCGCTGTGTGTTGCCCGACGTCGCGCCCTTGTGCCACAGCTCGTTGCGGCTGCGGCTCCAGAACCACGTCTCGCCCGTTTGTTTCGTTTTCTCGAGCGCCTCGTCGTTCATGTACGCGAGCGTGAGGATCTCGCCGGTGTTCGCATCGCGAACGATTGCCGGAGTGAGTTCTGTTTTGGACGTCATGTCATGTCAGCGCAGGGTACGGTTGCGCCCGCGCGCCTCTCGACCCTCACACAGGCCTCCACGTTTGTTCATCGAACCGGAATCCCTTCGGCGGCGAGAAATTCTTTGACCTCTCCGATCGAGAGCCGCCGCGTGTGAAAGAGCGACGCCGCAAGGACCGCGCGCGCGCCGCCCGCTTCGATCGCGTCGCGAAAATGTTCGAGCGTCCCCGCGCCGCCGGAGGCGATCACACCGATGCGCACGCTTCCGCTGACCGCGCGCAGGAGCTCGATGTCGAAGCCGTCGCTCGTGCCGTCGCGCTCGATCGACGTCAGCAGAATCTCGCCGGCGCCTAACATCTCCGCCCGCTTGCACCATTCGACGACGTCGATCCCGGTCGGATGCTTGCCGCTGCGGACAATCGCTTCAAACCCGCTCGCCGCCCGCCGCTCGCCGCTCGCCGGCGCGGCATCCACCGACAGCACGACCGCCTGCACACCGAACTCGCGCGCGCACTCGGCGATGAGCTGCGGATTCGCGATGGCCGCCGTGTTGATGGCCACGCGATCGGCGCCCGCGCGAAGCAGCGCGCGAAAATCGCCGACGCTCTTCACGCCGCCGCCGACGGTCAGCGGAATGAAGATCGAATCGGCGACTCCGCGCACGGTCTCGAGCGCGGTGCGCCGCCCCTCGTCCGTCGCCGACACGTCGAGAATCACCAGCTCGTCGGCGCCCTCCGCTTCGTAACGCATCGCGCATTCGACGGGATCGCCGGAATCGCGGAGGTTCGCGAAGCTCACGCCCTTCACCACCCGGCCGTCGCGAACGTCGAGGCACGGGATCACGCGCTCCGGAATCGCACTCGGCGTGCGCACGCGCGCAGTCGCGTCCGCGAGCGTCAGCTTTTTGTCGAGCAACGCTTTGCCGATCACGCATCCGCTGATGTTGCCGAGGCGGGCGAGCGAGACGATGTCGCCGAGCGTGGAGACGCCGCCCGAAGCGATGATGCGGACGCCGGTCATCGCGCGCAGCTGCCGGTACAGCACGAACGAGGGGCCGCGCATCGCGCCGTCTTTGTTCACGTCGGT
>DATIZY010000285.1:0-12253 GCA_035516895.1 Thermoanaerobaculia bacterium | reverse complement strand
CCGTCCTCATCCGCAAGATGAAGCACTTCCAGGACCTCGGCCATCGCGTGATCTTCGTGATCGGCGACTTCACCGGGATGATCGGCGATCCGACCGGAAAGAAGGTCACGCGTCCCGCGCTGTCGCACGAAGAAATCCTGGAGAACGCGAAGACGTACGAGCGCCAGGTGTTCAAGATCCTCGATCCGCGGAAGAGCGAGATCCGCTTCAACAACGAGTGGCTCGGCGCGCTCGGATCGGCGGGCATGATCAAGCTCGCCGCGAAGTACACGCTCGCGCGGATGCTCGAGCGCGAAGACTTCCGCAAACGCTTCGAAGCGCATCAGCCGATCTCGATTCACGAGCTGCTCTATCCGCTCGCGCAGGCGTACGACTCCGTTGCGCTCAACGCCGACGTCGAGTTAGGCGGCACCGATCAGCTGTTCAACCTCCTCGTCGGCCGCGATCTCATGCGCGAATACGGACTCGAGCCGCAGGTCGTGCTCACGACCCCGCTGCTCGAAGGCACCGACGGTGTCGAGAAGATGTCGAAGTCTCTCGGCAACTACATCGGGATCGACGAAGATCCGCAGTCGATCTTCGGCAAGGTCATGTCGATCTCCGACGAGCTGATGTGGAAGTACTACCTGCTGTGCACGGACCTGACGCCGGCCGCGATCGACGCGTGGAAATCGCGGCCGATGGAAGCGAAGAGAAAATTAGCACAAATGATCATCACTGATTTCCATAACGCCGGCGCAGCGAAGAAGGCGGATGAGGAGTTCCGCCGCGTTTTCAGCGAGCGTCAGGCGCCGAGCGACATCGAGGAGAAGCGCCTCGAGGCGTCCGCCAAACCGCAGTTGCTGACGAAGGTCATCGTCGCGGCAGGATTGACGGCGACGAACAAAGAAGCGCAGCGATTGGTCGCGCAGGGCGGCGTCATCGTGGACGATACGAAAATCGACAACGTGATGCAGACGCTGAGCTCGGAAGATGGGCGGTCCTATCTGCTGAAGGTCGGGAAGCGGCGGTTCGCACGGGTGGTCTTCTCGAGGTCCCCGTCGGAGAGCTGAACGCACATGACCCGCCGCGAATCGCGGCGGGTCGTTCGTTTCGTTCAGGACAGGCCTGCTGGAGAACCGGCCGCCGCGCCCTCACCCGGTCCGGCTGCACCGGCCCGACCTCTCCGGTCGCCGCGAAGCGCCGGGTGAGGGGAATGATCCTACCGATAGTTCACCGGAATCGTCAGCACGTCGGTCACTCCGTTCACGGTCGCGCGCACTTTCAGCTCGCCGGTCGTGCCTTTGAGCAGCGCGTTTGGCGCGTACTGCACCGTCTCGGCGTCGATCAGCTGCGCGTCGCGCGGCGCGTCGACCAGCTCGAGCGTCGCACCGCCGTTGACGATGACGCGGAAGTAATTCGGATAGCCGACGGTGGTGTAGATGTCGATCGGCTGATCGAGCACGCCGTCGTGGTTTGCGTCGAGGATGTCGGGCGTGCCGTCTTCGTTCACGTCGACGCCGACGAAGTTCACGCGGATGTCGGCGCGCGTGCGGATGCCCGGCACGAAGCTCGGATCGCCGGTCTGATTGTTGATCGCGCTGCCGTACGCGATGACGCTGCCGGAGGTGACCGTCGCCTGCAGCGCGTCATTGTCCTGTTCCGTCGCGCCGAGCAGCGACGTGATGCCCTGGTTGTACTGCATCTGCGTTCCCGCGCCGTAGGACTGCGTCGTCGAAGCGGCGACCGTTCCGTCCGCGCGCACGAGGTCCCAACGGACCGCTGCATCGCTCACGGCGTAGATGCCGAAGTTGAAGCGGGCGTTCGTTGCGGACGACGGCGCCTGCAGCACGATGACATCGCCGGCCGAGGCGGCGCCGGTCGAGTCGATCGCCGGGATGTCCTGGCCGAACTCGCCGCTGGCGGATGCGTTGAAGGTTCGCGACGTGATCGCCACGCGATCGGCGAAGGCATCGGGGACGTTGATCTCGATTCCGCCGGTTCCGCCGTCGCGGCCGAAGCGCGTTTTCACGACGTCGCTGAGGGTCGTCGTGCTGCGCGGACTCAGCGTGAGGCCGTCGCCCTGCTGCGCTCCGCCGGCGTCATGAAAGACGAGACCGATGGAGATCGGGTTTGCCGAGGTGCTGTGAAAGGTTAGTTCGCTCTGCCATTGACTTCCGTTTGCTCCCGCTCCCGTTCCGGCGGCGGGGACGATGAAGGTTGCCGCGCTCGCGGCGAACGGCAGGACCGCGATCGATGCTGCCGTGATGAAGTTTCTGATTCTCACGTTGAGGCTCCTTTTTTGAATTCGTGGACGCGCGTCTGCATGTGAATACGAACTTGTGCAGCAACACGTCTAGCGGATCGTGCGTCGTCCGCGAACCGCGAGTACACTACGCGCCGCGATGGCCGTTCCGCTTCTCGATCTCAAACTGCAGTACGCGACGATCCGCGACGAAGTCCTCCGCGTCACCGAGGAGGTCTACGAGTCGCAGTACTTCATCCTCGGCAAGCGCGTCGAAGAATTCGAAAAGCATTTCGCCGCGTATTGCGGGACGAAGCACGCGATCGGCGTGTCGTCCGGCACCGACGCGCTTCTCATCGCGCTGATGGTCCTCGGCGTCGGCCCCGGCGATGAGGTCATCGTGCCGGCGTACTCCTTCTTCGCGACCGCGGGCGTGGTGACGCGCCTCGGTGCCACTCCGGTGTTCGTCGACGTCAGTCTCGACGACTACAACATCGACGTGGCGCAGATCAAAAACAAAATCACGAAGAAGACGAAGGCGATCATGCCGGTGCACCTGTTCGGTCAGTGCGCCGACATGAGCCGCATGGACTTCGGCATTCCGATCGTCGAAGACGCCGCGCAGGCGGTCGGCGCGGAGTTCGACGGAAAGCGCGCCGGCTCGATGGGCGCGATCGGCTGTTTTTCCTTTTTCCCTTCGAAGAATCTCGGCGCGTTCGGCGACGCCGGTGCGGTGACGACGAACGACGACGCGCTCGCGGAGAAGCTCCTCGATTTCCGCGTGCACGGAATGCGTCCGAAGTACTACCACCGCTACGTCGGCGGCAACTTCCGCATCGACGCGCTGCAGGCGGCGATCCTCGACATCAAGCTTCCGCACCTCGATGCGTGGACCCGGGGGCGCCGTCGCAACGCAGCGGTGTACAACGAGCTGCTGCGCGGACTTCCTCTCGAGCTGCCGCGCGAGCTGCCGAACCGCAAGCACATCTTCAATCAGTACGTGATTCGATTCCGCGACGGCCGCGACCGCGTGATGCAGCATCTGAAGAGCGGGGGAATCGGATGCGAGGTCTACTACCCGCTGACGCTGCCGCAGCAGGAATGCTTCGCGAATTTGAAACAGGGGAGCTTTCCGAATTCGGAGCTCGCCGCGTCGCAATCGCTGGCGATTCCGGTCTATCCCGAGCTCACGCGCGCGCAGATCGAAGAGGTCGTTCGCGCAATCAGGCAGGCGCTGGCGTGAGGTTCGGCGTTGCCCGCCGGCCGCCGGCCGCCGGCCGGGGGGTCCGTTCCCGGCGAACGGCCAACGCGGAACGGCCGGCGACATGATTCCCCTGCGCCACACGCTGCCTCGACACAAGACTCCGATCGTCAACCGATCGCTGGTCCTCGTGAACGTGCTCGTGTTCATCGCGATGCTCTTCGCCGGCGGCCGCGCAGAGCTCGTGATGGACCGGCTCGGATTCGTTCCGGCGCGATTGCTGAATCCGAGCGCGTACGGCTACACGCCCGCCGAAGCGGCGGTGACGCTCGTGACCTCGCTCTTCATCCACGGCGGCGTCGTGCACCTCTGCGGCAACATGATTTACCTCTGGGTCTTCGGCGGTCTCGTCGAAGAAGTCCTCGGGCATCTTCGCTATCTGCTGTTCTTCGTGGTGTGCGGCGCGGTCGGAAGCCTCGCCCACACGTGCGTTTTTCCGCAGTCGCCGATTCCATCGATCGGTGCCTCCGGCAGCATCGCGGGGATCCTCGGCGCATTCCTGGTGCTGCGACCGCGTGCGCGGATCGTCACGCTGTTTCCGCTCGTCGTCTACTGGGCGATGGCGGAGATCCGCGCGATTCTGTTCCTGCCGCTCTGGTTTGCGATTCAGTTCTTCAACGGATTTCTCGAGCTCGCCGCGGCCGCGCGGACGCAGGAAGCGATCGGCATCGCGTGGTGGGCGCACATCGGCGGATTTCTGTTCGGGGCGGCAGTGGGGGCGGGTGTGCGGTGGGGGCGGCGTCAGTCGCCGTCGTCGGAGTCGTCGCCGTCTTCCTGAATGCCGTCGCGGATCTGGTTCAGGATGCGCTCGGCGCGCGCCGAAAACGCGCTCGCCACATAGATGTGCGCGGCCCAGTCGTCCGGCTCGCGCATGTCGGCATCCGGATTCGAGAGCAGCGCGAGGGCCGTGCCGGCTTCGATGACGTAGGGAACGCGCGCTTTTTCCAGCCGGTCGACCAGCTCCGACACGAGCGTGAAGCTCGCCTCGGTCGTCAGCGGAGCGAGGGCGGTGTCGATGGGCGAAGCGGCGTCTTCGTCGAGCTCAGCGACGAGATTGCAATCGCAGTCCGCGCATCGCGTGATGCCTTCGCGGTATTCGGATTCGCAGTTGGGGCAGAACACGTTGTTAGGCCGCAGGATTCTTTTTCAGCCGGCGATGCTCTTGCTCTTCGAGGTGGAGCATGTAGAAGCCGCCGCCGGTGAGGAACGACGCGAATGCAACCGCAGTCCGAAAAGCCATCCGCAATCGATCCACTGCTTTCGGTCTTCGCCTCGTTCCTGAATTCAATATATCGCCGATTGGCCAAACGACACCGCCTTGTCGACGACGAAATCCGGGAACCGAAACCGCGAGTCTTTGTGCCGTTCAGGCCGCGCGTTTGTCGTTCGCGGGTTTCGGCACGGCGCAGCCGTGCCCTACAGGAATTCGCTAGATGTCGTAGTACTCGCGATACCACTTCACGAACGCTTCGATTCCCTCTTCGATCGTCGTCTTCGGACGGAAGCCGGTGGCGCGCTCGAGATCGCTCACGTCGGCCATCGTCGACGGCACGTCGCCCATCTGCATCGGCAGCAGGTCGAGCTTCGCTTTGCGGCCGAGCGACTTTTCGAGCGCGGAGATGAAGTCGAGAAGCTGCACGGGACGGTTGTTGCCGATGTTGTAGATGCGATACCGCGCGCTCGACGTCGCCGGATCGGGCTCGTCGCTGTTCCACTTCGGATTCGCAACGGGCGGAATGTCGAGGATCCGCACGACGCCTTCGACGATGTCGTCGATGTAGGTGAAGTCGCGGACCATTTTTCCTTCGTTGTAGACCGGGATCGGCTCGCTCGCCAGGATGCCGCGCGTGAATTTGAACAGCGCCATGTCCGGCCGCCCCCACGGGCCGTAGACGGTGAAGAATCGCAAACCGGTGCACGGCAGCCGGTATAAATGTGCATAAGAATGTGCCATCATTTCATTTGCGATTTTCGTGGCAGCATAAAGCGATACGGGATGGTTCACCGCCTCGTGCTCGGAGAACGGCTGATGCGTGTGCGCGCCGTACACGGAGCTCGTCGACGCGAACACCAGATGCTCGATCTGGTTGTGCCGGCATCCCTCGAGGATGTTTTGAAAACCGAGGAGGTTGGAGTCGACGTAGGCGTAGGGGTTGGTGACCGAATAGCGCACGCCCGCCTGCGCCGCGAGATGCACGACGCGCTGCGGCTTCTCGTCGTTGAAGAGCTGCTGGATCGCGTCGGTGTCGGCGACGTCCGCGTGCACGAACGAGAACCCCTCGATCGACCGCAGGCGCGCGAGCCGCGCTTCCTTCAGCATCGGATCGTAGTACGCGTTGAGGTTATCGAGGCCGATGACGCGGTCGCCGCGCTCGAGCAGCCGTTTCGAAACGTGGTAGCCGATGAAGCCGGCCGCGCCGGTGACCAGAATCAAACGGCGCACATGTTATCGTGCGGCCGCCGATGTCCGGGCACATTCTGATCACCGGCGGCGCCGGTTTCATCGGATCGCATCTCGTCGACGCGTATCTCCACCGCGGCTGGCGCGTGACCGTCGTCGACAATCTCTCGACCGGCGACCGGCGCAACGTGAACCCGCGCGCCGATTTCATCGAGGCCGACATTCGCGAGGTTCGCCTTGCCGGCATTCGACCGGATGTCGTCAACCATCACGCGGCGCAGATCGACGTGCGAAAGTCGGTCGCCGATCCCGTGTTCGATGCCGAGGTGAACGTGATCGGCAGCGTGCGGCTGCTGCAGCAGGCGGTCGAGGTCGGAGTCAGACGATTCATCTTCGCGTCCACCGGCGGCGCGATTTACGGCGAGCCGATCTTCGCGCCGCAGACGGAAGAGCATCCGACGAATCCGCTCTCGCCGTATGGCTGCGCGAAGCTCGCCGTCGAGCACTACATGAATTACTTCCGCGTTGTGCACGGGCTGCCGGCGATCGCGCTGCGATATGCGAACGTGTACGGTCCGCGGCAGAATTCGAAGGGGGAGGCGGGCGTGGTGGCGATCTTCGCGGAGAAGAAACTTCGCGGCGAGGGCGCCACGATCAACGGCGACGGAGAGCAGACGCGAGACTTTGTCTACGTTGCCGATGTTGTCGCCGCCAACCTGGCGGTCACGGAAAACCACGACGGCGGTCCGATCAACGTCGCGACCGGCGTGGAGACGTCGATCAATCGGCTCGCGTCGATGATGGGCATCGATGCGGTGCACGGGCCGGCGAAAGCGGGCGAGCAGCGGCGGAGTGTGCTCGCATCGAAGTTCGGCCGCACGTCACTGGCGGACGGCCTTCGTGAGACGCTGGATTGGTTCCGGCGCAGAGCCGAGTCTTAGCCGCTCGCGCTCACAAGCGCCGGCACTTCAGGCATACGCGTCCACGCAGCGCCGGCGCTGATCCGGCGCTACGTTTCCGTGGAGGCTTCAGTGCGAGGTTGTCGTCGCCGTCGTCGTCTGGGCGACCGGCTGCGCGTTCGCTGGCATGAACGTGTCGAGCATCGACGCCACCGCCGGGTTGTTCCTCTGCTCCTCGGAATGACCGACGTAGAGCACGTTGTAGAGCGTGTCTCCGACGACGAGCAGACGCGAACGGAGAAACGCGCCGTTGCTGCTGTGGAACCAGAGCCGCTCGCCGGGGTTCGAGCCGGGCAGTTTCTCTTCCTTGTCGAGCGTGCCGTTGGTGGTCTTGAGCAGCGCATCGCGGGTCGAGGCGAAGAGCTTGTCGGCGTCGTCGACCTTGCCCGGCATCTTGCTGACGCTGACGACCGCGACTTCGCCGGTCGGCGATTTCGAGACGTAGGTCGTCACCTCGGTCTTCTTGCCGTCGGGCGACGAGACCGTCTGCGTCTGCTTGGCAAAATCGCCGAATCCGGTCGGGAGGGTCATGCTGAACTGATCGTTCTGCACCTGCGTCGGCTCCGCTGCAAAGGCGGCCGCGGCGGCCAGGCCTACCACCACGATGAGTTTTGCGATTTTCATGCGTCTGACGAACGCGACTGGGGCGTTCGTATAATCCCTTCCTCCGAAGTTTCAGCCGTCGAACTCGTGCAGCAGTCGCGCCATCCGTGGATCTCTAGGGGATCGAGCGCGTCCGGGAGGCTCGTGAATACGTCTGCTGAAGCGTCAGCTCCTCACGCGCGATCTGCAGATCGTGATCGACCATGATCCGGACCATGTCGTCGAACGGAACTCTTGGCCGCCAACCGAGCTTCTTTTGCGCCTTGGTTGCGTCGCCGTGCAGCAGGTCGACCTCCGCCGGCCGGTAGTAGCGCGGGTCAATGTCGACATGCCGTTTCCAGTCGATGCCGACCAGTCCGAACGCCGCGTCCAGGAATTCGCGGACGGAGCGAGTCTCGCCGGTCGCGATTACGTAGTCGTCGGGTTCCTCCGCCTGCATCATCAGCCACATCGCCTCGACGTAGTCCTTTGCGTAGCCCCAGTCGCGGCGCGCGTCGAGATTGCCGAGGTAAAGCTTGTCCTGGAGCCCGAGCTTGATGCGTGTCGCGGCGCGGGTGATCTTCCGCGAGACGAACGTTTCGCCGCGCCGCTCCGACTCATGGTTGAACAGAATGCCGTTGCAAGCGAACAGCCCGTACGATTCGCGGTAGTTGACGGTGATGAAGTATGCGTACGCTTTCGCGCACCCGTACGGCGAGCGCGGATGGAACGGGGTGCGTTCGTTCTGTGGCGTTTCCACGACTTTGCCGTACAGCTCCGACGAGGACGCCTGATAGAACTTCGGTCTGATGCCGGTCTCGCGGATTGCCTCGAGCAGGCGGACGGTGCCGAGACCGGTCACGTCACCTGTGTATTCGGGAACGTCGAAGCTCACCCGGACGTGCGACTGCGCGCCGAGGTTGTAAACCTCATCGGGTTGCGTATTGCGGAGGATGGTGTTGAGCGAGCTGGAATCGTTCAAGTCACCGTAAATGAGCCGCAACCTCGTCCCCTCCTCGTGCGGGTCGCGATAGAGATGATCGATGCGGTCGGTGTTGAACGACGAGGAGCGGCGAATGATGCCGAAGACTTCGTAGCCTTTCTCCAGCAACAACTCCGTCAGAAATGAGCCGTCCTGACCGGTGATCCCCGTGATGAGTGCGCGTTTTGCCACGATGTTTGGCCCGAGCGACCGTCCGATCGAGAGGGTACGTTAAGATAATGTACGCCCCGCCGATGCGCAATCCACTCGAGCCGATGCGCCGCCACAGGAGGATTTTCGTCGCCGGGGCGCGCGGTCTCGTCGGCTCGGCGATCGTCCGCAGGCTTCAGCGCGCGGGGCACGATTCTCTGCTCATGCCTTCGCACGCGGACCTCGATCTGACCGACCAGTCGAGAGTTCGGCGCTTCTTCTCGACCGAGCGTCCCGAGCTCGTTTTCCTGAGTGCAGGAAAAGTCGGCGGAATTCAGGCCAATGCGACGCAGCAGGCCGATTTTCTGTACGAGAACGTGATGATCGCGGCGAATGTGATCCGCGCCGCCGCCGACTCCGGCGTCGAAAAACTCCTCTACCTCGGCAGCTCGTGCATCTACCCGCGCGAGGCGCCGCAGCCGATCCCCGAGTCCGCGCTGCTCACCGGTCCTCTGGAGCCGACGAACGAGGGGTACGCGATCGCGAAGATCGCGGGACTGAAAATGTGCGAGATGTTTCACCGGCAGTACGGGAAGCGCTTCATTTCCGCGATGTCGACGAATCTGTATGGCCCGTTCGACAACTTTCATCCGACGGGCTCGCACGTCATTCCGGGAATGATGCGGCGCTTTCATGAGGCGAAAATCAGCGGCGCCGGCGAGGTCGTGGTCTGGGGAAGCGGCCGGCCGAGACGCGAATTTCTGCACGTCGACGATCTCGCCGACGCGCTGTACGTCCTCATGCAACAGTACGAGGACGCCGAAACGATCAACGTTGGCGCCGGCGAAGACATCGCGATCGCGGACCTCGCGGCGATGATGAAGGAGGCGACCGGCCTCGGCGCACGCGTCGTGTTCGATCATTCGAAGCCGGACGGAATGCCGCGAAAGCTTCTCGACAGCCGCCGCATGCGGCAGCTTGGCTGGTCGCCGGCCATTCCGCTCGCAAAAGGACTGTCGGATACGTATCGCTGGGCTCTGGAGAACGTCTTCGCACCGGTTGCATCGCGATGACGAGCGTCGTCGATCAACTCATCGAGCAGTCGCGCCGCGTCGGCGCCGACGAGTCGCTCGTCCTGTGGGGCGGCGGCAACAACAGCATGAAAACGACCGCTTCCGACCTCCTCGGCCGGCCGATCGAAGTCATGCTGATCAAGAGCAGCGGCAGCGACATGAAATCGATCGCACCGAAGCAGTTCCCCGCGGTGCGGCTGGATTACATCGCCCCGCTTCGGCAGCGCGAGGAGATGACCGACGACGAAATGGTCGGCTATCTCGCGCGATGTCTTGTCGATCCGGGCGGCTCGCGGCCGTCCATCGAGACGCTGCTTCACGCATTTCTGCCTGTTCCCGCGGTTCTGCACACGCACGCTGACGCGATCCTTGCGCTGACGAACACTCGCGGCCGCGAGACGACGGTGCGGAAGTGCTTCGGCGATTCGCTGATCACGGTCCCGTATCGACGGCCGGGATTTCGCCTCAGCCGCGAGGTGGCCGAGGCGTTCGATGCGAAGGCGGACGGGATCGTGCTGATGAATCACGGCCTCATCACGTGGGGTGCGAACCCGCAGGAAGCGTTCGAGCGGCACATGGCCGTCGTGAATCGCGCGGCGAAGTTCATCGATCGTCATGGACATCGTCATGGAGCACCGGCTTCAGCCGGTGATTCGCGAGCCCGGCTAAAGCCGGGGCTCCATACGGAGGCGTCTGAGCTGCGAGGAGCGTTGTCGCGCGAGCGCAAGGTGATTCTCGAATTCGACGACTCGCCGGAAGTGCTCGAGTTTCTCGCGCGTCCGGATGCGGAGCGGATCACGAAGATCGGAGCGGCGACCCCCGATCACATCCTGCACACGAAGCGTTTTCCGCTTTTCCTCGATGGGGAGACCCTCTCGGACTACGTCGCGCGCTACACGGAGTGGTTTCAACGATTCCCCACGGAGTATTCGATGCTCGATCCGACGCCGCGCGTGATCCTGAAGCGCGGTGTGGGAATGTGGACGGCGGGCAAAGACGCGCGCGCAGCGCGGATCATCCGCGACATTTACCGGCACTCGATGCGGATCATCGCCGGCGCGGAGGGGCTGGGAGGATACGAGACCCTGAACGACGAAGACGCCTTTCACGCCGAGTACTGGCCGCTCGAGTTGTACAAGCTCACGCTGCTGCCGAAGGAGAAGGACCTCGCCGGACATGTCGCGCTGATCACGGGCGCGGCGAGCGGAATCGGGCGTGCGATCGCGCTGCGATTCGCCGAGGAGGGGGCGCATGTCGTGGTGACCGACGTGGCAGACACCTCGCCGGTGGTGCAGCAGATCGTTGAGAAACACGGATTGCGGCGCGCGGTGGCGGTGAAGCTCGATGTCAGCAGCGAAGACGAGGTGAATCGCGCGTTCGAGACGTGCGTGCGCGAGTACGGCGGAGTCGATGTGGTCGTCAGCAACGCCGGCATCTCATCGTTCGGAACGCTCGACGTTCTCCCGCTCGCAGAGTGGGAGCGCGCGTTCGCCGTGAACACGCGCGGACATTTTCTCGTCGCGCGCGCGGCCATCCGGATCATGAAGGAGCAGGGGCGCGGCGGCAGCATCGTCTTCAACGCCTCGAAGAACGTGACTGCGCCGGGGAAGGAGTTCGGCGCGTACAGCGTCAGCAAGGCTGCCGAGGCGCAGCTGTGCCGGATCGTGGCCCTCGAGGGGGGCGAGTTCGGGATCCGCGCAAACATGCTGAATCCCGACGCGATCTTCGACGGCTCGAGGTTCTGGAGCGACGAGATGCGCGCGATGCGCGCAAAGGCGTACGGCATCGAAGCCGGCCGCCTCCCCGATTACTACCGCAATCGCACGCTGCTCAAAACGACGGTCACCTCCGACGACGTTGCCGAGGCCGCGCTGTTTCTCGCGTCGGCTCGTTCGGGGAAGACGACCGGAGCCATGCTGCCGGTGGACGGGGGAGTCAGGGAAGCGTTTCCGCGGTAGGGAGTTTCGATCGAGAAGAGCGGGCGGTGTCGCGGGACGCCGAACTCCGTGTGTCGATTCCGGATGTGATCAATGGATGGCGCGTTGCCTGTTCAGCGGATCCTGCAGCGACACGACGAGGATGCGGCCGTCGGGCGCGCTGAGGATCAATGGATGCAACTCGGGCGCAATCAGTCCGAGTCGCGTTGCTGCGTCGGTGATCCGCCCACGATCGAACGTCTCGACGTTGAACGGTGAATCGTCCGTGAACGCGCCTGCGGCGACTTGATGGACGACGATCCAGCGGTGATCGTCGCCGCCGGCCGGAACTGCGAAAGCGTTGCCGTCGCCGCCGCCGATCGAGACCATCGCCGAGGCACACGCCCATGTGTCGCAGGACGAAGCGATCCACAGCTTTGACACCGGCACGCAGGGACAGACCTGCTGTGCCCGGGCGGACCCGGCCATAAGAGTGATCACGAACATTGCAAAGAGCGTCATGCGTGGATGTTTCATCGGACTCTCCGGAGTTTGAAAGGGCTTGAAACCTTCATGCCATCAGACGCTGCATCCAAATCGGGACTCGCGGTTTGTCTTTTCTTCTTCATCCTGTCTCCGCTGCGCGCGGCGCTCTTCGTCGTACCGCCGGACCGCGCTCTCATTCGTGAAGCGGATGCGATCGTC
>DATIZY010000284.1:0-2951 GCA_035516895.1 Thermoanaerobaculia bacterium | reverse complement strand
CCTTCCCGGTGAACAGTTCGGCGTCTTGAACGTGCAGGTGCGGGGAAACACGGCCGTTCTGAAAGTTCGCGAATCGGCGAACGGGTTCTTTCAGTCCCCGGCGAGCAAGACGAAGCATTCGAGCCTCACGTTCCTGAAGTTCACGTTCAAGACGGTCTTCGTCTCGAGCGTGCAGAACAACGGTGACGGCACCCAAACCGTGACTCTGAATTTCGCCAGCTACACCGGTCCCGTTACGTTCCAGTCGTAGCTGAATTGAACCCGCCCAAATATTTGGAGGACACATGAAGATCGCGCATTCCGCCACTCTCCTCGCGTTCGCGTTGACGCTTCCCAATCTTGTGGCACAACCGACACCGGCGATTCGTCAGACGCGGGCGCCAGTGCAGGCGGCAGGTCTGAATGCGACCGGCGCACCGCCGAACGGATCGGTGGTCTTCGAGAACCAACCGGCCGAAACGCTCACGGTCATGGGCCTGGTTCAGCGGGGGGCGAATACCGTGACCCTCGCGCAGCGCGGGGCGAGTCCATTGTTCTTTCAAAAGTGCGTCCACGGTGCGCACTTCAAGGAAGTGACGATCTCGATGCGAAAGGCGGGCGGCACCCAGCAGGAGTTTCTCGTCGTGAAACTCAGAGACGTGGCGATCACGAGCGTTCAGCGCCAAGCCGACGGCAGCGTGCTCATCGGCATGTCGTACGCATCGATGGATGGATCGCCGGCGGCGTTCAACCGATAGCTATTCGACCGTGACGCTCTTCGCCAGATTGCGCGGCTGATCGACGTCGCAGCCGCGCCGCAGCGCGATGTAGTACGCGAGCAGCTGCGTCGGGATCACCGAGAGAATCGGCTGCAGCGGCTCGACCGTCCACGGAATCTCGATCACTTCGTCGGCCATCTTGCGCATCGCCTCGTCGCCCTCGTCGCAGATGACGATCAGCTTTCCGTCGCGCGCCTTCGCCTCCTGCAGGTTCGAGACGACTTTGTCGTAGACGCGGTTGTGCGTGGCGATCGCGACGACGGGCATGTTCTCGTCGATGAGCGCGATCGGCCCGTGCTTCATCTCGCCCGCCGGATATCCCTCGGCGTGAATGTAGGAGATCTCTTTGAGCTTCAGCGCGCCCTCGAGCGCGATCGGATAGTGAACGCCGCGTCCGAGGAAGAGGAAGTCCTGCGAGTTGTGGTAGCGGTTCGCGAGCTGCTCGATCTCCTTTTCGCGTTTGAGAATCGCTTCGATCTTCTGCGGGATGACGCGCATCTCGTGCATCGCGAAGCGCAGGTCGTTGTGGTCCTCGCCGCGGAGCTGGCGGATGTACAGCGACAGCAGATAAAACGCGGTGAGCTGCGTGGTGAACGCTTTCGTCGACGCGACGCCGATCTCCGGGCCGGCGTTCGTGTAGATCACGCCCGCCGACATTCGCGTTGCCGCGGCGCCAATCACATTGCAGATCGTGACGAGCTTCGCGCCTTTCGCTTTCGCCTCCTGCATGCCGGCGATCGTGTCCGCCGTCTCGCCCGACTGCGTGACGCCGATGACGAGCGTGTTCTCGTCGACGATCGGATTGCGATAGCGATACTCCGAGCCGTAGTCGACTTCGATCGGAATCCGCGCTGCGTCCTCGAGCAGGAACTTTCCGACGAGGCCCGCGTGCCACGATGTGCCGCATGCGACCACGTGCACGCGCTCGAACTTCGCCCACTCCTCGGGCGTGAACTCGAGATCGTTGAAAAACACCTCGCCCGATTCCTCGAACATCCGGCCGTTGAACGTGTCGCGCACGGCGCGCGGCTGCTCATGGATCTCCTTGAGCATGTAGTGGCGATAGCCTTCCTTCTCGGCCATCACCGCGTCCCACAGGATCCTTTTCGGCGGCCGGTCGACCCTCTGATCGCGCTCGTTGAACACGCTGACGTTCTTCGGGTCGGCGATCGCGTACTCGCCGTCTTCGAGGTAGATGATGTTGCGCGTGTATGCGAGCAGCGGGGCGACGTCGGAGGCGACGATGTTTTCGTTCTCACCGAGGCCGATGACGAGCGGCGGGCCGTGCTTGGCGGCGACGATCGTGCCCGGCTCCGTCCCGTCGATCATGACGAGCGCGTAGTGGCCTTCGAGCTCCTTGAGCGTTTTCCTGACCGCGTCGACGAACTTCCGTCCGCCCTTGAGATTTTCCTCGATCAGGTGTGCGACGACCTCGGTGTCCGTCTCGGTCTTGAATTCGTGTCCGGCCGATTGCAGCCGCTGCTTGAGCGTGAGGAAGTTCTCGATGATTCCGTTGTGGATGACGACGACGTCGCCGGTGCAGTCGCGATGCGGATGCGCGTTGTTCTCGCTCGGCTTTCCGTGCGTGGCCCAGCGCGTGTGGCCCATGCCGAACGTGCCTTTGATCGGCTGCTCGCGCAGCTTCGACTCCAGGTTCGCCAGCTTCCCCTCGGCGCGCACGACTTCGACGCCGTCGCCATCGACCACGGCGATGCCCGCGCTGTCGTAGCCGCGGTACTCGAGCTTCTTCAGCCCGCCGATGAGGACCGGCACGACGTCACGCGTGCCGACGTAACCGATGATTCCGCACATGGACCCTCCGGCGATGAACGCGGAACGATGAACGATGAGCGGGTTCGAGCCGTTTCATCGTTCATCTTTCATCGTTCATCGTTACAATCGCCGCGGTCATGAAGCCGGTCACGAAGAGAGTCGCTGCCGTCTGCCTGGCGCTTCTCGTGCTCGCGTGCGGCAAGCGCGGCGATCCGCATCCGCCCGTTCCCATCATCCCGAAGGCAACGAGCGATCTGGTTGTAACACAGCGCGGCAGCAATGTGATTCTCTCCTGGAGCTTCCCCTCGGTGACGACCGCGAACGAGAAGCTCGGACGCATTCGGCGGATCGTCGTCTATCGCTACGTCGAGCCGCTGCCGGTGACGCAGCCTCCGGCTCAGCCCGCCGCGCCCGAAACGG
>DATIZY010000283.1:0-11704 GCA_035516895.1 Thermoanaerobaculia bacterium | reverse complement strand
GCGACATCGAGATCGTCGGCGAGTGCAGCGGTGTCGACGCGGCGACGATCGTCGCGCGGAAGCGCCCGCACATCATGTTCCTCGACGTGCAGATGCCGGAGATCGACGGCTTCGATCTGTTAGGCCGGATCGGAGAGCAGGCCGTGCCGGCGATCGTCTTCGTCACCGCCTACGACGCGTACGCCATCAAAGCCTTCGAAGTGGAAGCGCTCGACTACCTTCTCAAGCCCTTCGACGACGCGCGCTTCACGCGAACGCTGGAGCGCGCGAAACAGCGCGCCCTCGCGCCGGCGCCGAGGAGCGAAGGCTTTCGCCGGCGGTTTCTCGTCCGCGTGCGCGACCGCGTCGTCGTCGTCAACGCAGCCGACATCGATTGGATCGAAGCGGCGGACTACTACGTGACAATCCACGCCGCGGGCCGCTCGTATCTCCTGCGCGAGCCGCTCGCCGAGCTGCAGAAGACGCTCGATCCGGCGGTCTTCTTCCGCGTCCACCGCTCCGCTATCGTGAACCTCGGCCGCATTCGCGAGATTCGGCCGATGTTCCACGGCGACTCGCTGCTCGTGCTCAGCGACGGAGCGCAGGTGAAGCTGAGCCGCAGCCGCCGCGACGAATTCGAGCGCGTCTTCGGCTAGAGCGTTCGCAGCAGCCGGTCGATGTCGTCGTGCAGCGTGGGCGAGGCGCCGTAAAAAATCCTGACGATGCGCCCGTTGCGATCGGCGACCAGCAGCGTCGGCACCGCGGGCGGTCCGTCAAACGCATCGCGGACGGCGTCCGATCCGAGCGCGACGCGGCCCGGGATGCCGAGCTGCTTCACCGCGGCGCTGATCTCGGCGGCCGGCGCATCGATCGCCACCGCGACGATGTCCACGCGCGAGCGATCGAATTTCTTCATCCACTTCAGCGTGTCGAGGCAGTGCGGACACCACGGCGCCCAGAATTCGACGAGCAGCGGCCGTCCGCGGAGATCGCCGAAACGGAAATCTGCGCCGTCGATCGTCGTCATCGCGATGTCGGGGAGCGAGCCGCCGGCCGGCTGATCTCGAGTCTCGGCGGGCAGCGACGCAATTGCGCCGCCGCTCAGCCGGATGTCGATCATCTTTTTGAGGTCGGCCTGAAACCGCCGCCGGTTTGCGAGATCGCGCCACGGCAGATACTTGCCCGACGGCGCTTCTCCCCACGCGTAGAAATCCTCCGGCCGCGCGACGAGAGCCTCGTCAACGAAGATCGCCGGGTATTTGTCGACGCCGAATCGCTCGGCGATTTTCGAGGCGCCGAGGTCCTCGACGCGGAACGCGACTTTGCCGTTGTACTGCCGCACCACTTCCTGAGCCAGCAAACTTGCCGGATCGGAGAGGCTTCACGTGTACGGCCATCGCACGAGCGTGACGGTGACGGAGGGTTTCGAGGTCGCGACGGAGTTTGCGGGCGCGAACAGGGCGGCGTAGAACGCCATCGCTTTCTCGCGCGACTTCTTCTGATCCGCCTGCGGTTCGTTCGCCGCCCACTCCGTCAGCAGTGACGACATGCTTCCGGCGCGCGGAGCAGCGGCGGGAGTGAGGACGTCGGGTCCGCCGCGGTCGCTGAGTACAATGTCGGCTTCGATCGCCATGAGCATCGCTCCCTCGATCCGGCCTTGCGCAAGAAGCTCGCGAGCTTCCTTCATGCGCACGCTGACGGGAATCGCATCGGGAGCGGTGAGGTGGGTGCTGAAAAACTGAAGCGTCGCCGTTTCGAGCGTGTCGAGCGACGAAGCGATGCCGCTCGCGCGCGCGGGCTGTTCCGCGGAGGGCTTCGCGATGCTTCGCACGAAATCTCGAAAGCCGAGATTCGCCGACGCTTCGGCGAGGTAGTAGACGCCGTTCGTGGCGTTCGTCGGTTTGGCATAGCTGACGCTCGCCTGGAAGTAGCGTTCGGCGCGAGTCGCGGAGCTCTGCGCGAGCGCGCGCTCGAGAACGGTTCCGCGGCGATCGCGACCGAGCGTTTCGAAGCGCGGCCGTTCTTTCGACCACAGCGCTCGCAAGGCATCGGACGATTTCGCAGCGCTGTCGTGCGCGACGAAGTAACGAAGTCGCTCGACGATCACGAACGCGTCGCGCAAACGATAGAGCCGGTATTCGAAGCCTTCCGTATGCGCGACGCGATTCAGAGCGTCGCGCGCGCTCTGCATCTCCGGCTCGAAATCCTTTGGGACATTCGTGAGGCTCTTCAGCTGCTCATCGAGGCGCCGGTATTCGATGTCGATCGCCGAGTCCGGCGCGGACGCGGTGAATGACGCGACGGCGAGCGCGGCGAGGAGCACACGTGCGATGGGGCGCATCGCCGGATGGTACTTCGCGACGTCAGTGTCTTCGTAGTGTGTGAGTCAAAGCCGAACGAGTCCGCCGTAGGTCTCCGGCCGCCGGTCGCGATAGAACTGCCACGTGTGGCGCACTTCGCGGATCTTGTCGAGGTCGAGCTCCGCGGTCACGAGAGCGCTCTCGTCGCGTTTCGCGATCGCGACGATCTGGCCGCGCGGATCGCAGAAGTAGCTCTGGCCGTAAAACTCGCCGATGTTCCACGGCGCCTCGAAGCCGACGCGATTGATCGCGCCGACGAAGTAGCCGTTCGCAACCGCGTGCGCAGGCTGCTCGAGCTTCCAGAGGTACTCCGAGAGTCCCGCAACGGTGGCCGATGGATTGAAGACGACCTCCGCCCCGTTCAGCCCGAGCTCTCTCGCCCCCTCGGGGAAGTGACGGTCGTAGCAGATGTAGACGCCGACCTTGCCGTACTTCGTGTTGAAGACTGGATATCCAAGGTTTCCGGGACGGAAGTAGTACTTCTCCCAGAATCCGGGTGCGGTGTGCGGAATGTGGTTCTTGCGATATTTGCCGAGGTACGTGCCGTCGGCGTCGATGACAGCGGCGGTGTTGTAGTAGACGCCCGCTTCTTCCTCTTCGTAGAGCGGGACGACGATCACCATGTTGTACTTCTTCGCGTACTCCTGCATCAGCTTCGTCGTCGGGCCGTCGGGAATCTGCTCGACAGCGTCGTACCAGCGCGGGTTCTGTTCGGCGCAGAAGTACGGGCCGGTGAAGATCTCCTGCATGCAGAGCATCTGCACGCCTTCCTGGCCGGCCTGATCGATGTACTTGAGCGTGCGCTCGATCTGCGCGCTGCGAATGGTCTCGATGCTCTCGCCGGGATCGGCGGCGAGGGAAGTCTGGATCAGACCGCATTTGACGATTCGGGGCATGGGATCTCCTTTAGGTGGTCGGGAAGCTTACCGCAATCGGCGCTCAGTCGAACGGATTGCGGACGCGCAACGAATCGAACCGTGCGCCGGCATCGAGATCTTCCGTCCAGAGGATCGTACTGCCGGCGCTGATCGCGGCGTGGACGATCATCGCGTCCCGGAACGCGATCCGCCGCCGCGCCGAAAGCTCTGCCAAGCGAACGACGTCATCGGCGTTGGGCGCATAGACGTTCCACGCCGCCAGCTCTTCGACGATCTCGATCGCCGCTGCAGGAGCGAGAGGCTGAGGCACCTTTCGCGTCACGGTCCAGAAGAACTCCTGCAGGACCTGAACGCTCAGCGTTCCGTCGCCGCGGCGCCAGAGATCGCTGACGAGTTCCCGGGCACGTTCGTGTTTCTTCGCCCTCGTCGGATCGTAAGCGTAGACGAGAACATTCGTGTCGACGAACTCAGCGCTCATGGAGCTCGTCGCGAGTCCACGTGATGCGAGAGACACCGAGTCTGACGCCGCGCTTCATGCGTTCGAGCGCGCGACGGCGAGCCTTCTCATAACGGTCGCCGCGGAGCACGACGTCCTCGAGCGAGTCGGAGAGGAGCCTGGACAGAGAAACGCCCTTCTCCACGGCGAGGTGGCGTGCGCGTCGCAGCGCATCTTCCGAGAGGGTGAGCGTCACATTCCTGCGTGCCACAAAAACGGTGTAAGACGAACATTGGGTCCTTTGGACGCCGTCCGCCGAATCGAATGCCACGACCAGGAATGCGCTCTTGCTCGTGCGCAGCCGCTCGTTCTTCAGGATTCGGCCGCCGTGAACGCAGGCGACTTCGGCGATCTCAGCTCACGTGTTTGAAGAACTCACCTCGAGCTCCGGCGGAGCTACGTTCATCAGCGCCCAATGCGTGACGGCGGCGACACCGAAGCCGACGAACCACGCGTAGTCGTACAGCGGGTGCAGTGCAGGGACGATGAGTCCGATCCACGCCGCGGCGCAGCCGAACAACGTTGCCGCGACCGCTCGCCAGTTCCACCCGCCGCTGTACGTGTACGAGCCCTTCGGCAGATAGAGATCGGCGAGCGCGAGCCGCTTGCGGCGCACGATCCAGTAATCGACGATCAGCACGCCGGCGATCGATCCGAGCCCGCCCGAGTAGCCTAACAGCCAGTCGAAGATGTAGCCCGTGGGGTCGGCGAGCAAACGCCACGGCTGCATCAGCAGCGCGACGATTCCCGTGATCAGCCCGCCGGTGCGGAAGGAGATCCATCGCGGAAAGGCGTTGGCGAAATCGTTCGCGGGCGAGACGACGTTCGCCGCGATGTTCACCGCGAGCGTCGCCACGACGACGGTGAACATCGACACGGCGATGACGAGCGGCGCCTTGAATTGCGCGACGAGCTTGACCGGGTCCCACAGATCGCTCATCGGCAGATTCGGATAAATCACGATCGCGGCGGAGGTGATGATCACGCCCATCGCTGCGAACACCGTCATGGTGGTCGGCAGCGCGACCGTCTGACCGATCACCTGCTCGCGCTGGCTGCGGCCGAAGCGCGTGAAGTCGGGCATGTTGAGCGACAGCGTTGCCCAGAAGCCGATCATCGCGGTGAGAGACGGGATGAAGACGACGCGGAACTGCGCCCAGCTCGCGAACTTGCCTTTCTCGGTCAGCAGATATCCGAGCCCGTGCGCGCGCCAGATCGCCCACGCGAGCAGCAGCGCGGTCATGATCAGGACGAAGGGCGCGGCCCAGTTCTCGACTTTTCGCAGCAGGTCCATACCGCGATAGATGATCAGGATGTTCAGGCCCCAGAACACGAGGAACGAAATCCATTCGGTCGGCGTGTGACCGGCGAGCGGACCGCCGAGGAGCGTGTGCCACTTCGGGAAGATGGCTTCGAAGAACGTGTGCAGCGCCGCGCCGCCGATCCACGCCTGAATGCCGAACCAGCCGCAGGCGACGATCGCGCGCATCAGCGCGGGGAGGTTCGAGCCGTACGTGCCGTAGCTGGCGCGCGCGAACACGGGGAACGGGATCCCGTACTTCGTGCCCGGATGCGAATTGAGCAGGATCGGGATCAGCACGATCATGTTGCCGAGCAGGATGGTGATCAGCGCCTGCCACCAGTTCATCCCGGCGCCGATCAGTCCCGACGAAAGCATGTACGTCGGAATGCAGTGCGCCATCGAGATCCAGAGCGCGGCGTAGTTGTATGTCGTCCAGTTTCTTTTGGAGACGGGAACCGGGGCGAGATCCTCGTTGAAGAGAGGGCTTCTCTTAATCTCGTCGAGCGACTGCAGTTCGACTCGACCGTCTTGATGCTGAATCACTTCAGCCATTCGGCCTCCGAAACCTTGAATTGCGAATTTCGATTGAAGAATGAAGTCCGAAAACCTTGAATTTCGAATTTCGAATGAAGAATGAATAATGAAGAATGAAGAAGAATGGAATCCCATTCTTCATTCGAAATTCGGGGCTCTGAATTTCAAATTTCAAATTTCAAATTTCAAATGAAAAATTGGAAAAATGCGGCGATCCTCGAATTTTCCTTCTCATTTGCGATTCGAAATTTTCATTTCGGCGAGTTGAAAGGCCCAGCCGTCGCTCGGATTTTGATCGTTACAAATCCGCCGATTTTTCAATTCTTAATTCTTCCTTCGAAATTCGAAATTCGAAATTCCTGAAATTTCAAATTTCAACAAGGACAGCCGCCTCGTTCGCTACCGTTTTCGTTTTTCATTTTTCATTTTTAATTCGAAATTTGAAATTCATTTGGGCGAGTTGAACAGTCCTCTCTTCAAAAACTCGCCTCGCCCTTTTTTGCCGAGGAACTTGCCGCCGTCGACGATGACTTCGCCGCGCGAGAGCACGGTCTTCGTCACGCCCTTCACCTTCATTCCTTCGTACGCAGAATAGTCAACATTCATGTGATGATTTTTCACGCTGATGGTCATCTCCTCGTCCGGATCGAAGAGGACGATGTCGGCGTCGGAGCCGACGGCGATCGTTCCTTTGCGGGGGAAGAGTCCGAAGATCTTCGCCGCGGCGGTCGATGTGATCTCCACGAAGCGGTTCAGCGAGATCTTTCCCTGCGCCACGCCGCCGTTGAAGATGAGCGACATGCGGTGCTCGACGCCCGGCCCGCCGTTGGGAATCTTCGAGAAATCGTTCCTGCCGAGCTCCTTCTGCTCCTTGAAGCAGAACGGGCAGTGATCGGTCGAGATCACCTGCAGGTCGTTGAACTTCAGCCCGCGCCAGAGCTCGTCCTGATTCCACTTCTCGCGAATCGGCGGCGTCATCACGTACTTCGCGCCTTCGAAGCCGGGCTTTTCGTACACGCTGGAATCGAGGAAGAGGTATTGCGGACACGTTTCCGCGTAGGCCGGGGTGCCGTTGTCGCGCGCACGGACCACTTCGTCCAACGCGTCGCTGCAGCTGAGATGGACGATGTACACCGGCGCGCCGGCAATCTCGGCGAGCGCGATGGCGCGATGCACGCCCTCCGCTTCCGCCTTCGTCGGCCGCGTCAGCGCGTGATACTTCGGTGCTGTCTTTCCCTCGGCCAGCGCGCGTCGAACGATCGCGTCGATGACGACGCCGTTCTCGGCGTGCATGCAAATCAGTCCGCCCGCTTCCGACGAGGTCTGCATCGCCTTGTAGATCGTGGCGTCGTCGACGAGAAACACGCCGGGATAGGCCATGAACAATTTGAAGCTGGTGACCCCTTCGCGGATCATCTGCTTCATTTGCGGCAGACGATCGTCGGGAAGATCGGTGCAGATGAGGTGAAAGCCGTAGTCGATGCACGTCTTTCCTTCCGATTTTTGGAACCACGCATCGATTGCCTGTGTGAGTGACTGTCCCTTGTACTGAACGGCGAAGTCGATGATCGTCGTCGTTCCGCCGAACGCCGCCGCGCGCGTGCCAGTCTCGAAATCGTCGGACGCGGCCGTGCCGCCGAACGGCAGCTCCATGTGCGTGTGCGGATCGATGCCGCCGGGAATCACGAGTTTCCCCTTCGCGTCGATGTTCTTATCGGGCTTGACGTCGATTTTGTGACCGATCATCACCACTTTGCCGTCCTCGATTAGGATGTCGGCGTGGTAGTCGTCGACAGCGGTGACGATGCGCCCGTTGCGGATCAGCGTTTGCATTGAAGTCCTCTCCGAAAAGATGGTGATTGTAGCCCGCAATCTCCTGCTCTGTTTCTCCTTCGGAATGCTTGCCGGACCTGCGATCGCCGGATCGGTGGCGGTCACGAATGCGAATGACAGCGGCGCCGGCTCGCTGCGGCAGGCCATTCTCGATGCGAATTCGGGCGCGTGCGCGGTTCCATGCACGATCGAGTACGGATCGACCGGCAATCTCACCGTCGCGCCTCTCACTCCGCTGCCGGCGATCACCGCGTACCAGGTGAGTCTCTCGCCGTCGCTGCCGGCTCTGGCGTGGACGCTCGAGATCAGCGGCGCGAACGTCACCGGCGGCAGCGGGCTTCATGTCAGCGGCGGCGCGGCGACGATCACCGGAGTCATCGTCAACGGGTTTCCCGGCAGCGGCATCGTGCTCGACCAGTGCGCCGGCTGCCGCCTCTTCTACGACATCCTCGGACTCGACTCGACCGGGACGCACGCGGTTCCCAACAATCAGAACGGCGTCACGATCATCGGCGGCATCGGAATCACGATCAACGAGAACACGATCGGCGGCAACGGCGGCAACGGCGTCTATGCGGCCGGCACGGACGGAATCGTCTCGGGCCTGAACGTCATCGGCAAGCAGTATCTGCCGCAGGGAGGCGGCGACCTCGTTTTCCCGAACGGCGCAAGCGGCGTGTTTCTGCAGGACGTGCACAACGCGAGCTTCGACGGCGATCTGATCGCGAACAACGGGCTTGACGGCATCGCGACCGCGGGATCGACGAGCGCGGTGATCATTGAAACTGGTTCGCTGCCGACCGCGATCTACGGCAACGGGCTGATGCCGGTCGACATCGGATTCGACGGCGTCAGCGATGCGGGCCGTCCGCGGCTGACGACGGCCGAGATCAGCAACGGCTTCATGCGCGTGATCGGATCGGCGAGCGCGCCGGGACTCATCAGCGTCTTCGCCGGCGATCGCATCAATCAATACGGGATCGCCGATGCGAAGACGCCGCTGTACCAGGCGAATGTCGGCGCCGGCCCGTTCGAGTTTCGCTTCCCGCTGCCGTCCGACCTCACCGGGCAATGGATCTCAGCGATGGCGACGACCGACACGTCGTCGGAGCTGAGCGTGCCGCTGCTGGCGGTGACCAACAATCAGGATTATCCGGTGACGACGACGAGCGACTCCGGACGCGGCTCGCTGCGCCAGGCCATCATCGATGCGAGCAACGGCATCTGCTCGGAGGATTTTCCGTGCCGCATTTCATTCGTTTTTCCGGGACCTGCGCACGTCACGATCGTTCCTCGCGCACCCTTGCCGCCGATCACGCGGTCGGGGATCACCATCGACGGCGGCAAGATCATCGAAGTGGACGCGACGATTACGATCTCGTCGGCGAACGGAGATCTCGCCGGCGACTCGATTCAAGACCTGATGATTGCGAACGCGGACGGCCCGGGCATTCTCATCGACGCTTCGGCGAACTCGATCCTCGATCCGACGATCATCGGCAGCACGATCGTCTCGAATCGCGGCGACGGCGTCCTCGTCCGCGGCAATGTGCCGTTCGTGCACAACGGCACGTTCGGGTCCGGCAATCGCATGGTGAAAAACACGATCACCGGGAACGGCGGCGACGGCGTGAAGCTCGAAGGAGGATTTTTCGAGCTCGATTCGAACACGATCGAGTCGAATGACATCGGCGTCGAGATTCAAAGCGGCGCGCAGGCGCATTTGGAATCGAACACGATCGCGTTCAATCGCGGTGTCGGTCTGTCGATTGCCTCGACCGATCCGGCCGCGTTCAAGGCGTCGATCGCAAATCCGATTTACGCCAACGGCGGCGATGCGATCCGGCAGCAGCCGACCGTTCAAGCGGCGCCGGTGCTTACGTCGGCGACGTACGATCCCACGACCGGTGTGGCCACGGTTCAGGGCACGGTCGTCCCGGCCGGCATTCCGGGCTGGACAACCGCGATCGATCTGTACGCGGCGCAAGATCCCGAAGCCGGCGGACGCGGCTCGGGCGAGAAGTTGCTGCTCTCTTCATATTCGGTGGAGCCTGTCGGCCCGACGTTCACGTTCACGACCGGAGTCGACGTGCGCGGCATGCGCGTTTCCGCGACGGCAACGCCGTTCATCTACGAAGGCTTCAAGACCGCGCCGGACATCTTCGGCCAGGGCTTCCGCTACGGCACCACATCGGAGATGAGCCGAGCTATACCAGTGGTTACTACAGGCTGTCCGGCGGACGTCCCGCAGATCCTCTCCGGCGGCGCGCTGCCGTTCCGCTGGTCGACCGTAACCGGCGCGAGCGCGTACAACGTCTGGCTGCGGCCGGTGCCCGGAACGCCACAGATGATCGGCACCACCTCGGGCGACACCTTCGCGCCGTCCCTCGGCGCGGGTACGTACGAGTGGTTCGTCGAAGCGCTCGATCCGGGATGTCCGTCGATGAAATCGGATGCGGCGCGCGTGACCATCACCGGCGCGCGTCACCGCGTTGCCGGCTTCTGAGGGGACTGCGACCACGGCGTCTGCCGCACGACCTGCACCTGACCGCCGGGGAGAATCCTGATCGTCAGCGCCTGGAAAGTCTGCAGCGGCTCGGGCTGCGTCCAGACGTGATGTTCGGCGAAGTCCGATTCGATGCGCAACGCGTTGCCGGGGAAAATCTCGGCTCGCCGCACATCTCCGTTTGACACGAAACCGAGGTCGACGCGTTGGGTCCCGGAGGTGAGGACGATCGAGCGGGCATCTTCGCCCGACGCATTCACGAGAATCACGACGCAGGGCGTGGTCGTGTAGCGAAACGCGACGTATCCGATGCCGCCGAAGAGGATCACCGCGGCCCAGAAGATTGATCGCCAGCGCGACGCGCGTTTGGGCGGCCGTTTGTTCGAGGTGCGGCCGGCGAAGTCGGATGCGAGCAGCGAGCGCAGCTGCTCCGGCGTCACGTCGGCCAGCGGATGTTTGGGGCCCTCGGGCGAATCCACGTCAGGCGGCCGCGAATGCCCCGTCGAGCGCGTCGCAGAGCACGTCGATGTCGGCCTTCGTCGCGATGAGCGGCGGGCCAAGGCGGATGACGTTGCCGTAAAGACCGCCTTTACCGATCAGCACTCCGCGTTTGCGCGTCTCCTCGAACACATGGAGCACGGTCCTGGGCGACGGCGTCTTCGTCTTGCGGTCCTCGACGCATTCGATCGCCTGCATCAGACCCATTCCGCGGACGTCGCCGATCTTCTCGTACTTCTCCTGCAAGCGTGTCAGGCGCTCGCGCAGATGCGCGCCGACGACGGCCGCATTGCGCGGCAGATCGTTCTCCTCGATCACGCGGATCGTCGCCACCGCGGCCGCCGAGGTGACCGGATTCCCGCCGAAGGTGGCAAAGGTGAGACCGGGGAGCGCTTTCGCGATCTCGTCGGTGGTCGTCGTGCATCCGATCGGCGAGCCGTTGGCCATTCCTTTGGCGAAGGTCATCACGTCCGGCTGCACGTTCCAGTGCTCGATGCCGCACCACTTGTCGCCGGTGCGTCCCCATCCGGTCTGCACTTCGTCGCAGATGAAGATGCCGCCGTAGCGTTTGATGATTTCGGTGACGATCGGGAAGTATTCCTTCGGAGGGACGATGAAGCCGCCGACGCCGAGGATCGGCTCGGCGATGAAGGCGGCGATTTTTCCGTCGGTCGTCGTGAGGATCAGGTCTTCGACGTCCTGCGCGCAGCGGATCCCGCAGTCGGGATACGTCAGGCCGAAGGGACAGCGATAGCAGTACGGCGCGTAGGCGTGTTTGATTCCGGCGACTGCCGTGCCGCCGTGGCGCCATGTGGAGTGGCCGGCGGCGCTCATCGCGAGCATCGTGCGGCCGTGATAGGCGTGGCGCAGCGCGATGATCTCCTGCCGGCCGGTGTAGAGCCGCGCGACGAGCATTGCCGTTTCGTCCGCTTCCGTTCCGCTGTTGGAGAAGAAGCTTCGATTGAGATTTCCCGGCGTGATTTCCGCGACTTTCGAGGCGAGCTCGGTCACCGGCTTGTTGATGTAGAGCGTCGACGTGTGCATGACCTTGTCGATCTGCTCGTGAATCGCGCGATTGACGACCGGGTTCGCGTGGCCGACCGAGACGGTGAGGACGCCGCCGAAGCAGTCGAGGTAGCGGTTGCCCTGGTCGTCCCAAACGTGCATCCCTTCGCCGTGATCGATGACGATCGGGTGCTCGTAGTAGGTCGATGCCGCGGGCCAGGAGTGCTTCTTGTACTCCGTGACAATGTCTGTTGTTTCGTCGGTGATTGTCATAGTCGGTCTCAAGTCCTGAACGAAGTGAAGGGCCCCCCA
>DATIZY010000282.1:0-4573 GCA_035516895.1 Thermoanaerobaculia bacterium | reverse complement strand
AATCGTCGTCGCGCAAACGCTCGTCGAAGAAGAAGTAAAACGAAAGCAGTTGTGAGGACCGGCTTCAGCCGGCTCGAGCCGGGCCAGCACACACGCTGGCATACTGTTGCGGTGACGCGGTCCAACGTCGCGCTCCTCATCGCCTTCGGCGTGCTGTTCGCGTGGTCGCTCGTGCGTCCGCACGACTACTTCACGTGGCTGCTCGAGACGTTTCCGGCGATCATCGGCTTCGTCATTCTCGTTGCGACGTATCGCCGTTTCCCGTTGACGCCGATCGCGTACACGCTGCTGATCATCCACGCGTCGATTCTGATCGTCGGCGGCCATTACACCTATGCCGAGGTGCCGCTGGGGTTCTGGATGCGGGACCTTTTGCACACCGCCCGCAACGATTACGATCGCATCGGACACTTCGCGCAGGGATTCGTGCCGGCGATCGTCGCGCGCGAGATCCTCATCCGCCGCAAGGTTGTGCGCAGCCGCGGCTGGACGTACTTCATCGTCGTCTGCATCTGCCTCGCGATCAGCGCGGCGTACGAGCTGCTCGAATGGCGTGTCTCGATCGCCACCGGCTCGAAAGGCGACGCGTTCCTCGGCACGCAGGGCGACGTTTGGGACACGCAGGAGGACATGGCGACGGCGCTCGTCGCGGCGATGATCGCGCCGCTCGTTTTGGGACGGATTCACGACCGGCAGATCGCAGCGCTCGATCGTGAAGTGTAGGGCACGGCTGCGCCGTGCCGAACCCCCGCTGTTTGGCCGACCAAGGGCCCGCCCTACACCGTCGGCTGCTTTCGGGCCGAGGATCGCAGACGCCGAAAATCGGTCATGAGCCAGATCGCGAGCATCACCACACCGGCGAAAAGATAGAAGTTGCGCGAATGAACGCCGCGCGCGAAGCCCGCGAGCCACGGCATCGCGAGCACGATCGCGATGAGCACGATCTCGATCACGCCGTGGACCACGAATCGAATCGCTTTGACGAAAGTGAACGCGACGAGCAGGCCGAGCGCGCCTGCGAGGACCCATGCGAGATCGGCCTGCCGTCCGGCAAATCCGGCGTAGGCCGGGCCGAAAACGAGAAGGATCACGATCGCAACGTCGATGATGAGATGGGACCAGGTGCCGATCAGTCGCACGGCGGGACGTCTCTCCCTTCGCCAAATTCGAGAATCCAGAAACGCGCATCTCCGTTCTTGCGAATCGCCGCTTCGAGATCGCGCACCGGCTCGAACTGACCGTCGTCACCCAACGCGAACGTGCCGAAATGAATCGCAACGCTCGTCTGCGCGGCGAGGACGCGATGCGCTTCGACGGCCTCGGCAGGATCGATGTGCGCCGGACGCATGAACCAGCGCGGCCGGTAAGCGCCGATCGGCAGCAATGCGAGGCGGATCGGCACGAAGCGGCGTGCGATGTGGGCGAAGTGATCCCCCCAGCCGGTATCGCCGGCGAAGTAGACGTTGCCGAAGCGCGAGGCGATCACGAATCCGCCCCACAGATTGCGATTGCGATCGGAGAAGCCGCGCGCCGAAAAATGTCGCGAGGGCACGGCGGTCATGTTGCCGTGCGACTGCCACCAATCGAGCTCCGTCGCTTCGATTCCATGTCGTCGCATCAGCGCCGCGTTGCCGAGCGGCGTGAGGATGGCCGGCCGGCTCTCAGACGCCGTAATGAGCCGACGAAGCGTGGCGACGTCGAGATGATCGTAGTGATTGTGGCTGACGAGCACGACGTCGATCGGCGGTAGATCGTCGAATCGAATGCCCGGCGGGCGATGGCGTTTCGGTCCGGCGAAGGCGAATGGCGACGCGCGCTCCGACCAGATCGGATCGGTGAGGATGTTGATGCCGTCGAGCTGAATCAGCGCCGTCGCATGATTGATGAACGTGATGCGGAGCTCGCCGTCGCCCACGCGTCGCGGAGGCGGCGGGCCGAACGGCGCGTCTGTCCACGCCTGCCACGGACCGCGATCGCGATTGAGCATCCACTTGATGAACGAGGTCTCGCGCTGCCATCCCGGATGCGAATTGTGAAAACGCTCGCCGTCGAAATGATCGCTGAGCGGTCCGCGATAACGCGGCGCGGCGAAGAAACGGCGCTCGAGCGCGGCAGCCGCGGCGGCCGCGCCCGCGGCGACGGCGATCCTTTTCGCTGCGCGCATCGCGCTATATCCTAAGCGGCCCGCGGCGGAAATGGCTCACGATTGCGTCATTGAATCCCGAGAGCTTTCAGGGAGTTGGTTCGAGCGCCACTTTGGCGCGTTGAGGTCAGCGCATCTTCAGTCGCAGGTGTTGTCACGATCGCGGCGCAGGAGCCGAAACCTTGAGAGCGCGAACGCGCGCCGCTGCGCAATCGCGTCGGCGTCGATCCTGAGCGCCTGCAGCCGGCCTCATCGATGTCAAGCGAACCGATCCTTTGAAACCAACAACACAAAACAACGAAGTGACACGCCGCCGGATGTCGCGGCAGTCCGGTCCGGTTGAGCACGCATCGGCAGGCGACTTCTCCTCTTCCGCCCGTTCGCGTTGTGTTAGTGTCCGCCCTTCTGATTCGGATGGCACGCCCATTCCCGCGCGTCCGATCAGGTTGAGACATACATCGGCAGGGCCCTCTCGGCTCTGCCGAACGGGTCCAGGGAGACATGATGACCATCGAGATCAAGCCGGTACTGAAAGAGTCCGTCGTGAAACACGTGTCCGTGATCGCGCTGCTGATCCTGGCCTGGTCGAGCCCGTCGATGGCCGTGATCATCTACGACAACATTCCGGCACCGCTTCCTCCGAATGTGGTGAGCGAAGCGTTCCAGGCTGACCACACATCGGAGTTCGGGGAATTCATTCAGTTTGCCGGCACAAGTCGCAAGCTGACCACGGTGAATGTGATCATGAGCGATCACGCGCAGGCACAGGACTACACCGGCCCGAACGCGGGGAATTGCCCGGCCTCATCGGCGTGCACCGCGACCGGCTGGAGTCACCCGATCACCTTGAATCTTTACAACGTCGACAACAGCGGACCGACGCCGGCGCCGGGCACGCTGATCGCCACCATGACCCAGACATTTGCCATTCCATGGCGGCCGAACGATGACCTGGTGAACTGCTCGCCCGGTCAATGGTTCAATGCCGCGAACTCGACCTGCTACACCGGCGTGGCGTTTCCGATCACATTCGATTTCACATCGATGAACATCACGCTCCCGGATCAGATCATCTATGGAATCGCGTTCAACACAGAGACCTTCGGGAACCCGCCGCTCAACCAGAGTGGTCCCTACATCTCACTGAACGTCGGAGTGAACACGAGCACCGGGCCGGCGCCCCTCGGTCCGCCGACCGTGGGCAGCAACGCGGGAGATCCGGACATCGCGTATCAAAATCAGAATTCAAGCGGCTTCGTCGCGGTGAGCGGTTGGACTCCGTATAGCGCGGCGTCCAGCTTCGAGGCCGAAGACGCAGACCTTGCCGTGACGAAGAACGGCCCGGCGACCGTCGTTGCCGGAACGGCGATCGCGTACGCGGTCACCGTGACCAACAACGGTTCCAACGACGCGCAGAGCGTGACGCTGACGGACAACCTCCCCGCCGGAACGACTTTCGTTTCCGATACGCAGACCTCCGGCCCGACATTCACGTGCACGAACGGCGCGGCCATCAGCTGTTCCATTGACACGCTGCCCAACGGAGCCTCCGCGTCCTTCACGTTTGTCTTCCAACTGAGTCCGAGCGCCGCCGGCACACTCAGCAACACGGCTTCGGTGACTTCGGCGACCAGCGATTCCGTTCCGGGCAACAACAGCGCAACCTCCACGGCCACCATCACCTCTTCGGCCGATGTCGTCGTCGCGAAGAGCGGGCCTCCCACGGTCACCGCCGGGAACAACGTCACCTACATCGTCACCGTCACGAACGCCGGACCGAGCGACGCGCAGACGGTCTCGCTGTCCGATGCGACACCGGCGAATACGACTTTCGTTTCCGAGAATCAAACGAGCGGCCCGCTGTTCGCCTGCTCAAATCCGGCCCCAGGCGGCAGCGGCAATACTGTCTGCACGATCGGGACGCTCGCCAGCGGCGCATCCGCAACGTTCACGATCGTCGACCAGGTCTCCATCGGCACGGCGGGCGGGACGAACATCATGAACACGGCAACGGCGACGAGCGGCGGTCCCGACTCGAATCCGGCGAACAACTCCTCTTCCGCCAGCACGAGCGTATCGGGCGGCACGCTCGATCTCGCGATCGCGAAGACGGCGTCGCCGGGCCCGTACGGAACCGGACAGCCGATCACATACTCGATCGTCGTGAACAACGCCGGCCCGGCACCGGCCGGCGGCGCGACGGTCACCGACATCCTTCCGGCGGGCACCACGTTCGTCTCCGCGACGCCGAGTCAGGGAAGCTGCAGCGGAACGTCGACCGTCACTTGCTCGCTCGGCACAATCGCCAGCGGCGGTACCGCCACCGTTTCGCTCGTCGTCACTTTGCCGTCGACGCCGGGAAGCGTGTCGAATACGGCGACGGTGAGCTCGTCGAATACGGACACGAATCCGGCGAACAACAGCGCGACG
>DATIZY010000281.1:0-29789 GCA_035516895.1 Thermoanaerobaculia bacterium | reverse complement strand
CAACGACTTCGCCGCCGAGCTCGCGCGTCGCGCACGCATCGGCGGCGGTCGCGACGAAGAGCGCGACGAACGTGTTCAGATCGAACGGCTTCCGAACGACGCAGTGCACAACGGACGGATCGAGGTCGAGCGGATGCGACACGGGAAGCGCCGTCAGCACGATGACCACCGGCCGCGGCACGCGAGTGCGAAGCTTCTCGACGACGTCGAAGCCGTTCATTCGCGGCATCGTCAGATCCAGCACGACGACGTCGTAGGTCGACGAGCCGAGCTTCTGCATCGCTTCAACGCCGTCGGCGGCGACATCCGACTCGACGCCTGCGCGGCTGGCGACGACGGACAGCAGGGTGCGGATCGAGCTGTCGTCGTCGACGATGAGGATCCGAGGCACCATGCTTGTGCCGTGACCATGCAATTTTGGTGCATGGGGGATCTGGAGCGGGCGACGGGGCTCGAACCCGCGACCTTGAGCTTGGGAAGCTCCGACTCTACCAACTGAGCTACGCCCGCTCGCAGTGGCCGATTGTACCCCGTCCCACGACGCTACATCTGGTTGATGTTCTCGTTGAACATCTTCAGAAACGATCCCGACGGTCCCTGAAAATACGCGGTTCCGCGCAAGGAGACCGGAGTGGTCGACGCCAGATAACCCCCGCGCGCGTAGCCCCACGCCGAGACGGTGTACGACGTGGTTGTGTTCGGCGGAATCCGCAAATTCACCGGCGTTCCGTTCGCGCGAAGCGAGTACGCGCCCGGCCCGATCGTCTGCAGATCGAGACGCGTCAGCGTCAGCGGCTGATTCGTCGGATTCGTGATGCTCACTCGATACTGAACGCTGATCGGTCCGCGATAGTAGAAAATGTTCTGTCCGCCGCCGATCTGCTGGATCTCGACGCTGACCGGCGGGCCGCTGCTCTGCCGGGACGACGCGCATCCGGCAACGACCAGCAGCAGGGCGGCCACAAGAGCAGTGACTGCGCTCTTCATGACGAAATACCTCCGCTTGCATCCAATGCAAAACGGATACGTACTCCCGGTCAGAGGTATTGAAGAGCGCGGTCGGGAAGGATGAAAACTCTCCGCGCCAGTTCGGAGCCGAGCGTCTCCGGCCGGTAATAACGGCCGAGGATCGAGGGACGCCAGCGGAGGAGGTCGTCATTCGCGCGACAGAAGTCCTCCCACGATGCTGACGGCTCCACGCTCATGCGCTCGTTGACGAGGAACACGTAGGCGCATGTGATCGTCTCGTGATACAGCGACGGCTTGCCTTGATGCGCGGCGAAGCGCTGCAACGCTTCCCGGAACCTCTGCAGCGCCTCGGCCGTCGGCATGCGCTGCAGATAGGTCCAGACGACGCGCACGTGATCGGCATGGTGGAACGAATCGAGCGTACATCGCTCGAACCCGTCGACGAGCTCCTCGGCGGTCATGACGCCTCCTCGAGCTTGTGCGCGTCGGCGCTCGTCAGCTCGAGTTCGTAGACCTTCCTGAGCTCCGCGATTTTCCTGCGCGACTCCCGTCCGAACGGCGCCTTCCCCTCGAACGCATGCAGCACGATGCCTTCGATGAGATCGCCGAGGGAGATGTCGTGGTACTCGGCGAGGCCCTTGAGGACCTTGAGAATGCGCTTCTCGATGCGCAGACCGGTCTGCACGCGTTCGATGTACTTTGTTACCATGGTAACAAAATACCACAAACGCCGCGCGGCGGATGCCCTTACGCGGTGCGGCGGCGGCTCTTCGGCCGGCCGGTGGCTTTCCCGCGCAGCTTGCGCATGTATCGCCGCATGTAATTGCGTTTACACGTGCGGCATTCGGGGCCCTTCGCCGGGTGGCGGTAGGTGTTCTCCCGAGTCATCCGATGCAGTCCCTTTTTACACATTCCCGCGGCGCGCTTCGACTTCACATCTCCTCCATCAACTGGCGCGGAGAATACACCGAACGCGGCCTAACGCGTTCCGTAAATCCAGAATCATCCCGCGATCGCGCGTTCGCCGACCACTTCCTCGAGCTCGGCCTCCTCGGCCACCCATTCCGAGGTGCGAAACGAGCGCTCCCATCGCGCGACGACGACGGTCGCGAGGCAGTTGCCGGTCACGTTCACCGCCGTACGCGCCATGTCCATCAGCTCGTCGACGCCGAGGATCACGAGGACGCCTTCGACGGGGAGGTGAAACGACGCCGCGGTGCCCATGAGGATCACGAGCGACGCGCGCGGAACGCCCGCAACACCCTTCGAAGTCACGACGAGCGTGAGCATCATCAGCACCTGCTGGCCGGCCGTCATGTGCACGCCGGCGGCCTGTGCGATGAAGATCGATGCGAGCGAGAGGTAGAGCGTCGTGCCGTCGAGGTTGAAGCTGTAGCCGGTCGGCAGCACGAATCCGACGATGCGCCGCGGCACGCCGAGCCGCTCCATGTTCTCCATCGCCTTCGGCAGCGCCGATTCCGATGACGTCGTCGCAAACGCGATTGTGGCGGGCTCTTTGACGGCGTTGATGAAATCGCGGATCGGCACGCGCGCGAGCAGAGCCACCGGCAGGAAAACGAGAAGAATGAACACGACGAGCGCGCCGTACAGCGTGCCGACGAGCATGCCGAGATTGCGGAGTACGCCGAGGCCGGAGTGACCGACGGTGTTCGCCATCGCCGCGCCGACGCCGACCGGCGCGAACTTCATCACGAACTCCGTGAAGCGAAACATGATGTCGGCGAGCGACTCGCACCAGACGATCATCGGCTTCGCCTTCTCCCCGATGCTCGTCACGGCGAGCGCGAAAATGACGGAGAAGACGACGATCTGCAGCACGTCGCCGTCCGCCATCGCCTTGATGATCGATGCCGGCGCGAGATGGGTGATCAAATCGCCGAACGTCTCCGGATGCGAAGTCGGCAGCGACGCTTCCGCCGCTTTCGGCGCGGCAAGCACCACGCCGACGCCGGGCCTGGTGATATTCACCGCAGCGAGGCCGATCACCAGCGCGAAGCTCGTGATGATCTCGAAGTAGACGAGCGATTTCAGACCGATGCGGCCGACCTGACGGATGTCGCCGGTGCCGGCGATGCCGATCACCAGCGTCGAGAAGATCAGCGGCGCGATGATCGACTTGATCAGATTCAAAAAAACAATCGAGAGCGGCCGCATGGCCACTCCCCACTCCGGCTTCGCGTAACCGAGGGCGATGCCGAGGACGAGGCCGATGAAGATTTGCGTGGTCAGGGAGATCTTTGGCAGCTTCATCCGAGCTTCGCGAAAGTGTAGCAGTTCAAGCTCTGTCTCCTCTGTGCCTCAGTGGTGAATTCATCGGGCGAGTCGCCATCGATAAACGCCCTCCGCTGCAACGAACAATGCCACGGCCATCACGGCGTACATCAGCGTGACACTCGCGGGCGGCCGGCCGAACAAACCGGCGAAATCGAGCGCGGGGGTGTGTCCGCGATCGCTGACCACGACGTACCAGAAGCTCAGGAACAGCACGATGAACGCTTTCGCGTTGCGGGTGACGATCGCAAGCAGGGTCGCGGCGCTCGTCATGAAAAGAAGTCCGCTCAGCACGGCCGCAATCGGCGCGTGAAGCATCGCCGTCGCGAGCATGACAACGGCGACGCAGAGCGACGACAGAAACTTCCACGCGACAAAGTGTTCGCGCAGCCGCGGCGCCGCGTAGATCAAGGCGACCGTTTCCTGCTGAAAATCGCGCGAAGCAACATCCGCGATCGCGAGGCCGGTCAGCACGAACGCGGTCGCGACGGATTTCGTCCCGGCGATCAGACTCGCGATCGCGAGCAGCACGACGACCGGCGTGAGCGTGGCCGTCATCAGCGCGTCGGCTGCGACCGGCGACCGTGCGAGCGCGAGCATGCGGCGCGTGAGCGGCTTGCCGATCGCATTGAGGCGCGAAAACCATCTTCGCTTTTGCGATGCGCTTGCCCGCACACGAGCCGGATCGAAGCGGTGAAACGACAACCGCGCGATCAGCAGTAATGGCAGAGGCACGATGAGCGCGAGAAGCCGCTCTGCGAACAGCTCGCCGCTCGCCGGCAGGCCGGGATAGACGACAGGCGGCAGGTGGCGATCGAACGGTCCCGCGCCGATCGCGATCGACTTCGTGTGCAGCGCTGCCGTCGTCTGCAGGATCACCGGCGCCATTCCCGACGGATCGAAGTACGCGGGCCACGTCGCGCCGGTCGTCTCCGCCGTCGCCACGGCCGCTCCGAGGAGACCGAGAAAGAGAAAGAAGTAGACCACGTCGCCGAAGCGGCCGGAGAGAAACGGAATCGATTCGAAAACGATCGCCAGCACGGACGCGAAAACGATCGGCGGCGGCGCGATCAGCAGGTATTGCAGAAGGAAGGTCCCGACCTCGAGCGGCGCCTCGCCCCGCACCAGCACCATCGCCATCGAGACGAGCATGAAGCCGGCGAAGAACGTGCCGAGGAAGAGGATGTTGCCGAGAAATTTTCCGATGATGTATTCGCCGTTGCGCACGGTCGTCGACGCAATGACCGATCCGCAGCGCGAGCGGACATCGCGCAGGATCGCGTTCGAGATCACGGAATAGCCGCCGAGACAGACGAAGATCGCGCCGAGGAGCGCCGTGGCCATGCCGATCGCTCCGGAGTTCTAGAGCGCGCGGTGGCCGTCGATGCGCATCAGCGCGCGACCGGTGGAGGGATCGGGCACCCAGACATACGCGAGCGCGCTGAGAATCAGAAATGCGACGACCGTCGAGACGCGGCGGAAGCGGATTCGCGCGTCGGCCGAGGCGATCACCGCGATCGCGCCGGTCACGACGACATCACGCGCAAGAACGCGTCCTCCAGCCTCGGTTCGACCGCGATCGCATGCGAATCCGGCGGCTGCGCCGCGATCACCCGCACGTGCATTCCGTCGGCCTTTCGCACCGCGCCGGAGATGACCATCGTGTTCCGCGCGCTTTCGAACCGGTCGGACGCGAGCACCATCTCCCACACACTGCCCGCCGCGCGCTGCATCAACTCCTCGGGCGTGGAAAGCTCGATCAGCGAACCGCCGCGCATGATCGCGATCTGCGTCGCGATCGACTCGACGTCGGAAACGATGTGCGTCGACAGGATGACCTGCTTGCCGAGGCCGATCTCCGACAGGACATTGCGGAAACGAACGCGCTCTTCGGGATCGAGTCCCGCGGTCGGCTCGTCGACGATCACGACTTCCGGATCGTTGATCAGCGCCTGGGCGATGCCGAGTCGCTGCTTCATGCCGCCGGAGAAGCCGCCGACGGCGCGGTTTGCGACGGTGTGGAGGTTGACGCGCTCGAGCATCTGCATGATGCGGCGCCGGTCGCGCACACCTTTCAGTGCGGCGAAGTACGTGAGGAACTCGAGCGCGGTGAGGTTGTCGTAGACGCCGAAGTCCTGCGGCAGATAGCCGAGAACGCGGCGGAGTGGATCCGGCCGGCGTGCGACGTCGTTGCCGCGAAAGAGAATCCGGCCCGACGTCGGACGCGTGATCGTCGCGATCATCTGCATCAGCGTCGTTTTGCCCGCGCCGTTGGGACCGAGCAGACCGACTACGCCGCCGTCGAGCTGCAGCGAGACATCGCGAACGCCGAAGGTGCCGCCGCGGTAGCGCTTGGAAACGGATTCAATGGAGAGGAGGGCGGGCATGCGCGCGTGAGATCCTTCGTCCTCCGCTTCGCTGCGTTCAGCGTCGTCCTCAGGATGACACGCGCGCGCGTGTCACTTCTTTTTGATCGGCAGCTTGATCGCGTTCGGATCGCCGAGCAGCCGCGCGCGGCCCTTCTGGATCGGCAGCTTCGTGTAGACCTGCGTCGACAGAATCGAAGCGTGGCCGAGAATTTCCTGGATTTCGTGAATATCGGTGCCGGCGGAGACGAGCATCGCCGCCATCGTGTGGCGAAGAGCATGGGGGGTGATGTGGCGCTTGATCTCGGCGAGACGCACGTGCTTCTTGAAAATGTTCTCGATCGAATAAATCGTCAGCCGCGTCCCCGAGCGGCCGACGAACAACGCCTGCGTGTCGAGGCGGCGCTCGTTGCGAAAATCGAGATAAGTGGTGAGCGCCGTGATCACGACATCCGAAGTCAGCGAGACGACGCGGCCTCGAGTGGCGCGGCCGGTGATGTGGATCTCGCGCGCGCCGAGATCGACGTCCTGGACGTTCATGGCGACCAGCTCGCCGATGCGGATGCCGGTCGAGAAAAGGAGCTCGAGGATGAGATTGTCGCGAATCGCGCAGAAGTAACGATTGCGGCCGCCCGGCGACAGATCGCGCGCCGCCGCAAGCTCGGTGATCTGATCCTTCGGCGCGGCGAGCAGCGATCGGATCTCACGCGCGGAGAGAACGGTCGGCACCCGGCTCTCGACAGGCCGCTTGATGCGCAGCTTCCGCGCAGGCGATTCGCTGACCACACCCTTCTCTTCGAGATAACGAAAAAACACTTTCAGCGCCGCGACTTTGCGCCGGATCGACGTGTCGCGATACGGTCCGGTGCCGAGCTTCTCGAGATAATCCTCGAGATCCTGCGGCGTGATGTCGACCATGGCCGTATCGTTGACGTGGAGATGGAACTGGCTGAGATCGGAGTGATAGGCCCGCAAGGTGCGATCGGAAAGATTGCGGACGGCTTGCCCATGCTGGAGAAAGTCGGCAATCGCCTGCTGCACGTTCATCGTGTTCACTCTCAGCTCTCTCTCGCTTTAGTGTGAGGGGGGTCTGACGTCGAAGTGTATTTGCGTCCGGTGCTTTGTCAAGAATTATTTGTCCGAGCACTATGCTGTAAGAGCATGACACAATAACTCTTAGAGATGAGGGGCCAGAAGCTGTTCGTCAGGGCGATTGAAGCGGGGGACGCTGCGAACATCCGCGACTTCTTTGCGTCCAATGCAACGCGCGATGCGGCCCCCGCATGCGGTTTGATCGGCAAGCTCCTCGGCCGGCTCGTGGCGGTGATGGCCATCAGCTTCAGCGAGCCCGATTCGATCCGCATCGACGATCTTCTCGTCGACCGCGAGCTGCGGCGGAAGCGTATCGGCCGCGTGATGCTGAGTGAGCTCGAGGCATTCGCCGAAAAGATGGAACGCGATTGGCTGATTGCAGACCCGGCCGGCGACTCGCGCGAGTTTCTTCGCCGCGTCGGCTTCGTGGAAGAGGGACAACGAATGATCAAGAAAGTCGCGCGATGACGCTGCTCTTCGCGCTCTGGCTCGCCGCAGCACCCGCCGCAAACTGCGGCAGCCAATCGACCGCCACCATCGAGGACCGCCGCGCGCTCACCCGCCTCGGCCTCTCTGACATCGAACAGAACCGCCGCGACGACGCCGTCGCGACTCTGACGTGCGTCGCGGACATCGATCCGGAGGTCGCACCGTGGCTGCGCCTGCGGCTCATCGACCTGAATGCCGATCCGATCGCACAGGCCAATCGGATTTTGACCGACGCGCCGTCGACTTCGGCCGCGACGATCGCGCGCATTCGTCTGCCGGGGCTGTACGCGGCAGCCGGCGATCAGGCCGCGACCGACAACTCGTTGAAAGACGCCCTCGCACTGCCGATCGATGAGCTGAGCGAGCCGGAGTTCGTCGCGCTCGCGACGGCGCTCGACACTGCGGGCCGCGCCGATTCGGCGACGTCCGTCCGCATGCGGCTGCTCAGCGATTACCCGCAAGGACGTTTCACCGAGGGGATGTATGCAGCGGTGAGCAAAGCGGATCCGTCGCCGCTCGATGCGCTGTCCGTCGGCGACGCGATCGCGCTCGCGCGGCGGCTCGCCGGGTCGGACCACTACGATGAGGCGCTCGATCTTCTCGATCGCATCGCCAAACGCGATCCGAAAGCGGTCTCCTCGAACGAATACCGCGATTTTCGTTTGCACGCCTGGTTCAACTCCCGCCACTACGACGACATCCTGCGCGAGACGAAAAAGAAGAAGCTCACCGAGCCGTCGATGATTCTGCTGCGCGCTCGTGCGGCGTGGCGCGATGACGAGCCGAAGCTCTTTCTCTCCGATCTGCTGCACATCGAAAAAAAATTCCGGCGCAGTCCGCAAGCGGTCGAAGCGAAGATCCTCCGCGCGAAGTACTACACGGCGGACAGACCGAAGTACGCGAAGGCCGTCGACAATTTGCAGAAAGCAGTCAAAGCGGGCGGGCCCGGATCGGAAGGCGAAACGCTCTGGACGCTCGGCTTCACGCAGATCCTCGCACATCGCGATCGCGACGCGCTCCGCACGTTCGATCGCTATCTGCACGACTTTCCCGACGGCGATTACCGCACGAACGCACTCTTCTGGTCGGCAAAGATCTACGAGAAACGGAAGGACACCGCAAAGCGCGATGCGGCACTCGACGAGCTCATCGCCAGCTATCCTTATAGCTACTATAGCTACCGCGCACGAGAGATTCTGAAGCTTCCGGGCGTCGCGCCGAACGAGATCGTCAACGGAAACGTCTTTCCGGACGTCGACGGGCAGGTCGCGGCGCTGAGCGAACCGCGGCTCGATTCGGTGCGCGAGCTCGCCCTGCTCGGCCTCGCGCGCGACGCCGCAGCGGAGATGAAAACGATCGCCGCCGCGCATCCGGACAACGATGGTCTCGCCTTCCGCCTCGCCGATCTCTACTCGCGCGGCGGCGAGCCGTTCAAGGCGATCGGCGTCCTGCAGCGCCGCTTCGGCGTGTTCATCCGGCACGGCGGCAGCGGCGTTCCGCACCGCTTCTGGGAGATCCTTTTTCCGCTGAAGGACTGGGACACGATTCGAAGCGAGGCGGAGCGGCGCAACATCGATCCGTATCTCGTCGCCTCGATCATTCGCCAGGAAAGCGGATTCGAGAACACCAGCGTGTCGAATGCCGGCGCCGTCGGCGTGATGCAGATCATGCCGCAGGAGGCCGGCGCCATCGCCGCGGCGGCCGGCCTTCCTGCGCCGACGCGACAGGATCTGTTCGATCCCGCGACGAACATCGCCGTCGGCGTCGCGGAGTATTCGCAGAAACTCGACGTGATGCACGGTACGGCCGTCCTCGCGATCGCGGCCTACAATGGTGGAGAAGAGGCAGTTGGCAAATGGCTTGCTCAAACGCCGACCGATGACATTGATTTATTCGTAGAAATGATTCCGTACGGCGAGACGCGTCTCTACGTCAAGAGCGTGACACGGAACCGTTTCGAATATCGGCGGATATATGAGGGCGCCTCAAGTTCTTCGTAGTTTCATCCTCCTCTTCTTCTTCGCATCTGGAACAGTTGCCGGCACAACCCAGCTCGTCCTCTCGCGCGACACGAAACCGCAAGACGACATCAAAGGAGTCGTCGACCTCACGGTCGATCCCGGCTTCGACGACGCGATCGTCACGGTCGTTGTCGACGGCCAGAATCTCGCCACCGGGCTGCGCTCGCCATATCACGTCACCGTCGACTTCGGCGCGAATCCGATCGAGCACAAGATCACGGTGATCGCGCACGACAACGCCGCGAAAAAGATCGAATGGTCGGAAACGATCAATCGCGGCTACCTCCCTTTGACGGTGAAAGTGAAGCCGGACGATCTCGCGAACCGCGTGTTCGAAGCGGACGTGACCGCGCCGCCGGACGATCGGGTGCAGAAGGTCGAGTTCTGGAACAACGGCAGCGTCATCGCCTCGCTGACCGAAGCGCCGTATCGATTCACGATTCCGGCCGATGCGTTCCAGACGCAGTTCGTGCAGGTGACCGCGAAAACGAAGTCGGGCGACGAGGCGGCGGACTTCTGGTCCGCGACCGGCGACGTTCACGCCGAATCGCTCGAGGTCCGTACCGTGCCGCTGTACGTCTCGGTCGTCGATCGCAACGGCAACGCGCGCGACGACGTCGACCGTTCGCTCTTCCGCATCATCGACAACGGAACGGAAGGGAAGATCCTCGAGTTCAGCAAAGCCTTCGATCAGCCGATCTCGATCGCCCTGCTCATCGACGCCTCCTCGAGCATGAACGAATCGATGGAAGACGCGACGAAAGCCGCGCTGGCGTTCGTCAGTCACACGCTCAAGACGGGCGACCGCTGCGCGGTGTTTTCGGTTCGCGGCGTGCCGCGGCGGGAGATCGCACTGACGAGCGATCGCGCCGAGATCCGAAAAGCGATCGCCGGCATCCAGGCATCCGGCCAGACGGCGCTCTACGACGCGATCAGGAGCGCGATCAGCGAGCTGCGCGGCGAGGGCGACCGCAAAGCGATCGTCGTCCTCAGCGACGGCGGCGACAATTCGTCGTTCACCACATTCGACGAGCTGGATCGCTTGACGAAGGAAGCCGGCATTCCGCTCTACTTCATTGCCTACGACAGCGGCGCCGCCGCCGAGCAGCAGGACACCGACCGCATGAACTACCTCGCCGGCCAGACCGGCGGGTTCCTCGTCACCGCATCCGCCGAGAACCTGCAGGCGAAGTACGGCGACATCGAGAAGGAACTGCGCGCGCAGTACGCGATCCTCTACCAGATCAGCGATCTCGTGAAACACAACGAATGGCGCAAGGTGAACGTGATGTTGAAGTCGCCGAAGCTGACCGCGCGGACGATTCACGGTTACTTCGCGCCGTAGATTTCAGTTTATGCTGAGCCGCGAAGACGGCGAAGCATCTCCGGTGGCGCGGCGACGCCGCCGCTTTTTGTGCTTGCACGTTCGTCGCGGCCGCGCCGGAGATCCTTCGCTTCGCTCAGGATAGACTGTTGACCCGGAACGATTCGCTCATCGCGCAGCTGAGAACCGATCTCGCGCGCACTCCGCAATTCCAGCGCCTTCTCAACGAGCGCCTCGACGCGACGGGCCTCGCGGTGGAAGCGCGCGCGCTCGTCCTCGCGACGTTGCAGGACGCCACGCGCAAGCGCGTCGCGGTGATCGTCCCCGGCGACGCGGCGCTCGACGACTTCGAAGCCGCGCTGCGCCTCTTTCATCGCGATCCGCATTGTGTGTCGACGTATCCGAGCCCGTCGCTTTCCCCCTATCAGGAGCTCTCCCCTTCCCTCGGCGTCGTCCGTGAAGAAATCCGCGCGCTCGGATCCCTCATCGCCGGCGAGCTCGATCTGCTCATCGTTCCCGTCCGCGCGCTCTTCGCACGCGTGCCGCGGTCCGAGGATTTTGCGAACCGCGTCGTCCGCCTGCAGCGCGGCGCCGACATCGATACGCGTGCGACGATGCAGACGCTCGTCGAGAACGGCTTCGTGCGCACCGATCTCGTCGGCGAAGCGGGCGAGTTCGCCTTTCGCGGCGGCATCCTCGACGTCTTTCCCCCGAACCTGAGCGAGCCGGTCCGCGTCGAGCTGTTCGGCGACACGATCGAGTCGCTCCGCAAATTCGACGTCGAGACGCAGCGCTCCGATGATGCGATCGAATCCGCGACGATCCTGCCGATGCGGCAGTTCGCGATGACTCGCGAGACGCGCAGCGCGCTGGCCCGGCGGCTGTCGCTCGATTTCATGGATCCGCTTTTCAAACGCGACGTCGCCGAAAAAATCGATCGCCTCAACGAGCACGGCACGTTTCCGGGCATCGAGAACTACGCCGCTGTGGCCGCCAATACGATCTCGTTCGCAGAGGCGATTCGTGAATGGGACGTCGCGGCGATCGAGCCCGATCAGATCACCACGAACGTCGCGAAGTTCGAAGCACTGCTGCGCACCGAATACGAATCGGCGGCCGCGAAAGGCCGCGCAGTCTATCCGCCGGAGAGCGTGACGACGCCCGGTCCCGAGGTGTTCAACTTCCTCAGCGCGGCGCGGCTCTCGATGAGTCAGGTGCACATCGGCGAACTCGCGTCCGCGCTTCCGTTTCACGCGCCGCAGGTCGACCGCTACCAGAACCGGCTCAGCGAATTCGCCGCCGATGTGAAGAAGACGCACGACCGCCGTCAGATTTTTTTCACCGCGACGAAAGGAGGCGCGGAAAAAATCGAGCGGCTGATGAAGGAGTTCGATTTCGCGCTGGAGATCACGCCGGGCGCCCTGCCGCGCGGATTCGAATTCGAAGAGATCGGCCTCATCGCCTGGTCGGAGTGGGACCTCTTCGAGCCGCCGACGTCGACGCGCATCGGCGGACGCAAACGCACCGCCGACGCATTCGCCACCGATCTTCGCGATCTCAAAGTCGGCGACTACATCGTCCACGTCGACCACGGCGTCGGCCGCTTCCACGGCCTGCAGCGCATTCCATTCGGCGACACCGAGCGCGAAGTGATGGAGATCGAATACTCCGGCGGCGGCAAGCTGCTGATGCCGATGGAGAACCTCAATCTCATTCAGAAGTACTCGGGCGGCGCCGACACACAGCCGAAGCTCGACAAGTTAGGCGGGACGACGTGGGCGCGCACCAAGGCGTCGGTCAAGAAAGCGATGCGCGACATGGCGGACGAGCTGCTCAAGCTCTACGCGACGCGGCAGATGGTGCAGGGCCACGCGTTCTCGAAGGACTCGCCGTGGCAGTTCGAGTTCGAAGACGCGTTCGAATTCGAAGAGACCGAGGATCAGGGAGCGGCGATTGACGATGTGAAACACGACATGGAATCGCGCAAGCCGATGGACCGGCTGCTCTGCGGCGACGTCGGATACGGCAAAACCGAAGTGGCGATGCGCGCCGCGTTCAAAGCGGTGATGGACGGCAAACAGGTGGCGATGCTCGCGCCGACGACCATCCTCGCCTACCAGCACTACCGCACGTTTCTGCGCCGCTTCGCGTCGTTTCCGGTGACGATCGAGCTGCTCACGCGCTACTACTCGCCCAAAGAGCAGAAAGAGATCACGAAGAAGATCGCGACGGGCGAGATCGACGTCATCATCGGCACGCACCGCCTCCTCTCCAAAGACATCGACTTCAAAGACCTCGGCCTGCTCGTCATCGACGAAGAGCAGCGATTCGGCGTCGCCCAGAAAGAGCGGCTCAAGCAGCTCAAGAAAGCCGTCGACGTGCTGTCGATGTCGGCCACGCCGATCCCGCGCACGCTGCACATGTCGCTCATCGGCATCCGCGACATTTCGGTGATCGAGACGCCGCCGAAGGACCGCCTCGCGATTCAAACCGCGGTCGTTCCATTCCACGACGACTTCATCCGCGAGGCGATCGAATTCGAATGCGGCCGCGGCGGGCAGGTCTTCTTCGTTCACAACCGCGTCGAATCGATCTACGCCATGAAGGAGTACCTCGAGAAGATCGTGCCGGGTCTGAAGGTGATCGCCGGCCACGGCCAGATGGACGAGCGGGAGCTCGAGCGCGCGATGCTCGCGTTCATCAATCGCGAGTACGACGTGCTGCTCGCCACGACGATCATCGAGAATGGTATAGATATACCAGCATGTAATACCATGCTCATTAATCACGCCGAGCGTTTCGGCCTCTCCCAGCTCTACCAGTTGCGGGGACGCGTCGGACGCAGCGACCGCCTCGCGTTCTGCTACCTCCTCGTTCCCAGCGACAAAATCCTCACCAGCGACGCACGCAAACGCCTCGGCGCCATTCAGGAGTTCGCCGACCTCGGCGCCGGCTTCCGCATCGCCGCAAAAGATCTCGAGATCCGCGGCTCCGGCAACATCCTCGGCGGCGAGCAGTCGGGGCAGATCGCCGCCGTCGGATTCGAGATGTACACGAAGCTGCTCGAGGAGACGATTCGCGAGCTTAAAGGCGAAGTGGTCGAAGAGGAAGTCGAGACGTCGATGAACCTCGGCGTCGACATCTACATCCCGCACGACTACATCGGCGACGAGAACGTGCGCATGATGTTCTACAAAAAGATCGCCGCCGCGACGACCGACGATCGCCTCGAGCAGATCCGCAACGAGATGCGCGACCGCTTCGGCGCGGTGCCGGCGAACGTCGAGAACCTGCTGCACTTCGTGCGCGTGAAGCAGCGCGCCCAGCAGATCGGAGTCGTGTCGATCACGCGCCAGGGCGCGCTCGGCGTGATGAAGCTGACCGAAAAGGCGAAGGTCGATCCCAACAAACTGATGCAGCTGATCGCCGAGAACCCGCAGGTGCGCTTTACGCCGAACGGTGTGCTGTCATTCCCGATCAAAGCGCACGGCCGGCAGGTCATCGACGCGATCGATGACCTGCTGCAGCGGATCGCGGCGTGAGCGCCGGAAGCCGGGAGGGGTGCTCGAGCTGCGCTCGACCCCGGAGTTCGGCGCGGCGCAGCCGTGCCCTGCGAACTTCTTTGATGCGACGGAGACAAAGCGGGGCGTTCGGCGGATGCTACACTCGTCAAGTCCTTGCGCCGACTGCTCTCCATCACGCTTGCGTGTGTCGTCATCGCCGCGTGTCACCGCAAACCGTCGATCCCAGCGGACGTGATCGCGCGCGTGGGAGAGCGGCTGATCACGCTCGGAGATTTCAAACGCTACCTCGAGCGGAACACCGGCACCGATCTCGCGCAGATGGGCCCGGAGGTGGCGAGCGCGGTGCTCGATCAGTATGTCGAGGAGATCATCCTTTCCGAATACGCGTCCGCACACGGCGTCGAGATTCCCGCCGAGCAGATCGCGTCCGCGGTTCGCAACGATCCCGGATCGACGGTGATCGAGAAGCGCGACGACATGCGCCGGCAGAAGCTGATCGGCGATCTCGCGGCCGATGTTCCGCCGCCGACCGACATCGCCGTGCGCGCCTATTACGACCAGCACGCGAACGAGTTCCACAGCGGCGAGGAAGTCCACGTGCGGCAGATCCTCGTCCACGACGAAGACCTTGCTGACCAGATCGAACAGCGGCTGAAAAAAGGCGAGTCGTTCGAGAACCTCTCGAGCCAGTACTCGCTCGCGCCGAACGCCAAGAAAGGCGGCGAGATCGGCTTCGTGGCCCGCGGCGAGCTCCCGAAAATGTTCGAGGACGAGATCTTCGCCCTGAAACCCGGAACCGTCAGCAGCGTGATACGAACAGATTCGAGCTTCCACATTTTCAAAGTGGATGAGCGCCGCGAACCGGGAGTCATCGACCTCCAGACGGCCGCGCCGGTCATCCGGGAACGGCTCAAAGAGGAGGAGGTCCGCAACGGAATCGCCGAGGTCGCCTCGAAGGCGCAGAAGGAGCTGGCGGTGGCCGTCCTGACCAAGCGCCTCCCCTTCCGATACACCGGCACGCTGCCGAAGTCCGAGAACGAATAAGCGCTGCAGGTTGCGGGTTACCCATTGCCGATGAAAAGAGCACTTCTCGCACTCGCCATTGCCGCGCTCGCCGGCTCCGCGACGGCCGCGCAGCTCGTCGAAGCGATCGTCATCCGCGTCGGGGACCGCATCGTCACGCGCTCGCAGTACCTCAAGCGCCTGCACGACGGCTACAACGAGATCGAGCAGACCGCGCAGGCGGCCGACATCACATCGAAGAAAGAAGAATTCCGCAAGGGCCTGACGAATGACCTCATCTCCGAGCTGCTCATCAAAGACCGCGCCGACCGCCTCGGCCTGACCGTATCGCAGGACGAAATCAACGAAGCGGTCGAGAGGCTCAAGCAGCAGTACGGCCTGACGACGGACATGCAGTTCAACGATTCGCTGGCGAAATCCGGCCTCACGCGCGCCGACATGGAAGCTCGACTTCGCGACACGCTGCTCATGAACAAAGTCTTCTCGCGCGAGCTCCGTCCCCGCGACGAGATGACCGACAAGGAGCTCCGCGAGCGTTACGACCGCGAGAAGGAACGCTACCGTCTGCCCGAGCGCGCGCGTCTGCGCGAAATCGTGATCCTGAAACCCGACGATCCAGCGCAGCTCGAGGCCGCGCGGCAGCACGTCGAGGAGCTGGCGAAGGAAGCGCGGAGCAGCGCCGACTTCGCCCTGCTGGCGAAGACCGCCTCCCAGGCGCCGACCAAAGACAAAGGCGGCGACCTCGGCGAAGTCACGAAGGGCGAGCTGTTGCCCGAGCTCGACAAGGCCGTGTTCAACAGTCCGGCGGGTTCCGTCATCGGTCCGATCGAAGCAAAGACCGCGTGGCACATCCTCAAAGTCGAGCAGCGCCTGCCGTCCGAAGTGCCGGCGTTCGAATCGATCAAGGACAAGCTTCGCAAGGACGCGAGCGACGACGCGTGGCAGCGCGACTACAAGGCCTACATCGAGCGCCTGCGCAAAGACGCGTTCATCCAGATCAACGAAGTGAACATCCCGACGGCATAAGCGGCTCCACCGAACGTAGAAACCTCACGCCTCCGGATCGCGTGCCGCGACGCGCCGGTGAGGCGCTGCTCATGCGCCGCCTCGCGCATTTTCTACGAGCCGGAAGCCTCACGCCGGCCGAGGTATCCTCGGGCGTGGTGGAGGAGCTGAAGGCGGCAGTTGCCGCGATCCGGAACGCGAAGCCGCAGCGCATCGTCGTGCTGACCGGTGCGGGCGTGTCTGCCGACAGCGGCATTCCGACATTCCGCGGCGAAGCGGGCCTGTGGCGCAACAATCGCGCCGAGGATCTCGCGACCGCCGAGGCGTTCGCGCGCAATCCGCTGCTCGTGTGGGAGTGGTACGAATGGCGGCGGTCGATCGTCCGCGCGGCGCAGCCGAACGCCGCGCACCGCGCGATCGCGGCACTGCCCGATGCGCTCGTCGCGACGCAAAACGTCGACGGTCTGCATCAACTCGCCGGATCGCAGGACGTCATCGAGCTGCATGGGAATCTCTTTCGCGTCCGCTGCGTGCGCGACGACAAGCGGAGAGATGCACGCGAAGCGTTCGGCGAGCTCCCGCCAAAATGCGAATGCGGCGCGCTGCTGCGGCCGGACGTCGTCTGGTTCGGCGAGACGCTCCCCGTGGGCGCGTTCGAGCGTGCGGCGCGCGCGGTGCGCGCGGCCGATCTCCTTCTCGTCATCGGCACGTCCGGCGTTGTGTTTCCCGCGGCCGGACTCGTTTCGTTCTGCCAGGGCCTCTCGATTGAAATCAATCCGCAGCTGAGCGCGATCAGCTCCGCGTGCGCGCACGCGATTCCCGACACCGCCGCGGCCGCAACGCCGCCGGTCGTCGAAGCGATTCTGGATGCAGGAACTCATCGCTGATCTTCCGCTCGATGATCGTCCGCGCGAAAAGATGCGCAGACACGGCGCGGGGACGCTGTCGGACGCCGAGCTGCTGGCGATCCTCATCGGCTCCGGGACGCGCGGCATCAGCGCGATTCAGCTCGCGCGTGAGCTCCTGCGCGATGGCGGCCTCCCCTCGATCGGCCGAAGCTCCGCCGACGCGCTCGCGCGTACACGCGGGATCGGCGACGCAAAAGCGACGCGCATCGCCGCCGCATTCGAGATCGCGCGCCGCGTTGCCGCGCCTTCCGAAGATGGAGAGCGCTACGACGACGCGCTCATCGGCCGCGCTCTCATCAGCCGCTACTCCCACGAAGCGCAGGAGCACCTCGGCGCCGTGCTTCTCGATTCGCGCCGGCGCGTGCTGAAACAGTGCGAGATCTTCGTCGGCACCGTCGCGCGAGCGCTCGTTTCGGCGCGCGATGTCGTGCGCATCGCACTCGAGGCGAACGCGGTCGGCGTGGTGCTGTTTCACAATCATCCGTCGGGCGATCCGTCGCCGTCCGCCGAAGACCTGTCGTTCACGAAAAAGGTGCAGCAGTCGCTCGCGCTCGTCGACATCGAGCTCGTCGATCACCTGATCGCGGGCGCGCAACGGTACTGCTCGATGCGCGGCCGCGGTTTGTTGTAGGGCGGCGCTGGGCGCTGCCGAACCCGGGAGCGGCACGGCGCAGCCGTGCCCTACAATCGTGAGGTGCTATCGACCGTTGAGTTCTATCGTATCGACGACGAGGGCCGGCTCTACATCTCGCCGGCCATCCGCGAGTGGAGCCCGGTGGCGGAGCTCGGCATCGACACCGTCATCGACCTCGATGCCGGACTCGATGACTGCATTCCGACCACGCCCGAGGGTTGCCTGTACGTGTACTTCCCGATCTACGACGAGGAGCTTCCGAACCTGCAGCGCCTCGACGCCGTCGGCAACCTCGGCGCGGAGCTGATCCGCGCGGGACATCGCGTGCTGTCGCACTGCGGGATGGGGTTCAATCGCTCGGCGCTCATCGCCGGTGTGATCCTCAACAAGCTCGGGGCGAGCGGCGAGGAGATCGTGAAACGCATTCGCACGCGGCGGCCCGGCGCGCTGTTCAACGAAGTGTTCGCGAAATATCTCGCGACGCTCTAGGGCTTTCGCAGTTGAGATCGCGCGACTCGGTCGCAACATTGTGTAGGGCACGAGTCTCGTTGGGCTCCCAAGATGCTGTAGGCGATCGCTAGCGCGCGACCAGCGCCGGCTTGCGCACGTCCGCGGCGCGCTCGGCGTAGACCGGCGTGAACCAGCCGTAGCGATCGGGGATTTCGCCGCCGATGTAGGCGAAGAATTCCTTCTGAATCCGCTCGGTGACCGGGCCGCGTCTGCCATTGCCGATCTGCACGCGGTCGATGCTGCGGACCGGCGTCACCTCCGCGGCGGTTCCGGTGAAGAAGACTTCGTCGGCGATGTAGAGCATCTCGCGCGGAATGAGGTTCTCGATGACTTCGTATCCGAAATCCTTCGCGATGCGGATGATGCTGGAGCGGGTGATGCCGGCGAGAATCGAGGCGCCGAGCGGAGGCGTGAAAATGCGGCCGTCACGAACGAGAAAGACGTTCTCGCCCGAGCCTTCGCTGACGTAGCCGTTGACGTCGAGGGCGATGCCTTCCGCGTATCCGTCGATCGCCGCTTCCTGGCGGATGAGAATCGAGTTCATGTAGTTGCCGGTCGCTTTGGCGAGCGGCGGAAACGTGTTCGGCGCCATGCGGTTCCATGACGAGACGCGGACGTCGACGCCGAACTCCAGCGCCTCGGGACCGAGGTACTTGCCCCACTTCCATGCGCCGATGACGATGTCCACCGGGCACTTCGTCGGATCGACGCCGAGCGAGAAGTAGCCGCGATAAACGACCGGCCGGAGGTAGCACTCCTGAAACTCGTTGGCCGCGACGATGTCGACGCACGCCTTTTCGAACTGCTCCTGCGGGATGGGGATCGTGATCCGATAAATCTTGCAGCTGTCGTAGAGACGCCGCACGTGGTCGCGAAGGCGGAAAATCGCCGCGCCCTGATTCTTCGTGTTGTAGCAGCGGATGCCCTCGAAAAGGCCCGAGCCGTAATGAACGGCGTGCGTGAAAACGTGGATCTTCGCGTCGGCGAAGTCGACGAGCCGCCCGTTCATCCAGACTTTCTTGACTTCTTCGAACGGCATCGGAGGGACCTCCAGTTTTACGTACGGTCGTGGGGCATCTTCGAGCCGAGGCTGAGGACGCATCGAGTATAGGTGCCGCTACGCAAGGCAGTCAATGCTATAAACCTGCCACGACCAGACTGAGGACTGAGGACTCAGGACTGAGTCGCCGATGAAGAATGGATACGCCAAAAGACGGGAAAACCACCCACTCCTCAGTCCTCAGTCCTCAGTCTTTTTCCGGAAAAAACGTCGTCATCACAGGCGCGTCTTCCGGCATCGGACGCGCGGCCGCGCTCGAATTCGCGCGCCGCGGTGCGAATGTCGTCCTCGCCGCGCGGCGCGGCGCGGCGCTCGAGAACGTCGCGCAGCTCTGCCGCGAGCACGGCGTCGATTGCACAACAATGGTTGCAGACGTCTCGGTTCGCACCGACTGCAAGCGTCTCATCGATTCGGCCGGACGAGTGGACGTTCTGGTGAACAACGCGGGCTTCGCCGTGTTCGACGCGATCGAGAACGCGAATCCCGAGGACCTCGAATCCATGATGCGCACAAACTACCTCGGCGCGGCGTGGTGCACGCAGGCCGTGCTGCCGCAGATGCTCGAACGGGGCGGAGGGTCGATTGTGAACGTGGCTTCGATCGCTGGCATCATGGGCTACGCCCGAATGGGCGGATACTGTGCAACGAAGTTCGCGATGATCGGCTTCACCGAAGCGCTGCGGGACGAAGTGGTCGGGCGCGGAGTGCGCGTGGCGATGGTCTGCCCGGGCACGACCGAGACGACCTTCTTTGCGAACGCGGAACGGGGCAAAATGCCCGCCGCTTCGCGCCTGATTCGGGCGATCGAGCCGGAGCGCGTCGCACGGGCGATCTGCGACGCCGCCGGCGATGGACGGTACCGCCGCATCCTGCCGCTCGGAGCGGCGCTGTACATGAAATTCAAAGAGCTGTTCCCGCGATGCGCGCACCTTCTCATGCGGCGCGTTTCGGCGCTGCTGGAGAAGGGTTGATGCTGCCACGCCTGACGCCGGTCACGACGGCGATTCTGACCATCATCACGCTCGTGTTTCTGTACGAGTTCGCGACCGGCGCCTACCTCAGCGATCAGCGCATGATCGACCTCGGCGCGATCGTGCCGTGGCTCTTCGCGCAGCACGAGTATTGGCGCCTCATCGCCGCGATGTTCCTCCACGCCGGATGGCTGCACTGGTTTTTCAACTGCTGGGCGCTGTATCAGCTCGGGACGTTGTACGAGACGCTTTTCGGATCGCTGCGGTTCGCGACGATCTACTTTGTCACCGGCATCATCGCGTCGGTGGCCAGCGCGCTGATGGGGCATGGGCCCGCCGTCGGCGCGAGCGGCGCGATCTTCGGAATCCTCGGCGCGTTCATTTTCTCGATCCGCCGCTCGCCGCAATACCGGCATCAGCCGTGGACGAAGAGCCTGATCGCGCAGCTGGTGTTCTGGATCGTGGTGAACATCATCATCGGCTTCTCGGTGCGCTTCATCGACAACGCCGCGCACATCGCGGGCCTCATCAGCGGCCTGCTGCTCGGATTCTGGCCGCATCGCGTGCCGCCTCCGCCGCCGGGCGACATGATCATCGATGTGCCTCCCCCGCAGCACTACGGCTCGGAGTGATCTTCGCGGGGTCAGGTCTGCCCTTCGTCCTTTTTTCTACCTGGCGTAGATGCCTCTGGAGAATTGGCGAAAGCTCCCAGGCAACATCCTCGGGAGCGTTTACAGTCCAAAGATCCTGATAAGAAAAGAGTTGCACGGGCGCACATCGTCGGGTCTCTACTGGCGGTAGAAAAAAGGACGAAGGGCAGACCTGACCCCAATCAGCTGCGCTTCAAAATCAGCCGGAGGTCCTGCGGCGCGAGGACGCGCTCGTTGATGATCTCGGCGATGTGGCGGACGGACTCCGGATCGTCCGGACTGTAGGCGATCTCGTTCCCCGCGGGCAGCGGATGAATCGCGCGCACATCCTCGATCGAAAAGCCGTGCTCGCGGGCGAGAATCGTCAGGGCGGCGACGTGCCGCGGCGCGATGTGCGTCGGATCCCGCCAGAAGTCCGAGGCGCTGACGGCGATCGATTCGGCGTTCGGCGTCTCGATCATCAGCAGCCCGCCCGGCCGCAACACGCGCGCCGATTGCGCAAAGAGCGCGAAGAGCTGCTCGACCGGCAGATGTTCGACCACGTGCATCGCCACGACGCTGCCGATCGACGCGTGCCTGATGCCCTCGAAGCACTCCGGAATGCCGGCGAGCGCCACGTCGAAGCCGCGCTTCTGCAGATCGGCGACCGAGCGCTCGTTGACGTCGAAGCCGCGCGCCTCGATGCCTGCGGTTTTGCAGGCTTCGAGAAACTCGCCGCGGCCGCAGCCGATGTCGAGCGCCGGCTGGTTGTCGCGCGCGCGGACCACGTAATCCTCGACGTCGACTTCGCCGCGCAGCGCGTCCTCCAGGCGGCGATAGAGAAAGTCGGATGTTGTCGGTTGTCGGTTGTCGGTTGTCTGCAGGAGCGGCGTCGTGATGTCGCGCAGACGCGCGGCGACGCTCTCGATTTTCTGATCGATCGCGGCGATGAGCGCATCGTTGCGCCTGGCCGCGATCGGAATCAGCTCGCGAATGCGCGCGATCTCCGTCGCCAGCGCTTCATCCGCGTTGCGCACATCGAGCTGCACCGCGGTGAGGTCGCGCTTCAGATCGTCGCGAAACGTCACGAGCTCGCGCCGGATGTCGCCGAGCAGATCGAGGACGGCGACGTTGAAGTTCTTCTGCCGCTCGTTGTCGGGCTCGACCGCCCGACGAAAGATCCGGCGGAAAAAGCGCAGCAGCCATTCGTTCCGCGACGGGCGAGGCCGGTATCGCGCGTCCGACTCCCACACCTCGCGCCACCCATCGGCGCCCGCGGGCGGAGAGTCGACGTAGCGATCGTCGCTCATGCGCGGCTGTCACCAAACGACATGTGGTGAGGATATCGCGACGCGCGGTGCGGCGGCGGGCGCCTCCGCGCGGCCGCTGGACGGGCAAGGGCGCCCGTCCCCACGGTCACTGCTGCGGTGCCGCCTCCGCCTTCACTTCCGGCTCCTCGAGCCGCTCCACGCCGATCGGCACCACTTCGACCTGAATCTGCGCGGAGACGTCCTTGTGCAGCCGCACTTCGACGTCGTGCGTGCCGAGCGTCTTGATCGGATGCGCGAGCTCGATGCGGCGCTTGTCGACCTCGAATCCTTTTTCGGCGAGCGCGTCGGCGATCTCGTTCGCCGTGACCGAGCCGAAGAGCTGGCCGCCCTCCCCAACGCGCTTCTGCACCACGATCTTCGTTCCTTTGACCGCGTCGGCCGCCTTCGAGGCCTGCTCCTTTTCCTTCTGCGCGAGCAGCGCCCACTTCTTGCGCTCCTGCTCGGTCGACTTCAGGTTGCCCGGCGTCGCTTCGCGAGCGAGATTCTTCGGGATGAGGTAGTTGCGCGCGTAGCCGTCCTTGACGCTGACCACGTCGCCGCGTGTGCCGAGGCCGCGGATTTCGTCAATCAAGATGACTTTCATCGGATGAATCCTTTCGATTGAATTTTCGAAAATCAAAAAACGAGTCGAACAGACCGGTGAGAGCGAGCAGCAGCTGCGACATGCCGGTCAGCGCCAGCACGCCTAACACGATATAGGCGAAGAGAACGCCGGCGAAGCCGATGCCCGACGCGACCATGAACCAGCGGAACACCGCCAGACCCTGCAGCAGGTAAAGAAAAATCACGATCGCGAGGACGTTCGCGCCGATCTGCTGCAGCGTGCCCGAAGCGAGCGGCGACAGACCCCCGGCGACGAACGCGAAGAGCAGCCAGTCGGGAAGCGAGAGATAGCGGAACAGATATGGCGACGGCGCGCTCGGCTGCCGGCGCTCCAGCACATCGCGCCACGTGCGCATCCGCCCGAACAGCACGAGGCTCAGGACGAACACGAGCACCGCATCCACGAGCAGAAACGCCGGAAGGCAGATGACCAGGATGTTGAGCCAGTGCTGCAGGAACGCGATCACATCGCCCGGCACATGGCCGGCACGATATGCGTCGATCACGCTCGCCACCGAGACGCTGAACGCATGCACCTGGTTCGCGAACGGCGAGAAGCCCGTGCCGGCGCGCATCGCCATTTCCGTGGCGCCGAGGCCCACGGCGGCGAAGAGCACCGCGGTGATGAGGATGCGTCCGAACGATTCGCCGCGCTCCACCATCTGCAGCACGGCCATCGACGGCAGCGCCACCGCGAGAATCAGTGCCACGAGATAGGCGACGCTCATGTGCGCTTCGGCCGCGCTGATCTGCGGCGAGCTCGCGCCGGCAACGACGACACCGCCGGCGAGCATCGCGCCGATGAAGAGCGCCAGCCACGTCACGCGGCGGCCGTTGCGAAGCGTGCACTGGAAAATCGCTGCAGGCAGAAACACGAACAGCGGGGACACGAGCATCACGGCGATGAGGATCGAGTATCCCGCGACGTGGCGCACGATCCGGCCGAACGAAGGGCCGGCGATCGCCGCCGGTTCCGAATGCAGCGACGTTTCGGTCATTTAGTCCGTGGCGAACGGAAGCAGCGCGGCGATGCGCGCGCGCTTGATCGCATTTTGAAGCTTGCGCTGATGCAGCGCGCACGTTCCGGAAATGCGGCGCGGAAGAATCTTGCCGCGCTCCGGGATGAACTGCTGCAGCGTCTTCACGTCCTTGAAATCGATGTATTCGATTTTCTCGACGCAGAACTTGCAGACGCGTTTGCGCCGGTAGAAAAACTTTTTCTTGCCGCCCTGCTGGCCGCCCGCTCCGCGGCCGCCCTGCTCGCGGCCGCCGTCACGTCTCGGTTGTGTCGTTGCCATCGTCGTTCTCCTTTACTCGCCCGCCGGAATCTCGGGCTCGGGCGCGGCCGGCTCAGCCGCGGGCGGGAACGCCGGCGCGGGACGGATGCGCTCCTTCTTCGGATTGCGCTTCGCGAGCTTCTCGGCGCGCTTGTGATCGAGGTCCGTGCGCACGATGATGTGCCGCAGCACGCGATCGGAGTTGCGCATCCGGCGATCCAGCTCCGACAGCCCTCCCACCGTCTCGAACACGAAGAGGTGGTAATGGCCCTCGTTGGATTTCTGGATGGGATAGGCGAGCCGGCGCCGGCCCCACGCTTCTTCGTTCGAGAGCTTTGCGCCGGTGCTTTCGGCGACGCGCTTGAAGTCGGTGATCAGCGCCGCCGATTCTTCCTCCGCCACTTGCGGAGAAAGGATGAACAGGACTTCGTAAGTCCTCATGTTTCCTCCTTCTGGCCTAGCGGGGTCTCGCCTTTGCGGGACCCAAGGAGCAGGCAGATTGTAAAAAGTTGCCGGTGACCGGTTCCCGGTTGCCGGTATGCGGTAACGGGGAACTGGCAACCGCCGACCGTTATTTCATCACATCGGGAAGGGTCAGGAAGACCCCTCTTCGTCGCTTCTTCCCTTTGTGATGAACATCTCCGGCGGTAAGCTTTGGGGCCGGAATGCTCGCTTCCCTCCTCCTGATGGCGTTCACGGTCGCGCCGGCGCAGCCGCTGCGTATCGTCGCGCCCGCTGACGGCGCCATCCTGCGCGGCGGACATTTCGCCACGCTCTCGTGGTCGGCCGAGCAGCCGCCGGCCGGAGCCGAGGAGTGGGAGGCGTTCCTGTCGCTGGACGGCGGGCGCTACTACTCGGTCCGCCTAACACCGCATCTCGACATCGGAGTCCGCCGCTACGACGTGCTCATCCCGAACGCCGACTCCGACGACGCGCGGCTGCTCATCCGCACCGGCGACGAGCGGAACGAGACCATCATCGAGATGCCGCAGCATCTGCGGATCCGCGCCGAGGCGGATGCGTTCGTCGACTTCGACGAGGGGCGCGGACACGGCGAGCCGGCGCGCCCCAACGAGCCGCCGGTGGTCGTGTGGGCGACCGGTGGCGGCATCGAGCGCGATGCAGCGCCGGCATCGGTCGCCGCCACAACAAGCGCGCCGCCTCAGTCGAACGAGATTGCCCAGACCGTTTCACGTGCGCGGGCCGTCTTCAGCCGGCCGGACAGGCTCAACCGGCGATCCTGCTCCCCGCTCGCTGCCCGCCGCTCGCCGTCCGTCGATCATCTGCTCGAAACCTCCCGCCTCAACGTGTAGCAATCGGGCTGTGCTCGACTGCGGCACGACGCCGTGCCCTACACCAGCACCGAAAAATGAGGTTTCGAAATGCGAACGCGATTCGCAATGTCACTATTTATCATAACTATTTCTTGTACATTATTTGCGCAAGCGCCGAACACGGCGACGATCATCGTCTCCGTCGTCGATCAATCGGGAGCCGCCGTCGCGGATGCGCAGGTGTCGATCGTCAACAGCGCCACCGCCGCCGTCCGCGACATCACCTCCGGCCGCGACGGAACCGCGACCTTTCCCGCGCTGCCTCTCACCGGCACGTACACCGTGAGCGTTTCGAAAGCGGGGTTCGGCTCCGAGCAGCGCAGCGGCATCGAGCTGCGACCGGGCGAGACCGCGCGCCTCCGCGTCACGCTGCTCGTCGGCGCGCAGACCGCGGAAGTCGCGGTCTACGGCACGCGCGAGGGCGTGCGGGCCGATCCGCAGATCGGTCAGAGCATCTCCACCAGACAAATCGACGAGCTCCCGATCCTCGGCCGCAAGCTCTCGACGATCCCGCTCACCGACGCCGCGTTTCGACCGGGAAAAGGCACCGGCGATCTCTTCACCAACCAAACGTACTTCGTCACCGGCGCGGGCTCGCGCCGCACGGTCGCATACGTCCTCGACGGCGCCGATGACGACGAGGCGTGGGGCCGCCAGATCATGCTGACCACCGTTCCGACCGGCGCGGTGCAGGAAGTGTCGATGCTGACGAATGCATTCTCGGCGGAGTACGGCTGGACCGCCGGTCCTGCGCTCAACATCGTCACGAAATCGGGCACCAACAACTTCGACGGCGAGGCGCTCTACCTCGGGCGGCCCGGAAACGGTGAAGCGAAGAGCTTCTCGACGAGCGGCTTCTGCCCGTCGTCGGTCCCGAGTTGCGTGACGCCGTCGACGCTGCAGGCGATTCTTCCTGTCGACATCCCCGACAAACTCAATCAGTTCTCCGGAACGCTCGGCGGTCCGATCGTGAAGGACAAGATGTTTTTCTTCGTCAGCGCCGATCACACCGCGCAGGACCGCACGACGTTTCTGTCGCCGTCATTGCCGTCGTTCGTGTTGCAGAACGGAGACCTCTCGTACACCGGTCAGTACCGACAGAGCCTGATCGACGGCCGCGTCGACGATCAACTGACGCAGTCACAATCGCTGTTTCTCCGCGCGAACATCGATCGCTTCTACGACACCAATCCGCAGGACACCGTCGGCGGAACGAACGCGCCGACCGTTGCGCGCAAATACTCGCGCGCGTCCTGGACCGCGCAGATGAACGACACCTGGATCCTCGGCCCGAATCTGCTCAACGAAGCGCGCGTGGCGTACCTGCACGGCGATCCGGTCACGAAGTGGGAGGCGCTGGATCTGTCGACCGCGTACACGCGCTCGGGATCGGTGCCGTTCACGATCGGACAGTCGCGCATCGCCGATTTCTGGGGACGTCAGCAGCAGCTCTCCGACACGCTCTCGTGGTCGCACGGCAATCACTACGTCCGCTTCGGCGGCACGTACATTCACCACACGTCCGGCGGCTTTGGCAGCGAGTTCGGCAACGCGGTGCTCGGCACGTTCACGTTCAAGAGCACCACGACCGCGCCGTTCGATCAACTGACACTCGCCGACGTGCAGCAGTACACGCAGCCGGTCAGCTTCGGCATCATCAACACGCGTCTGTCGCAAAACCTCTACACCGCGTTCGCGCAGGACAGCATTCGCGTGAGCAACGATCTGACGATCGACGCCGGCCTGCGTTACGACCGGCAGTCGCTCACCGACGCGAAGGACAACATCGAGCCGCGCCTGGGGTTCGGCTGGCATCCGGGCGGCGATCCGAAGCTCGCCGTGCGCGGCGGCTACGCGATGTACTACACGCAGATCCAGTCGAATCTTTTCGCGTCCGCGCTCAGCGGCGGACTCGATGGCATCGCGACGTACACTGCAGTTCCCGGTCAGCTCGGATTTCCGACCTGCCTGACGGGCTCGTGCCTGCCGGTGCAGGTCGATCCGACGACGCTGCCGGCATCGCAGGTTCCGGCGCGCGACATCACCATTCTTCCCGGTCAGCGCGCGTTTTACGAAGCGCAGTTCGCGAAGTACGGTCTCGATTTCGACAAGCTGCCGGACTACCCCGACGAGCTTCGCAATCCGCGCAGTCAGGTGATGTCGATCGGCGCCGAGCGGGAGTTCGGTCACAACCTCTTCGTCTCGTCGGATTTCGTGCATCAGCGCTGGACGGGCCTCGTCCGCACGGTCGACCTCAACGCGCCGGCGCCATTCGACCGCACCGCTCCCGGACAAACGCGAAGTGTCGCGGCCGCAAATGCGACACGGCCGATTCTTCCCGTCGCCGGCGGTGTGCGTCAGGTCAACGTGCTCACCAATCTGGGCGACGCGACGTACAACGGCCTGCGGACGCAGATCACCTATCGCGGCAATCCGAAGCTTTACGCATCGCTCAGCTACACGCTGTCGAAGGCGACGAACACGACCGAGCCGGACGGCAACGGCGTCAACCCGAACGACAGCAACATCGCGCGGCTCGGCCAGCAGGAAGAGGGGCCGAGCGTTCTCGATCAGCGGCACCGCGTGGTGCTCACGTTGATGTATCAGTTTCCGTTCGACATCGCCGCGGGCACGGTGTCGCAGTACGCGTCGGCGCGGCCGTTCAGCGCCACGACGGGCATCGACAACAACGGCGACGGGATCAACAGCGACCGGCCTGTGATCGACGGTCAGGTCGCCGGCAAGTCATCGTTCCGTGGCACTCCCACGTCCGAGGTCGATGCGTTCGTCGAGAAGCGGATTGCGATGCGACGCGCGCCGTCGCTGGTGCTTCGTCTCGAAGGCTTCAACCTCTTCAATCACGGCAACTACCTCGGCCGCGGGCAGACGGTGTACGGCGACAGCGGCACGCCGAATCCGACGTTCGGCCAGGTCGCGGCCGCCGGCAGCGCCGCAAACGCGATCCCCGCGTTCGCGAATGTCGACCAGCCGAGGATGTATCAGTTCGAGGTGAGGCTGGAGTTTTGAGTTGGGTCGTGAGCGTCTGAAATCGCGACGTGGTTTTCCGGAGCTCGGGCGGCCATCGATGCGATGACCGCCCGATCCGGACTACTTGTCAGGCGCGGATTTGATTCCCAGGTTGTACGCCATGAAGGCCCAGATATCCGCCGTCTGCGCGATGCGCTTGTCGGTCGGCATGTAACCGTGGCTGGTCCTGGTCTCGACCCGGATCAGAATCGGATTGCTGCAAGCCTGGGCGTGTTGCAACGCCGCCGCGAATTTGTAGGAATGACTCGGCACCACCCTGTCGTCGTGATCCGCAGTCGTGAGGATCGTCGGCGGATAACACGTTCCGGGTTTGACATTCTGTACCGGCGAAAACTTCACCAGCCATTGGAACGCATGCGGATCGTCCGAGGTGCCGTACTCCGGCGCCCACAGCGCGCCGCCGGAGAACTTCTGGTAGCGCAACATGTCCATCACGCCGGCACCGCCGTACGCTGCACCGAACAGATGAGGATTTTCGGTGATGCTTGCACCCACCAGCAGGCCGCCGTTGGAATAGCCCTCGATTCCCAGATGCGGAGTCGAGGTGTACTTGTGCGCAATGAGGAACTTCGCGGCCCAGGCGAAATCATCGAACACATTCTGTTTGCGGTTCAGCATCCCGGCTCTGTGCCACGCCTCGCCGTACTCGCCGCCACCGCGGAGATTCGGCACCGCGTAGATGCCGCCCATCTCCAGCCACACCGGCAACATCGGTGAAAAAGACGGCGGAATGCTGATGTCGAAACCGCCGTACGCATAAACGATGGTGGGATTCCTGCCGTCGAGCTTCACATTCTTGCGCGCGGTGATGAACATCGGCACGCGCGTGCCGTCCTTCGAGTGATAAAACACCTGCCGGGTCTCGTATTTTGACGGGTCGAACGGCACGCTCGGCTTGAAGAACACGCTCGTCTTGCGCGTCTTTGTATCGTAGTGATAGATCGTGGTCGGATACAGATAGGACGTGAACGCGTAGAAGAGTTCCGGCGTCTCGTTGCGACCGCTCAATCCACCGACGGCACCGATGCCCGGCAGATCGAGCGCGCCTTTCGGCTTGCCATCGCTGCTGAACAGTTTCACTTCGCTTCTGGCGTCCACCAGATACTGCGCCACCACTTCACCGCCCGCCATCGTGGCAGTCTGGAGCACATTGCCGCTCTCCGGCACCACCGACGTCCACTGTTCCGGCGCGCTGAGTTTGAACGACACAATGCGGTGCTTGGGCGCGTTGCGAGTCGTTTTCAGGAAGACCGTGTCGCCCAGGTTGCCGACCGGGGCGTACTCGGCATCATTCCGGGTAAACAGCGGTTTGATTTTCGCGGTCACATCCGGATGAGCGGGATCACCGAGGTCTGCATAGAACAGCTCGTTCTCGGGCG
>DATIZY010000280.1:0-4581 GCA_035516895.1 Thermoanaerobaculia bacterium | reverse complement strand
CGAAGTTGTAGTCGACGCCGACCGAGATGATCTGCGCATTGAGGTTGTTGCGCGGAAAGATCTCGAGCCTCTCCCGCGCGATGACGGAGTTCGGAACGATGAGCAGCTGATTGTTGTAGCCGCGGAGCCGCGTGGCGCGCCAGCTCACCGCTTCGACGATGCCGATGAAATCGCCGCTGTGGATCACATCGCCGACGTTGTACGTGTCTTCCATGTGCAGCGCGATGCCGGCGAAGAGATTGCCGAGGGTTTCCTGCAGCGCAAGGGCAAGGACGGCGGCGACGACAGCGCCGCCGGCCAGATAGCCTTTGACATTGATCGCGAACGCCGCCTGAATCGCGGCGGCGAACAGCAGAATGTAGAGCACGAGCGAGACGATGCCGCGCAGCAGCTGCGGAGCGGCCGCACGGCGGCGGCGCGACACAAAGGCATCGAACAGAAGCGTGTCGATGAGCCGCACGGCGAAGAAGATCAGCGCGGCGTAGGCAGCAAACTCGAGATACGGAACCATGTCGGCGCCGGCCACGTTGAGCGGATGCTTGGCGTCCCGGAAGGGCCAGTAGGCGGCGAAGAGGATCGCCGTCAGGATGCCGGGCAAGATCAGCCGATCGAGGGAGCGCTGTCGGGCCGCCAAATCAGATCACTCCACGCGCCCCTGCCGTCGCGCCTGGCTGATCGCAATGATCTCGCGGATGCCGATGATCAGATGCACGACGCCGAAGCCGGATACGAAACCACGCACGAAGGGATTGCCGGCGAGCATGGTGATCGTCGCATGACTATGCAGCAGCGGATTGAGCGTCCAGAGCTTCGTCCACGGAACGACGATGAAGAACAATCCCGCCTCGAGGCAGTAGAGCGCGAAGAAGAGAGGAACCGACACACCGGAGATTCTAAAGGTTCGAGGTTCGAATTCAGAGGGAAGAGGCTAGAAACTCGATTCGACGTCAGCCGCAACCTCTCACCTCTTCCCTCGAACCTCGAAACTCGTCGTTCGAAAAGGAAAGGGCCTCCAGCGTCGATGGAGGCCCTTTCGAACCCAGCCGGGGCACTCGCTTCAGTGCTTCCGGTCTACGTGCCCGCCTCCGCCGGAGCGCGAGGGAGGAGGAGCGGACGGACGCTCGCGCGGTGGCGGCGGAGGCGGCGATGGAGGTGGTGCAACGCTGGTCCGCGGAACAGGCTGCGGTTCGGCGGCGCGAGGAGGCGCGCTGTCCCGTGGCGGCTGACCGTAGATGCGCGCGCCGCCGATCCGGTCGATGATGCGGCGCGGGATGTCGCTGCCGCGATCGCCCGGCGGCGCGACGGCCGGTGCGCGGTCCGCGGGCGCGTCGGTGGGCGGCGGGTAGTTGCGGCGCGGAACGCGTCCGCGCCAGCTGTCGTCGGGCGTGCGCGACGGAGGACTCGTCGTCGACGGCGATGCCGGAGCCGTTGCGCGGCGCCGCCAGTCGGCGCCTGAACCCATGTCGATGTTCGTCGGAGGCGGAGGCCCAGCCGTGCGCGGCGTGCCTTCGCGCGGAATCACTCCACCACCCGAGTTGTGGCCGGAGTCGGGCGAATCGCCCATCGGCGGAACGCGACCTTCGATCGTCCCCGGAGTGCCGGGGCGCGGAACGCCGGAGCCCGACGGAATCGACCGCGGAGGTGAGCCGGCAACCGTTCCGACAGCGGCCGGAGGCGCAACCGGCGCGCTGCGCACGATGCGCTCGCGGATCGCGCCGGGGAGCTCGGCATCGCGACGGAAGAACGGGGTCATGTCGGTGATGTTGCCTCCGCGGCGCGAGGCGATCGCACCCGCCGGATCGCGGATTTCACTCCGATTGAAACGCGCAGGCGCGCCGGTGACCGCGGCCAGTCCCGCGGACGGATCGCGGGCAATGCGCTGCCGGATCGCGTCGACGGTCAGAGCCGCCTGATCGACGCGCGTGGAAACGATCTGATTCGAGTTGAGGAACGTCCACGGCCGCAGATCGATCTCGTTGAGGTGAACGCGTCCGTAGAATCCGAATCCGAAATCGAGGCGCGCACGCTGATACGGCTGATAGGCCCAGCCGTAATACGGCCGGTAGCAGTCGTACCATCCGGCGGGCGCCCAGCCGAAGTAACCCGGGCCGTACGCGAAGTACACCCACGCCGGCGAATAGACGTAGCCGGGAATCCACACCCAGCCGAACATCGGGTCGTACGCCCAGCGGCCGTAGTGATAGGGCACCCAGCCCCACGGCTCATTCGAGAACCACGTCAGGCAGCCGTTCGGACCGTAGATCCAGCTGCCGTAGAAGTACGGGCGCCATCCTGCGCTGACGTACGGACGCCAGCCCCAGGTGCCGAGGGAGCTGACGAAAGTCCAGGAGCCGAATTGCTGCAGGTCGGCATCGGAGTAAGCCAGCGAGCCGTCGAGATACTGACTGTTGTCGGTGAGATAGCGCTGCGAGCGCTGATTGAACCATCGTTCGAATTCATCGGCCGTCGCGCGATCGGAGGCGACGAGGCCGTACAGACCGTGATCGTCCACCTTCGCTTCCTCGCCCTCGCGAACGACCGACGTCGCAGACGGCGTGCGCACTTCGACGTCCCCGTAAAATGCGCTGACGCGATCGGCGCCGCGTTCGGTTTCGACGGCGTAGACCGATTCGTCTTTCGCGACATAGCTCGCGCCCTGGGTGTCGAGGCGAAGCGGTTCCTGATGAAAGTCGGTGCGTTCCACCGCGACGTGCCCATACCGCAGCTCCACGATCGTCTCGTTCCCCTCGGTGTCATACGAATCGTTGATCGAGCGGAAGCGGACGTCGGTCGAGCGGTCGAGCGCAATGACGTTGCCGTCCGCGAGGTGGATCTCCGTACGGCCGCGGCGATTGGTGATCACTTCATCACCCGGATAGATCGGCAGATTGACGCGCGCGTCGATTTCGCGTCCATCCTCCGCCTGGCGGATGATCGTGCCGCCGTCGTCGTAGCTGATGTACGACTGATCGCTACCCTGCTCTGCCGCGTGCGCCGGGATCGCGATCGTCAGCGTGGTCAGGAGTGCGAGAACCAGTCTTCTCATCGGTGTTCTCCCCTTCAGCGAAGAGAGTCTGGTGCGCCGTGTGTGCCACGGTACAGAAGAGCATTCCAACTGATTTCTCAGCGACTTAGCGCGAACGGGCAGCGTCGCGACAGACGCGGTCGTCATCAAAAGTGTGCGCTCATGTTCCCCATTGGAGACGATTTGCGAGCACCACCGGCAATCCTGCTTTACGAATCGCGGACTGCGCCTTGCCGATGTTGTACGGAACGCGAAAGAACTGCGCGGTCATTTTCGACGAGTCGACGATCGCGAACGACGCGCGCGGATTGCGATCGCGCGGCTGGCCGACCGAGCCGGGATTGATGAGGTAGCGGCGCGCGGGATCGAGTCGAAACATCGCCTCGTCGCGAACGGCGAAACCGCTGACGTTGCCGTGCGCGTCGATTGAGAACATCACCGGCAGGTGGGTATGCCCGTAGAGCACGATCGGCGCGTCGGTCGACGCGAAGATCTGCTCGGCGTGAAATTCATTGAAGACGTACTCGTCCTCGTCGTGCGGCGAGCCGTGGCATAGCAGCAGGCCGTCGTGCTTCACCGGTCCGAGCGGAAGCTTCTCCAGGAAACGGCGATTCGGCGCGCTGAGATGCTGCCGTGTCCACTCCGCCGCCACTTTGGCGGCTGGATGAAACGATTCGCCGTCGCCGAGGGAAGCCGCCACGCGATCGTGATTGCCGCGGATGTAGAGCTTCTTCGCTTTCAATGTGCGCATCGCATCGACGACCTGGTTCGGCTCGGCGCAGTAACCCACGAAGTCGCCGAGGCAGGCGACGGCGTCGAATTTCTTTCGGCGGATGCGGCTGAGCACCGCGCGAAGCGCTTCCGCGTTCGCGTGGAGGTCGCTGACGACGACGGCCCTCACGATGACCTCCGCGCGCGCCCTTTCGGCAGCAGATGGACGATGCGCTCGGCGATCTCGAGCGGCGATTCGTCCTCGCGGAGGTCGAGCGTGATGTCGCACATTTTGTAGAAGCGAAGCCGTGTGTTGTACAGCTCGTGCGCGGCGACGTCGTCGCGGAACATCGGGCGCTCGGCCGCTTTGTCGCCGATTCGGCTGCGCAACACGGTGTACGGCGCGCAGAGGAAAATCGACACGCCTTCCGACTGGATGAACTGAATGTTTTCCTCGAACGTGAACGTGCCGCCGCCGGTGGCGATCACGGCGTCCTCGAGGTAGTGCGTCGAGCGAAGGATGTCGCGCTCGCGTTTGCGAAAGTACGGTTCGCCGTGCTGCGCGAAGATGTCCTTGATCGACATCTTCTCCGCACTCTCGACGAGGTCATCGAGATCGAAAAACGGTGCGCCGAGGCGCCGCGCGAGCTCGCGGCCGACCGTGGTCTTGCCGGCGCCCATGAAGCCGATGAGGAAGACTTTCATTGGCGAGCGGCGAGCGGCGCGCGGCGAGCGGGCCCCACGGCGGACGCCGCGGAAGAATCGGACCGCTCGCCGCTCGCCGCATGCCGCTCGCCCGATCCGGCTACCATTCGAACTCTTCCATGAATCTCGTGGAGATGTCG
>DATIZY010000279.1:0-3481 GCA_035516895.1 Thermoanaerobaculia bacterium | reverse complement strand
CGCCTCGGTCGAAGCGAAGCTGTTGCTGATGCTCGTCGGACCTTTGACGTCGACGGCGCTCACGGCGGCGTTCGAGTTGGCGATGCTCAGCCCTTTGTCGACGCTCCGCACCGTCACGGAGCCGAAGCGGTTCGTGATCGTGAGCTGTCCGCGGACGTCGCTCGCGTTGATCGCGCCGTTCGCGTTTCGCAGCGTCGTGTCGCCCTCGCTTCCTTCGAGGTTGATCGAACCGAACGCCGTCTCGATGCGTCCGCCGCGGATGTCTTTCGCATCGATCGATCCCTGCCGGTTGATGATCTCGGCCGGAGCGCGGAGGCCGGTCACTTCGATGCTTCCGAACGAATTGCGCAGCAGGACCGGCGCACGCTCGGGGACCGTCACTTCGACGTCGGCCGACCACGAACCATCCTCGTCGCCCCGCATGTGAAACTGCGGGACGCTGGTGCGAACGACCACGCCGTCGTCGGTGTTCGTCACCGAGAACCGGAACATTTTTCCGAGCTCCGCGTCGGAGCTGTGCACGGTTGCGCGCGCCGTCACCTCGTTCGCAGTCGTGGTGTGCACTCTCACCGAGCCAAAGCGATGCACGATCATGACGCGGCCGCCGCGATACGGAACCGTGCCGCTCATGTTCTTGTTGAACTCGTCGCCGGCGACGAGGGGCGCGGCGATGAGCATCGCCGCAAGAAACCATCTACTCGTTCGAGACATGACTCTCCTCCCGCAGCACCTGTTCGAGCGTCTGCTGCTTTTCCGAATAGATCGCGAGCAGCTGACGGCGGAGGTGTGCGTTCTGCCGGTTGCGATCGATGGCCTGCTGGCATTCGGCGATCGCGTCATCGAGCAGCATCAGTTTTTCCTTGTAGCTGACGAGAAGCGGCGACGATGGATCGTCGAGCTTCGGTGCGGCGACCTTCTCGAGATTGTCGATCGCCGCGAGGTGCGCTTTCTCCGCGGCCTCGACCTGATCGACGGCTTCCGAGGTGAGGATGGAGCCGCTGACGTCGCGAATCGCGGTGCGCTGGTACGCGCGCCAGGCGCCGATGCCGAGGATCGCGAAGAGCGCGAGGGCGGCAGCGATCTGCCACATCCAGGATCGCGAGCGGCGCTTCTCGCTGCGCAGGCCACGCTCGATGCGCGGCCAGAGCATGTCGCTCGGCCAGCCGGCGCGCATGCCGCGCGCGGTCTCGGAGATCTCGTTCCACGCGGCGAGCTTCTCCCTGCACGCGTCGCAGGTCGCGGCGTGCTCGGCGGCAACGCGCATCGAAAAGGCGTCGCCCTCGAGCAGCAGATTGTCGAAATGATTGCATACGATTGTCATGACTGACTCTTCCACTGTTCCTGCAGCTGCTTCTTCGTGGCGAAGAGAATCCATTTCGAATTCCCTTCGCTGATGTTGAGGATCTCGGCGATTTCGGCGTGGCTCAGCCCTTCGATCTCGAAGAGCACGAAGACGCTGCGGCGCTGCTCCGGAAGTTCTGCGAGCATGTTTCGCAGCGTGATGCGCTTCGCGTCGTCGACGCTCGCTCCCGGGCGCACCGCGGCGAGCGTGTCGTCGATCGGCGTTTCCTGGATGCGGCGCTGACGCCGGCGGAGCGCGTCGTAGCACGTGTTGATCAGCACGCGGTACATCCACGTCGTGAACGCCGAAGCGCCGTTGTACGTCGAGGCCGAGCGGTGCAGCTTCAGAAACGTTTCCTGCACCGCGTCTTCCGCGTCGGAAGGGTTGCCGAGGTGGTTGAAGGCGATCGATTTCATGCGTTCGGCGTGCTCGCGATAGATCTCTTCGAAGACGGAGGTGTCGCCCGCGGCGCAGCCTGTCGCCAGGCGCATGTCGTCGCTCGTGGTCGTGCGGGGCATCGTCGTTAACGCCGCGGCCACTCCGTGCATCTCTGCTGATCTAGACGCATGTGGAATTGGAACGTTAGAAGAGTTGTCAGTTGTCGGTTGTCAGTTGTCCCCGCCCTCCCGACAACTGACGTCTGACGAACGACAACTGACGACTGACAACTGACAACGCGCGGCGAAGCCGCGCTTTAAAGGTCATCAATCGACTTCGGCCAATCCGAGTGCAGGAGTCTCGACAGCGCGCGATCGGCGAGAAGCCGCCCGCCCGTCTGGCAGCGCGCGCAGTAGTTCGTCTCGTTCTCCGCGTACACGATGCGCTGCACGGGCGAGCCGCACACCGGGCAAGGCTCCCTGTAGCGGCCGTGCACGGCCATGCCCTTGCGAAACGCGGTGACCTTCTCCGGGAAATTCGCGCCGGCTTCGTCGCGCAGGCGCCGGGTCCAGTCGATGAGCGTCTCGCGCGTCGCGTCGAACAGCCGCGCGATCTCCTCATCGGAGAGGCTCGTCGTCATCTGCACCGGGGAGAGCCGTGCGCGATGCAGAATCTCGTCGGAGTACGCGTTGCCGATTCCGCTGAAAAGATGCGGATCGGTGAGCGATCGCTTAATCGTGTGGCGCTCGCGCGTGAGGAGATCGCGAAACGTGTCGCGATCGATCTCCAGCACTTCCGCGCCGCCGGGATCGAGCGCGCGCACCGCATCCTCGCCGCGGACGATGTGCAGCGACGCGCGCCGCTTCGATCCCGCTTCGGTCAGGAGCAGCGTGCCGCTCGAAAAATCGAACGCCGCGAGTCCGACTTTTGCCGGGACCTTCGCGCCGGACGCGAGCCACTTGAACCGTCCGGCAATCATTAAATGTATAACGATAAATAGTGATGTTTCTAATTCGATGACGATTCGTTTCCCGACGCGGCGGACCGCGACGACTTTTTTCCCCTCGAGCTCGCCTGGACGCGGCTCGACCGTTCGGAGCAGGAACGGACTCGCAAGTCGAATGCGTGTCAGCGTTTGACCGATAATTCGCTGCTGCAATGCTTCGACGTACACGGTGACGTCGGGAAGTTCCGGCATCGGACGACCATTATGAAGAACACCTTGAAAAAGACCGCGGTCCTTGCTGTGCTCGGCATCGGAGCAATCTTTGCGCTCGCGTGGAAGGCGGCCGAAGAGCCGCCAACTCCTGGTGTGAGGGCCGGCGGTGTGAGGGCCGGCTCCAGCCGGCCGGCTGAAGCCGGCCTGCACACTGCGACCGACGCGATCGTCATTCCGGTCGCCGGCGTTCAGCGCGCCGAGCTCCGCGACACCTTCGGCGCCGCGCGCATCGGCCATCGTCATGACGCGCTCGACATCATGGCTGCCCGCGGAACGCCGGTCCTCGCCGCAGTCGACGGCACGATCCGAAAACTCTTCACCAGCCGTGCGGGCGGCATCACCATCTACGAATTTGATGGCGATGAAACGCTCTGTTACTACTACGCGCATCTCGATCGATACGCCGATCGCCTTCGCGAGGGCCTGCGCGTGAAGCGCGGCGACGTCATCGGCTACGTCGGCACGACCGGCAATGCGCCCGCGCATTCGCCGCATCTCCACTTCGCGATGACGGTTCTTCCGCCGGCGAAAGAATGGTGGAA
>DATIZY010000278.1:0-2701 GCA_035516895.1 Thermoanaerobaculia bacterium | reverse complement strand
CGTTCGCGGTGTACAACCGGTAGTCGCGCCACAGCACGGTGTTCTGATTCGTCGCGTTGAAGAGATCCGCCGAGAGCTCGAGGCCGGCGCCGCGCACGATCCGGAACGTCTTTGCGACGCGGAGATCGAGCTGATAGAGGTTGTCGAGACGGAACTGATCGAAGCCGCTCACCAGCACGTTCTTGTTGCCGAAGCCGTCGTGGGCGTTGACGCGGCGGAAGTACGGGATGATGTAGCCGTCGCGCGCAGTGATCGCAGCGCCGAGGATGATCTGGTGCGGGAACTGGTAGACGCCGTTGAGCGCCGCGGCCCAGCGCGAGTTGATGTAGCCGTCCACGCCGCCGTTCGACGCGACGGTGTTGTCGCCGACACACGTCGAGCAGCTCGACCCAGAAAGCAGCGGAGTCGGATCCCCGTTCGTGATCGCGCCGGAGCCGAGGTGCTGCTTCCAGTCCGTGAAGGTGATGTTGGCGCGCATCATCCAGTTGCGGGTCATGCGCTTCGTCGCTGTGAGCTCGAGCCCATCGTACGTCTGGTTGTAGTCAGGCCGGTTCGTCGTGACTTGCCACAGCGGCGCCGGAACGCTGCTCGCGAGCTTGTAATACGGCACGCTGTACGACTGTCCGTTCGGATACGTCCCGGCGACCGTTCCCGCCGGCACGAAGTCGGCGGGAGTGTAGAAATCGCCGGCGCCGCGCGTTTTCTCGTAAACGGTCCAGATGAGATCGCTCCGCTTGCGATGCGTGTAGTTGACGCCCACGGCGAAGCCTGTCCCGATCTCGCGGCTGGCGCCGATCACGAACTCGTCGGTCCTCGGCGGCTTCATGTTGTAGTCGACGCGTCCCGTCGAGAATCCCGCCGCGGGATTGTCCGGATCGACGTTGAAGGCGACGTCGAACGGGCCGAGCTCGTTCTTCTGGAACTTGTTGTCGCCGTTGAGATCGTACCAGTAGAAATATTCATAGGCCGGCAGATAGAACGGGTTGTTCGATCCGACGCCGCCGGCATTGAGCTGATCGATGTAGCGGCTGTAGCTCGCGCGCAGAACGGTCCGCTTGTCGCTGCCGAGCGCATACGTCGCGGCGAGACGCGGCGCCAGGCCGTTCCATTTCAGCGAGCGCGTGTCGCCGTTGAACGTCGCTCCCGGGAGGATGTCGGGAAACGCGGGATTGCCCGGCACCGATACCGCTCGATTTTTCGCGCTCTGCATGTCGTATCGCGCGCCGATGTTCAGCGTCAGATTGCCGGTCGTGATCGTGTCGCCGGCCCACAGGTCCTGGTAGTTCGAGCCGTACTTCGGATGCGACTGGCGCGTGATGATGATCTCGCCGAGGTAGTAATCGAGGTAGGTCTGGTCGCCGGGAAACACCGTGGACGACTCGACCGGCGTGCGGCGATATCCGAAGCCGTACTTCAGCTCGTGATTCATCGTGCCGGTGGAGAAAAAGTTCGCCCCTTCGAGGTTCGCCTGCTTCATCGGCATCGACTGGTGGTACTGGTAGTACGAACCGTGCGGAAGCTCCTCGTCGGCGTCGTAATAGAGCTGATTGTTCATGCCGCCGACGGGATCGAGCCGGTAGCCGTTGACAATCGATCCGACGCGCCCGGTCAGATACATGTTGGCCGAGAACGTGTGCGTGTCCTCGAGCGTCCATTGCCATCCGGGTCCGGTCTGGTTCTGCGACGTTTCCACCGGACGGTTTGGCGAGATGCCGCGGTGGTCGACGGTCTTGTTGTTGTACATGTAGGAGAGAAATCCGGCGTTGTTCGACGCGAGCTGCGCGTTGATCTTTCCGGTGACGTTTTGCAGGTCGGTCTTCTGATATTGCGCGCTGCTGCCGGAAATCACATTGTTGATTGGATTGCGCGAGTACGCGCCCCAGATCCAGACGCGGTCGGCGAGAATCGGACCGCCGGCCTCGACGCCCAGTTCATTGATCTGGTCGATCGAGTTGACGACGTTCAGATCGTAGAGCTTCCCCTCGGCCGGCACTTGCGGAGATGTCTGCAGCTGATGTCCGGTCCAGAAGTACCGTCCCGAACCCTGCCACTCGTTCGTGCCGCGTTTGGTGACCATGTTGAGCTGCACGCCCGGTGTGGCAACCGAGGGATCGGCGCTGCCGGTGACGACGTTGAACTCCTGGAACGAATCGAAATCGAAGTAGAAGCCCGCGGCGCCGCCGCTGCCCGACATGTCCGTGCTCTCGATTCCGTCGACGTTCCACACCGTCTGGTTGCGCTCGACGCCTTTGCCGACGAAATACGACTGCTGGCCGCTGGCATTGCCGCCGACGTTCACGCGATCGACGAGAACTCCGGGCACCGATTGCAGCACGACCCACGGATCGCGCGCGGTCGGCACCTCCTTCAGCTCTGTCTGCTCGATGTTGGCGCCGTCCGTGACCTGACGCGTGTCGATGACCGGCGACGCGGCGGAGACGGTGATCGACTCCGACACTGCCGGATCGAGCCGCAGATTGACTTCGGTGTTCGCGCCGACGGCCACATCAACCTGCCGCTGCACCTTGCCGAAGCCGGAGAGCTCGCCGCTGACCACGTACGTTCCGGGCGAGAGGTTCACGAAGTGGAACTGTCCGTGAGAATCCGTGACGAACGTCAGCGGCGCGGCCTGTCCGGTGACGGTGATCGTCACGCCGGGAAGCGCTCCGCCGCTCTTGTCCGTGACTTTTCCGAAGATGTT
>DATIZY010000277.1:0-5294 GCA_035516895.1 Thermoanaerobaculia bacterium | reverse complement strand
CAACATCTACACGTTCGTCGACGAGCGCTCGGCTGCGTTCTTCGCGCTCGGCCGGATCAAGCGCGACGAGCGGCCTGTTGCAGTGATCACGACCTCCGGGACCGCGGTCGCGGAGCTTCTGCCCGCGACGGTCGAGGCGTACTACTGCGGCGCGCCGCTGGTGCTCATCACCGCAGACCGTCCCGCGCGATTCCGCGGCACTGGCGCGCCGCAGTCGATCGATCAGATCGGAATCTTCGGCACGTACGCGGCCACGGATGTCGATCGCTGGAATCGCCGCATGCCGCTGCACATCAACATTGAATTCGATGAGCCGCTGATCGATGAATAGAACGTTCGCGGTTCGCGGCTCGCGCTTCGCCGCTCCATCATCCAGCTGCGAACTGCCGCGGAGCGTGCTGTGAGCGGCGAACTGGTCCTCATCGGCGGCCTCGCCGCGAAGCATCGCGATCGCGTCCGCGAGTTCTGCCTTCGCTCGAATCAAGCGGTCTACGCCGAACCACTGTCCGGGCTGCGCGAGGATCCGGCGCTCGACGCGATTCGCATTCGCAGCGAGCGCATGCTTTCGCGCGCGAGCTTCGATTCGGTCATCCGCGTCGGCAACGTGCCGACGCTGCGTTTCTGGCGCGACTTGGATTCCTCTCAGATTCATGTCACACATTATTCCGACCTGCCGTTTCCCGGCCTAACACGCGGCGACGTGCGCCCGATCGAAGAGCTGCCGCTGGAGCGGCGGTCTGCCGGCCCGCCGGCCGACCTTCTCGAATGCGATCGGAAGAAGGCCGCCGAGTTCCAGGCAGTCCTCGACAGCGAGCCGCAGTCGGAGCTGGCGATGGTGCGCGCGCTCTCGCAGCAAATCCCCCGCGGCGCCCGCATCTACCTCGGCAACAGCCTGCCGATCCGCGAGTGGGACCTCGCCGCGACGCGCGAGCCGAAGGACTTCACGATCGAGGCGAACCGCGGCGCGAACGGCATCGACGGCCAGCTGTCGACGTTCTTCGGCTGGTGCCGCGGCGAGAACAACTGGTGCATCGTCGGCGATCTCACGGCGATCTACGATTCGAACGCGCCGTGGATCGTGCCGCAGCTCGACGCGAAGTTCCGCATCGTGATCCTCAACAACGGCGGCGGAAAGATTTTTCGGCGGCTGCCGCTGCGCCGCATCGAGCGGATCGAAAATGCGCACGCCCTGCGATTCGATTCGTGGGCGAAGATGTGGAACATCGAAGTCACGGAGCTGCGGCCCGACGCCGAAGCGAGCCGCCGCGCGTGGCAGAAATACGACGAGCGATGGCGCTGATCTGCCTGCACGGATTCCTCGGACGCGGCGCGGATTGGGATTTTCTGCGCGACGCCGGATTCGACGTCGTCGCGCCGAGCCTCTTCGCAGGCGATTCGCTCGACTCGGTCCGGCCTGACAGCGACGACGTCCTTCTCGGCTACTCGATGGGCGCCCGCCTCGCGTTGCAGTTGATGCAAACGCATCGCGTGGCGAAGGCGATCCTCGTGTCGGCGGGCCTTGCGCCGGCTGAGCCAGGACGGCAGGAGCTCGACGAAACGTGGGCGAAACGATTCGAATCCAACGAGCCGTGGGAGTCGATCATCGACGCGTGGAACCGCCAGTCGGTGTTCGGCGGCCGCGCGAATCCGCTGACGCGCAACGAAGCGGACTACGACCGGCGCAAACTCGCCGCCGCGCTGCGTCGCGGCAGACAACTCCATCTCACGGGAATCACCGTGCCGACGCTCTGGATCGCCGGCGAGGACGACGTGAAGTATCGCGACGCCGCGCGCCGCGCTGCGGAGCAGGTTCATGGCGAGTTCTGGCTCTGCCCATCCGCCGCGCATCGCGTGCCGTGGGAGCAGCCGGCGGCCTTCATCGCCCGGCTGCGGGAGTTTGCAGACCCCGCTGACGATGCCGGCCGCACTTCGTTGTAGGGCACGGCTGCGCCGCGACGAACCTCGGTTGTGACGCATGTGCTGACGATGCCGGCCGCACTTCGTTGTAGGGCACGGCTGCGCCGTGCCGAACCTCGGTTGTGACGCATGCGGGACACACGGGAGTTCGGCAGCGCGCAGCGCTGCCCTACACAACCGCGGGGCCACCGAGTTCGCTGCGTTACAAGTGGCGTTCGACCTCGCGCAAATCGGGGTCGATCTCGATGATCTCGCCGCGCGCGATCGCGTCCGGATCTTTGAGCAGATTTCCCGTCAGCACGCAGACGATCGTTCCCTTCAGCCCGAGCTTGCGCACGCCGGCGAGCGTCGTCGCGGACGCGGGCTCGCAGCCGATTCCCATCCGGTCGATGTCGCGCTTCGCTTGCATCAGCTCCTCGTCGGTGACCTCTTCGACGATTCCGTCGGTCGCGCGGATCGCGGCGACGGCTTTGTCGAAGCTCACGGGATCGCCGATGCGGATCGCCGATGCGACCGTCTCCGCCTGCACGCGATGCCGCGTCGCGAAGTTCTCGCGAAACGAGCGATAGAACGGGTTCGCGCCGTGAGCCTGGATCGCCGCGATGCGCGGCATCTTCGAAATCCATTCGCGATCGCGCGCCTCGACGAGCGCTTTGCCGAACGCGCTCGTGTTGCCGAGGTTGCCGGCGGGAACGACGATCCAGTCGGGAGGCTGCCAGCCGAGGTCCTGGAGCAGCTCCCAGACGATGGTCTTCTGTCCCTCGAGTCGGTACGGATTGATCGAATTGACGAGATAGATGCCGAGCTTCTTGGTCGCTTCGAGCACGAGCCTCATCGCCGCGTCGAAATCGCCGCGTACCTGCAGGATCGTTGCGCCGTAGGCGATCGTCTGCGCGAGTTTGCCCGACGCGATTTTTCCGCTCGGGATGAACACGATCGCGCGAAGTCCCGCCTGCGCCGCGTACGCCGCGGCCGACGCGCTCGTGTTGCCGGTCGACGCGCAAGCCACCGCCCGCGCGCCTTCGCGCACGGCCTGTGTGATCGCGACGGTCATGCCGCGATCCTTGAACGAGCCGGTGGGATTCTCACCTTCGTGCTTGAAAAAAATGCCGTCGCGTTCGTAGAGCCGCGTTCCGCCTTCGGGATGCGTGATGATCTGCGACTCGTCGATGTCGAGGACACATTCGCGAAAGCGCCACACGCCGCTGCGGTCGACCGGCTTGCGGCTGGCGAGCCGCTGATCGACGAGATCGCGATTCATATCGGCCGCGCTCCCTGCCGCGCAATCTCGCACACCCTGACGTCGCACTGCACCTCGGCCATCGCTTGTCGCATCGCCTCGGCGATTGCCTGGACGTGCGCATGATCGGCGATCGCGAAGATCGTCGGTCCCGAGCCGCTGATCGAGCAGCCGAACGCGCCGGCCTCGAGCGCGGCGCGCTTCACGCCGGCGAAGTGAGGAATCATCGGCGAGCGGCGCGGCTCGGCGTAGCGGTCGTCGAGCGCGCGCCGGACGAGACTCGCGTCGCCGGTCATGAACGCGATCGCCAGCGCGGTGGTGTTCGCCATCTGCTGGATCCACGACTCGCGGTCCCACTCGCGCGGCAGAATCGCGCGCGCCTGCTTCGTCTCGATGCGAACGTGCGGCGTGACGAGCGCGAGCGCCCACGACTCCGGGGCGCGCAGCGCGATGACGTCGATCGGATCGATCGAGCGGGAGAGCACGAGTCCGCCTAACGTGATCGGCGCGATGTTGTCCAGGTGCCGGCCGGAGACGGCGATCTCGCCTTCGAGCGCGGCCAGCATGACGCTCTGCGGCGTCGTCGTGATCTCGCACGCGATTGCCGCCGCGAGCGCGCCCGCGACGCTCGACGAGGCGCTGCCGCCGAGGCCCGCGGAAACCGGGATGCCTTTGTCGATAGTGACGTGCACATCGCGGCCCGCCATCGCCCGCGCGGCGATCGCGGCGGCATTTTTTGCGGGATCCGTCGGAACCAGCGAAGCGTCGATGCCGCGCACGACAGCCGCTCCCGATTTTTCGAGATCGACCGTGACGCGATCGCCGATGCCGTCGATGGCGAGGCCGAGGATGTCGAAGCCGGGGCCGACGTTGCCGACGGAACCGGGAGCGAAAACCGTTGCGCGCTTCATCGGCACCCCATCGCGCCGATCGCAGACGCGTCGAAGTCGCGACGCCCGGCGGCCGGCTCTGCGTTTCGCGGAAGATTCTTCATCGCCGCCGCCGCTCCTGAATCGTGATCGCCAGAATGTCGTTCAGCACGCCGGCGGCGGTGACCTCGGCGCCGGCGCCGGGGCCGGTGACGACGAGCGGATTCGTTTTGTAGCGTTTCGAGTAGATCGCGACCTGATTCGCGGTGCCGCGAAGGCTGCCCATCGGCGAATTGCGCTGCACGGCCTCGAGCGCGACGCGAATGCCTCTTCGTGAAATCGTAGCAATATAACGTAACACTTTTTTCTCTCGTCGGGCGCGTGAGACCCGCTCGGCATAGTCGGCATCGCCGGCGTCGGGCATCGATTGCAGGTCGATGTCTTTCATGTCCACGCGAAGCCCGAGCGTTCGCGCGAGGATGAGCGCCTTGCGCGCGACGTCGAGGCCCGACAAATCGTCGCGCGGATCCGGCTCGGTGTAGCCGCGCGCTTTCGCGTCGGCCACCGATTCGGAGAACGTGCGGCCTCGCTCGAGCTCCGTGGTGATGAAGCCGAGCGTGCCCGAGAAGCAGCCGACGATTTTGTCGATGCGATCGCCGGCCTCGTGCAGCTTGGCGATCGTGTCGAGCACGGGCAGGCCGGCGCCGGCCGTCGCTTCGTATCGAATCGAGAGTCCGCGCTCTCGCGCCGTCTGGAACATGCGGTCGTATTCGATCTGCGGCACCGCGAGCGGTTTCTTGTTCGCCGTGACGATGTGAAATCCGTGCTCGAGCGCGTCCTGCAGCAGCGGTGCGGTCTCCTCGGACGTGAGGTCGACGAGAATCGGCCTGTGCGACGGCAGCAGCCACAGCTCCTCGGCCATCATGCGCTGGACCTGTGCCAGGGTCAGCGGCGAGTGGCGGTCGAACAGCCGCGCGCCGGACGCTTTCCGCTCCGCGAGCTTCCCGAGTGCGCCCGCGGAGAATCCTCGCTCGTCGACTTTGATGCCGCTGCGATCGGCGACGGCGATCACTTTCAGATCGACGCCGGCCTTCGCGCGCAGCGGCTTCTCCTGCCCAACCAGCTGCTGCACCAGCGCACGTCCGATCTGGCCGAAACCGAGGAGGGTGAGCTTCGATTCGCGGCCGGAGGTGTCGGCGAGCGGATGGACCTTGTCGAGCTGAAATTCGTTGTGCAGCGCGACGAGCGCTTTCGCGGCGTCCTTCTCG
>DATIZY010000276.1:0-15724 GCA_035516895.1 Thermoanaerobaculia bacterium | reverse complement strand
ACGCAAACGAGACGCGCATCGGAACGCCGGTGGCGATCAACTTCGGCAGCGAGGAGAGGCGCGGTCACGTCACGGCCGTCTCGCCCGAGGTGGTCAACAATCAACTCACGGCGCGCGCGGTGCCCGACGGCGGCTGGCCGGCGGGCATGAAGCAGAACCAGCGCGCGACGGTGCGGCTCGTCTTCGAATCGAAGCGCGATGTGCTCAAGGCGCCGCGCGGCGCGTGGCTCGACAGCGGCGGCGGACGCATCGCCTACGTCGTCGACGGCAAATCGGCGACGCGCCGCGAGATCGCCGTCGGAACCATCGGCGCCTCGGAAGTGGAAATCGTCAGCGGATTGCGCGAAGGGGAGCGGATCGTCGTTTCCGATCTGAGCTCGTTCTCCGACGCGAACACAGTGATCCTGCACTGAAAGGAGCGCATGGGCATGCTGCAGATGGAGAACATCAGAAAGGTTTACCGGACGGATCTCGTCGAGACGCACGCGTTGGAGAATTTCTCGCTCGACGTCGGTGGCGGAGAGTTCGTCGCGGTCACCGGCCCGTCCGGTTCCGGCAAGACGACGTTTCTCAACGTCGCCGGCCTGCTCGACGTGTTCGACGGCGGATCGTATCGCCTCGCCGGCAAAGACGTGAGCCGCCTGAGCGATCGCGACATGTCGCGCATTCGCAATCAAAGCATCGGCTTCATTTTTCAGAGCTTCAATCTGATTCCCGATCTCGACGTGTTCGACAACGTCGACGTCCCGCTTCGCTATCGCGGCATCGCAGGCGGCGAGCGGAAGCGGCGCATCGAAAATGCCGTCGAGATGGTCGGACTCTCGTCGCGAATGCATCATCTGCCGTCGCAGCTTTCCGGCGGGCAGCAGCAGCGCGTGGCGATCGCGCGCGTTCTTGCCGCCGACCCGGAGCTGATCCTCGCCGACGAACCGACCGGGAATCTCGACTCGCTGATGGCCCGCGAGATCATGGACCTGCTGGACGAGATCAACCGGCGCGGCACGACGATCGTGATGGTCACGCACTCGCCGGAGTGCGCCGCGCGCGCCAGCCGCGAGATCCATCTGCTCGACGGCAAAGTGGTCGACATCGAGCGGCCGCCGGCGCTCGTCGGCTCGCGTGTGGTGAGGTGAAGCGATGGTGCGCTATAACCTCAAAATCGCGGCGAAGAGCCTTCGACGCAATCCGGTCCTGACCGCCGTGATCATCGGCGGCATCGCCCTCGGCATCTGCATCTCCACGACGTTCACAACGGTGCGCCACATGTTCACGCGCGATCCGCTGCCGGGAAAGAGTCAGCGGCTGTTGTACGTGCGCCTCGACAACTGGGACAAGGACAATCCCTATCCGGCGAGCGCGGACAGCGGCAACGTGCATCGCGTGCCGCCGCAGATCACGTACAAGGACGCCGTCGAATTGATGCGGTCGCCGATTCCCGTACGGCAGTTCATGTCGTACGTCGGGCGACTCGCTGTCTTTCCGGATCGAAGAGTGAGCCGGCCGTTCATTCAGAGGATTCGCCTGACCCAGGCCGATTTCTTCCCGATGTTCGACGTGCCGTTTCAGTACGGCCATTCATGGGACCGCCGCGCCGACGCGAACGGCGAGCAGGTCATCGTTCTCGACAATGCCATGAATCAGCGGCTGTTCGGCGGCGGCAACAGCGTCGGCAAGACGCTGCAGATCAAAGACCGCAACTTCACCGTCGTCGGCGTGCTCGCGCCGTGGCGGCCGTTCATTCGCATGTACGACCTGGTCGGAAACTGGGCCGGACCGCCGGACGGAATCTACATGCCGTTCTCCGTCGGACCGCGGATGGAGATTGGTCCCGGCGGCGATACAGACACGCCCTCGTGGGGTGCGAACATCAACTTCAACGACTATCGCACGGCGCTCATGTCGGAGATGAACTTCGTGCAGCTCTGGGTCGAGCTCCGCTCGCCCGCGGACCGTGCGGCGTATCAGCGCTACGTCGACGACTACGTCCTGCAGCAGAAGAAAGGGGGACGCTTCCCGCGCCCGCTGAACAATGTCGTGATGTCGCTGCGCGAGAGCATGGTCGACTTCGGCGTGATCCGGCCGAAGCTGTCGGCGATGGCCGCGATCTCCGTGCTGTTCCTCGTCATCTGCTCGCTCAATCTCTCCGGCCTCGTCCTCGGCAAATTTCTCGCGCGGGCTCCGGAAGTGTCGGTGCGGCGCGCGCTCGGCGCGTCGCGGATCGACGTGTTCCTGCAGCACATCTTCGAATGTGAGCTGGTGGGCATCGCCGGCGGCGCGATCGGCATGCTGATCTCCGTCGGCGTCGTGCGCTTCATCGGAAAGCTGATCAGCGACACGTCGGTGATCTCGCTCGATGCCGAGATGATCGCGTCGGCGATTCTGCTGTCGCTGGTCGCGGGATTCGTCGCCGGCCTGTATCCCGCGTGGCGCATCTGCAGCGTGCAGCCCGCCGTGCAGTTGAAAGTCTGAAAGGAGTCAGCGATGGAATTCGGACCGATCGCCCGCGCCATCATCCGCAACAAAGTCCGCTTCGGCCTCATCGTTCTGCAGATCGCGATCACGCTCGCGGTGGTGACGAACGCCATCAACATGATTCTCGCCGAGCGCGCAAAGATGCTCCGCCCGTCCGGCTTCGACGACGACAATCTGATGTGGGTGCAGAGCAAGCCGTTCGCGAATGCGTTCGGCGAGCGCGCGTACCGCATCACGAGCGCCGTCGCCGACGAGCGCGAGCTGCGCACGATCCCCGGCGTTCTTGCGGTCAGCAATACGTACTTCATTCCGTGGCAGGGAGGCGGAAGCTCCGGCTCGGTGAAGGTCGCCGGCGGAGACGGCACGCCGCATCAGGTCCAGATGTATTCGGCGACGCCCGGCATCATCGACACGCTCGGCGTTCGTCTCATCGAAGGGCGCGATCTTCGCGACACGGACATCGACGACGATCCGAACTCGAAAGCGGCCACGGTGCTGATTTCGCACGCCATGGAGCAGCTTCTCTTCGGCAACCAGAGCGCGGTCGGCCGGCAGCTGATCGACGGCGGCGGCACTGTCAACAACATCGTCGGAGTCTTCGATCCGTTCTACAATCCGTACGGATTTCCGATTCACGAATACGCAGTCTTCGCCGCCGGTCATTCGTCGTACGGCGGGGCGACCTTCCTCGTCCGGACGCAGCCCGGCGCGATGAAGAGCGTCGCGCAACAGATTCCGAAGAAGCTCGTCGCGATCAACGACGGCCGCAACGTCGACGTGCAATCGATCGATGACATCAAGCACCAGTACTTCACCGAGTCGCGCATCATCGTCGGCGGCATGACTGCTGTCATCGTCCTGCTGCTTCTCGTCACAGGACTCGGCATCGTCGGCGTGACGTCGTTCGCGGTCACCGAGCGGACGCGCCAGATCGGCACCCGGCGAGCCCTCGGTGCAACCCGGCCGGCGATTGTCCGTTATTTCCTCGTGGAGAACTGGATGATCACCAGCTTCGGCTCGATCCTCGGCCTCGCGCTCGCGTATGCGCTGAATTTCCTGCTGGTGACGAGCACGCAGGCGGTGAAGCTCGATTGGCGTATCGTGGCGATCGGAATCGCGCTTCTCTGGGTGCAGACGATCGCCGCAACGCTGGCGCCGGCGATCCGGGCCGCTTCGGTGCCGCCGGTCATCGCCACGCGCGCGGTTTGAAGGACGGAGACATGGCTTGATTGCCGAGACGCCGATCGTGACCGCCGAACGCGCGCGTCGATCCACCGGCACGGTGCTCATCGTCGAGGACCAGCCGGCGGTGGCCAAGGCTCTCGCTCTGCTCCTCGACATCCACGGCATCGACGTCGAGATCGTATCGACCGCGGCCGACGCCGAGCGGCTGACCGCCAACGGCGACATCGACGTCGTTCTGCAGGACATGAATTTCTCGCCGGGCGCGACGAGCGGCGACGAAGGTGTCACGCTCTTTCGCCATCTGCGCCGGATCGAGCCGTCGCTGCCGATCGTGCTGCTCACGGCATGGACGTCGGTCGAGACCGCGGTGCAGATGGTGAAAGAAGGCGCGAAGGATTACCTGGCGAAACCGTGGAACGACGAAAAGCTGCTGGCGATCGTGAACGACGTGCTGGCGATGCGGCGCGGCGACCGCGAGCGGCGCGCCGGCCGCACCTCGCTCGCGCGCACGTTCGATCTTCGCGGCATCGTTTACGAAAGCGCGGCGATGCATCGTGTCGTCTCGCTTGCGCTGCAGGTCGCCGCCGCCGATGTTCCGGTGTTGATCACCGGACCGAACGGCGCGGGAAAAGAGAAGATCGCCGAGATCATCCACGCGAATTCGCCGCGCCGGAAGCGGCCGCTCATCAAAGTCAATGCCGGAGCGCTGCCGGACCCGCTCCTCGAAAGCGAATTGTTCGGCGCCGAGGCGGGCGCGTTCACCGGCGCAGCGCGGTTGCGCATCGGACGTTTCGAATCGGCAAACGGCGGAACGCTCTTCCTCGACGAGATCGGCAATCTCTCGCCGGCGGGACAGATGAAGCTGCTGCGCGTTCTGCAGAACGGCGAATTCGAAAGGCTCGGCTCGAGCGAAACGCGGCGCGCCGATGTCCGCGTGTTGTGCGCCACGAACTCCGATCTCAACGATGCCGTTCGCCGCGGGGCGTTCCGTCAGGACCTGCTCTTCCGGCTCGACGTCGTCGACATCCACGTTCCGCCGCTCGCGGAACGCGCCGAGGACATCGTGCCGCTTGCGGAGCACTTCCTGGCCGGGTTCGTTCGCGGCTCGAATGTCAGCCGGCGTCTCGGTGACGACGCGCGTGCGGCGCTCGCGGTGCACGACTGGCCCGGCAACGTGCGCGAGCTCGAGAATCGAATTCGTCGTGGCGTCGTCACCGCTTTGAACGAGGTGGTCACCGCCGCGGACCTCGGCCTGACAGCCGGACATGGCGCGCGCACCCTTTTCGGCGAGCGCGAACGCATCGAGACTCTGCTTCGGGACGCGTCCGGCAGCGTCGCCTCCGTTGCGCGGCAGCTCGGCGTGTCGCGCCAGGCGCTTTATCGAAAGATGGAGCGACTGGGCATCGTGCTCGAACGCCGGCCGAAAGAATGAGCCGGCAACGGCTCGGCCGGAATGTCGCGCTCTTTGCCGCGCTCGACAGCGTTGCCGTCGCCGCGATCGCCGGCATCACCGCGTACTCCCTCGACAATCCATGGGTCATCGCGGCGGTCACGCTCGCCGGAGCGCTGCTGCTCGCCATCGCGACCCTTCGCCGGCCGCTGCACCGCATCGACGCGAACCTCGGCGCGCTTCGCGACGGCGCGCGCGGATTCGCCGACGGCGATTTCAGTCTGCGTTTGCGCATGACCGGCGATGACGAGATCACCGATCTCGTGCAGATCTACAACGAAGTCGGCGATCAGCTGCGCGCCGAACGTCACGACACGCTCCAGCGCGAGCTGCTGTTCGAAACCGTGCTGCAGGCGACGCCGCTCGCGCTCGTGCTGACGACCGGCGGGCGAATCATGTATGCGAACCGCGCCGCGCGCGACGTCTTCGCGGGCGGCGAACATCTCGAAGGCCGCCGCTTCGGCGAGCTGCTCGATCGCGCGCCCGATCTGCGCGATGCCTTCGCGGCCGAACGCGATGCGCTGTTCACCACCGGCGGCGAGCAGTACCACCTGTCGCACCGCACGTTTCATCTGAACGCGCGTCCGCACGAGCTGTGGATCGCGAACCGCCTGACGCCCGAGGTGCGGCGGCAGGAGGTGGAAGTCTGGAAGCGGGCGATCCGCATGATGAGCCACGAGCTGAACAACTCGCTCGCGCCGATCCGATCGCTTTTCCATTCGGCGCGCATCATTCGGAATCGCGAAGACCAATGGCATCGCATGGACGAGATCACGTCGACGGTCGAAGAGCGGCTCGATTACCTGCAGCGATTTCTCGACGGATACGCGGCGTTCGCGCGCCTTCCGAAACCGCGGCGCGACTCGACGGCGTGGCTCGACGTGTTGCGGTCGGTGCAGCAGATCGTTGAGTTCCGGATCGGGGAGCCGCAGCCGTCGCATCGCGGCGACATCGACCGGGCGCAGGTCGAGCAGCTGATCATCAACCTCGTGAAGAACGCGGCGGAGGCCAGGAGCGCTGCCGAGGAGATCACGGTGTCGGTCGAGCGGCGTCCCGGCGGAAGTCTGCTCGTGGTCAGCGACCGCGGCGAGGGAATGAGCGAGCAGGCGATGACGCGCGCCGTGCTGCCGTTCTGGTCGACGAAGTCGGGAGGCTCGGGACTCGGCCTTCCGCTGTGCAACGACATCGTCGAAGGCCACGGCGGGCATCTGCGCATCGCGACACGCGCCGGCGGCGGCACCGTCGTCAGCTGCTGGTTTCCGGACAGCGTTGCGGCAAATGCCGGCTCGTGATGGCTTACCGCCGACAGTTTCGGTCTCGGCGTTCGGATAGAGGTACGAGTAGGTTAGGCCGACGGCGCCGGGGCGAATTGCGGCTGGGGAGTGCAGCGGAGTCGGAGTTGTGATCGCGGCTCCGTCGACGCGCGTGCCGTTCTTGCTGTCGGGGTCTTCGATCGTTGCGCGATGGTGTTCGATGGTGATCGCGTGTGATGGCTCGAACGCACTTCGATGCGATGAAAAACGTCTGACGCCGGATCGCGGCCGCTACACTTCTATCCTCGGCCAAAACGAAAACCGGGTAACGGACCGCGCATCAGTTGCGTGGCCCCGTCAGAGAGCCGGCTAACGGTAAGAGTTAGACGCCCGCGCCAACGCGCATCTTCGCCAATCGGGAGCGCAAGGAACTATCGTCCTGGCTCTTCGTAGAGCCCGAACTCATTGCCGACCGGATCGGTGAAGGCGGCAAACGCACCCATATCCCGTCCGATCTCTGTGCGCGGCGTAAGGACTTTGCCGCCCGCCCTCTCAATGCGTCTCAGCGATTCTGTGATGCTGTCGACCATGATGTAAGTGCGGGTGCGTTCATCGGGCGTCCGATCGCCCTCCTTCACCCATGTCCCGCTCACCCCGCCTGTGTCATCGAAGGCCAGGTTCCCGTCTCCGCGTTCCCGCACGTTCCAGCCGAAGATATCTGAGTAGAAGCGCGCGGAATCCTCGGCGCGGTTCGCCGGGATTTCAAGGTAACAAATCTTGCCGTGGGGCATCGCATATCCTCTGGCAGCAGCGCCGCCGCCTAACGGACCGCCGCGCGTCAGCGGAATGGCCCGCGACGCGAAATGGTAACGCACTGGGACGCGCCAACGCGCGGCCACGCCTGCTGCAAGCAGCTGATCATCAACTTCGCCGGTCCGTGAACCGCGCGATGCGCAGATCAGGTGAAAGAGCGTCCGAAAAACGGACGGAGCAACGATTGTCGGACGGCGCGGCCGATTGAAGAATCTCGCGAAGTCCCGACGCTGGAATGCCTTATCGAGATCACAGCGTCAGGCGCCTCCATTGCTCTCGTCCGAGGACCATGGAGAGTCAACGACAGGCTGCGACGCTGGTCGCGTCGAACCCAAAGTGGCGCGGCATCGCGTGGCGATTCTCCGATCGCCGCATTCAACGCTGCCCGTTCAAAGAGATCCTGGCGGCTTCGAGCAGCCGCTGTTTCCCCTCCATGCCGGTCGAACGCATCGTCATCGAGGGCGCGCTCGACAGCAGAGAATTCACGGTGCTGCTTTCGACGCTGCATTCGACGTTCGAAGGCGACGTTCTCTTCGTCGACCGTCCCGATCATGCGTTCCTGAGCGCGGCCACACATCGCGGCTCGCGCGTGTTGTACGTGCTGTCGCGCACCGACATCGAGTTCTATGTCGACGTGAACGAGCTGCGAGGCGAGACGGAGCGTTCCGCCTGGCGGCTGCTCGATGACACGCGGAGCGACAAGCTCGTGCGGCGTCCGATGCGCGCTCTGATCGCAGACAGCGATGCCGGCACGATCCGTTCGCTCTCGTCATTCCTTTCCGGCGTCGGATGCGAAACCATGATTGCCCGCTCGGGTTACGATGCGCTTCGCCTCCTGGAACATCGCCGTCCGGACGTGCTCGTCCTCGACGATACGAAAATGCGCGGAGTCGACGTTGCGCGATACGCGAAGAACGCGCATTCCGACTACCAGCCGCGGACGATCGTTCTTTCACCGACAAGTGAAGCGCCGCGAGACGGCGTTGACGCCTGCGTGCTCAAGCCGGTGGGATTCGATCAGATCGCCGGCGCGATCTTCTGAATTGAACTGCCGCGGGGGACGCGGCGATCGGATAGGAAATCCTCGGGCCGTCTGCAAGTGGAACGGCAAACGCGCTGCGAACGCGGGGCGAGATCGCGGCCCGCGATGATGCCGCGCTCGTTCGTGAGGCGGATGCGGGAGCGGAGAGAACGTTTCTGCCACACGCCCGATCGTAACCTGCTTCGCGCGCGAGCTATCAGTAGCGCCACACCGCTGTGGCGTAGAGACTGCGGCGGATCTCCGCGCGTATCGCCGTCGGAAATCCATATTCGGGATGGTGGTCGTGAAGGAGGTTCTGTCCCACCAGGGCAAGCTCGAGGCGGTCCGTCATTTGCCATCCCGCGCGTGCGTCGAGCTCGATGTATCCGGGCAGAGATCCCGGAACATTGCCATTGTGGCTCGGGCGGATGTCGACCCACCGCAATGTCGCGTCGAGCGTCGTGCGCTTCGGCAGATCCATCGAGGACCGAAGCTGGGCGCGCTGCTCCGGATCGGACGTCTCGTTGAGTGCGTTGTTGATGTCGGTGCCTCCCGGCCGGACGTGAAGGTGCTCGCGCAGCAACGCATATCCGAGGTGCAGGCGCCACCAAGATTGGGCCTGCAGATTCCCGCTGAGCTCGAGCCCGTGGGTCTGACCCTCGAGATCATTTTCGAACTGCAGCGGAAAGACGGTAACCGGATTGAACGCCGTGCTGCGCAAGTCGGCATACTGGTTGTAAAAAGCCGAGAGCGCGGCGTCCGCGCGCGCGCCGAGCTGCGCCCGCCAGCCGGCTTCGTAGGCGAGGACGTCTTCGGACGAGAAATCGGGATTGCCTGCGAGAATGACGAAGTAGGGAGGCACTGCTTCCGACAGATCACGATCGATCCGTGACGGTGTACGAACAGCGCGAGAGACGGCTGCCCAAATGGTTTGCCTCTTTGTGCGATTCCACTGCATGCGGATGTTCGGTTCGACCTCGAAGCCCGTGTAGTCGTTGTGCTCGAGCTTCGTCCCGATCGTCAGCGTCAGATCGCTTCGCAGTGCGATTGCGTCCTGAATGAAACCGCTGAACAGATTCCGGCGCAGATTCGTCGGGAAGAAGCCGAGTGCGGGGGCATTGCCGACACGGTCGTCGGTGAGGCGATAGCCGAGACCCCACACGACGTGATGTTTTTCGGCCGGTTGGAAACGATGCTGAAAATCGAGGTCCCACGTGTCGAGATCGTCGCGGAAGGTACCCGCCGGCGTTGCGGGGTTCCCGCCGATCAAAAGAGGCGGCTCCGGCTGCTGCAAGTGTGTGCGGTCGTAGTAGACGTGCAGCTCGAGGCCGGAGTCCGCCGAAATTGTGCGCACCCAGCGGCCGAGAACATTGAGGCCGCTCGTGTGGTCCTGGCCTCCGGTCTGCATGTCATCGCGGCCGCTGTCGACGTCTCCCTGGAGAGTCAGGGCGTCGCGTTGCGACGGCGCCGCGTCCACGCGAAATCCTCCCTGCCGCTTGTTCCACGAATCGGAGAAGGAGCTTCCGTTCGGCAGTACCTCGTGGCCGCGGTCGAACAGTTTGCCGTAGACCCTGAAGTAGGCGTCGGGCGCGAGCTTGCCTCCATAGCGCGCGGCGATGAAATCGCGGAGGACGTCGCCGCCTCCCGTCTCGAGATAGAGTCCCTGAGTGTCGCGCGCGTTCCTGGAGATGATGTTGATCACGCCGTTGACCGCATTGGCGCCCCAGAGAGTGCCGCCCGGACCGCTGATCACCTCGATCCGATCGACGTCCGCGAGCAACACGTCCTGCGTGTCCCAGATCACGCCGGAGAAGAGGGGCGTGTAGACGGTCCGGCCGTCGATCATCACCAGCAGCTTGTTGGCCAGCTCGGTGTTGAATCCGCGAGCGCTGATTCCCCAGTCGTGGGAGTTCTTTTGCGCGACGTCGAGATTGTCGGCTAGCCGCAGCGCTTCGGGGAGAGTCGTGGCCCCGGAACGGCGGATCTCTTCGTTGGTAATCACCTCGATGGCCGATGCCGCTTCGAGCAGCTTCTCGGGCGCGCGCGACACCGACGTCACCTCCACGTCCATGAGCTGCTCCAGGCTCATGTTCTTGAGCGAGCTCACCGGCGGCTCCGGCGTCTGGGCCAGTGTGGAGACGGCGACCAGAAGCGATGCTCCGAGCACGAGACAACGTCCACGATGAAGCCGGCCGGGACGACTCCTCATCGATGTTCCCCCTCGTCAGCGTGACTCGAATGCGTCATCAGACTCCGCTGTTCGGCATCGGCTCGTTCAAGACGGCCCAGTAAAGGCCGAGTTGTCGTGCCGCCTCGACGAAGGTGTCGAAGTCGACCGGCTTCCGGACGTAGCTGTTGGCGTGCAGATTTCCGGCTTTGATCATGTCGCCGTGCTCGTTTGATGTCGTGAGGATGACGACCGGGATCCGCTTGGTCCGTTCGTCGGCGCGGATGCGCTCCAGAACCTCGAGGCCGTTCACCTTCGGCAGATTGAGGTCGAGCAGGACGACGACCGGTTGTTCGCCGGCGAGCGCCGCTTCCGCGCCGCGACCGAAGAGGTAGTCGAGCGCTTCGACTCCGTCCTTCGCCACGACGACCGGATTCGAGATGTGCGCCCGGCGGAACGCCATCATGGTCAGCTCCACGTCGTCCTGGTTGTCTTCCACGAGCATGATCGGTCGTTCCTTCAAGAATCCTCCCCCAATGTGAAAAAGAATGTGGCGCCGGCATTTTCGCGAGATTCCGCCCAGATCCGGCCTCCGTGGCGCGTGACGATCCGCTTGACCGTGGCGAGGCCGATCCCGGTTCCTTCGAATTCCGCCTGGCCGTGGAGACGCTGGAATGCGCCGAAGAGACGGTCGGCGTACTGCATGTCGAAACCGGCGCCGTTGTCGCGCACGAAGAAGGCCGGCCCCTCTCCGTTGTCTGTGCTGCCGACTTCGATGACCGCGTCGCCGCGCTTCCGGCTGAACTTCCACGCATTGCCGAGGAGGTTCTCCATGACGATCGTCAGGAGGTGCGAGTCTGCGAGCGCATTCAGGCCGTCCTGAACGTCGATTCGCACTTGCCGCGACGGATCGCTTTTCGAAAGCTCGGCGGCGACGTCGCGGGCGATCGCGCTCAGATCGACGCTCCGCCGGTCGAGGACGTGGCGCGTGACGCGGGCCAGCTCGAGCATGTCGTCGATGAGAGCCGCCATCCGCTGCGTTCCGCTTCGCACGCGGTGGAGAAAGTGACGCCCCTGCTCATCGAGTTTGTCGTGATAGTCCTCGAGCAGAGCCTTGCTGAATCCATCGATGCCGCGGAGCGGCGCGCGGAGGTCGTGCGAAACCGAATAGGAGAAGGCCTCCAGCTCGGCGTTCGCCGCGGCGAGCTCCCGCCCCTGGACCTCCAGCTCGGCGGTGCGTTGTTCGAGCTGGCGCGTGCGCTCGGCAACGCGGCGCTCCAGCAGCGTCGTCGCTTCCTGCAGTTCCGTGTGCTGGCGCTGCATCTCCGCAAGCATCTGGTTGAACGTCGCCACGAGCTGCTCCACCTCGGCAACGCTGCGGGTGAGGGGCGCACGGACCGAAAAGTCCTTCTCGTTCGAGACCATCGCCGCGGTTGCCGCCAGCTCGAGAATCGGCCCGGAGATCGAGCGCTGAAGGCGAAGGGAGATCAGGATGGCAACGATGACCGCGGCCACCGCGACCGCGCCGACGATCGCCGCGTACCGGAGGCGCGTGCGCGCAATGTCCTGGAGGTCCGTCCGGAGCACGAGCGTCCCGAGCTGCCGCCTGGCGGCGGCGATCGGCACGAACACGGTCAGATCGTCGCGAGTGAAACGATATCCGTTGAACGGCTGACTCGCGGAGAACGGCGGAGGCGCCTCGTTCTCGCGAGCGTAGCTGGCGAACAATTGCCCCCGGACGTAAATCGCCGCGCTGATGATCGACGGACGGGTGCGCAGCGCGGCCAGCATCGTCCGCGCCGCGTCGGCATCATCGAAATCGACGGCCGAAGCGCTGTTGAAGGCGACGATCGACCCGATCGTCTGCATCCGCACGAGCAACTCCTGCCGCACGTGCTGCAGATCGAAGTAGAACAGAGCCAGACTCGCCGCGAGCAATGCCGATCCGCTGCTGAGAATGCTCAGCCATGTCAGCTTGCGGCCGATCGGTGTCGTCGCGTTCATCACAAGTCGCGGCCGCTCGTGACGATCCGAGCGAGCTTGAGCAGTTGTGAGCTCATTTTCAGCCTGGCCTTTTCGGCCTGCTGCAGATTGATTTCGAACCGGACGCTGGTTCCCTCCACGCGAAAGCCGACGATTCCGCCTCGGGAAGCGAAACGATCCATGTCGCCGACGGTCAGGACCGGCCTCGCGTCGACGGTTTCGAGGATGCGGGGGAGATTGGACTGTTCCGAGGCACTGATGAACAGGATGTCTGCCTCGCGAGCGGCGTCGGAGGCGGATTCGAACCTCCGCGCCACCAGCGGTCGTCCGCGGATCGCTTCTCCCGCCAGCATTTCATCGAGCACCGCACCGAACGGATCCTCGCCGAGAATGCCGACGACGAACGGATCGGCGCTGCTCTTTCCTTCGGGCCAGTCGACGTAGCTGGCGAACTTCAGCAGGAAGGCTGCTTTGACCTGATACTCGCCGGCCCGCTCGGCACCGGACAAATTCGCCTGCAATGCCAGGTTCAGAGCAATCACAAGAGTGACTGCGAGGCGTTCGATCCGCACCGTCATGACGGTCCGTTACCGCGGTCTTACGCCGACTCGGGTATCATGCAGTCGTTCCATCATTCAGCAAAACATAGATTAACGCATTCATTCCGAATCGTTGGCACAAAACACGCGTACCCGACGTACATTCAAACGAAACTGCGAGTCCCGGATCGTCGATTGAAGTTCTCAATGGCCAACCCCGTACAGGTGCTTTTGCTCGAGGACAATTCTGCGGACGCGGAGCTGATCGGTCGTGCCTTGACGACCGCAGGCATCGAGGCGACGCTGCAGCGTGTCGATTCGGAGATCGACTTTCGTAATCTGCTGGCGTCTTCGCGATTCGATGTGATCCTGTCGGACAATCGCCTTCCCGGTTTTGACGGGATCTCGGCTCTGAAATTGGCGCGGCAACTGGCGCCGGGCGTTCCGTTCATTTTCGTGTCCGGCTCGCTCGGTGAGGAGCGCGCCGTCCAGGCGCTGCATGAAGGTGCGACCGACTTCGTGCTGAAGGACCGCATGGGACGGCTGCCATCGGCTATCACGCGCGCGCTTACCGAACAGCGAGAAGCATCGCTCAAACGCGCCGCCGTGGAGTCCGCGAATCAGATGCTGCAGCGCCTCGAGTACGCCGCCCGGGCGACCAGCGATGTGATCTGGGACTGGCATTTCTCCTCCAATCGCGTCTGGATCGGAGCGCGCCTTCAGGAGCTTCTAAATCGAGAGCCGGAGTCGGAACGTGAGCGTCCCGTCACGACGTGGTGGTGTCCCGCGATCCATCCCGATGACATCCCGCGCGTCACGAGCTCGCTGGCCGGCGCGATCAGCCGCCGCGACGAGCAATGGAATGCCGACTACCGCCTTGTCCGCAAAGATGGAACGGTGGTCGATGTTGCCGATAAAGCACATCTGGTTTTCGATGCAAACGGCCAGCCCCTTCGCATCGTCGGAGCATTGCAGGACCTCACGATGCGCAAGAGTGCCGACGCGAGGTTTCACGATCTGCTGGAGGCGGCGCCGGATGGAATCGTCATCGTTGATGCCAATCGAAAGATCATCCTGGTGAATACGCAGCTGGAGCGGCTCTTCCGGTTCTCGCGCGTGGAGCTCCTCGGCAAGGCGATCGAGATCCTGGTGCCCGAACGGCTGCGCAAAGCCTCCACGGCGGAGTTCCTAGCGGCGGTCGAGCTTCGTCGAGTCGGAGTTGTCATGGAGGTCGCGGGCCGCCGGCGCGACGGGTCCGAGTTTCCCGCCGAGATCAGTCTCAGCCCGCTCAACGCCAACGGCGCTCGCGCGGTGATTGCCGCGATTCGCGACGTGACCGAACGCAAGCGCTTCGAGGAACGCATCGAGCAGGAGCGCCGGATCAGCGCGCTCGGCCGGCTTGCCGCGACGATCGCTCACGAAATGAACAATGTGTTGATGGGGATCAGCGCAGTCGCGGAAGCGATGCGGCGCGCGTCGAAGGATGAGCGTCAATCGAATTCCGCAACGATGATCCTCGACGCGGTCGGCCGCGGCAGACGGGTCACCGAGGAGATTCTGCGGTTCACCAGGCCCGCAGAGGCGATCCTCCAGCTCGTCGACCTGCGGCACTGGCTCACCGCCGTCGAGCCGGAACTGCGCGCCATCGCCGGCAACCAGGTCGAAATCAACGTTTCCTTCCCGGCCGAACCGGCGTGGGCCATGATCGACGGGACGCGTCTCCAGCAGGTGATGACCAACCTCGTGGTCAATGCCCGCGACGCGATGGGTGGAAGCGGCACCATCGCGATCGCTCTGACATTCGATGACCGTGCATTCGATGATTCCGCGGGGCGGCCGCCGAGAGCAGGGATTCGGCTCTCGGTAAAGGACAACGGCCCCGGAATTCCAGTCGACACACTCCCGAAGATTTTCGAGCCGCTCTTCACCACGAAACGCAACGGGACCGGGCTTGGACTCTCCGTCGTCCATCAGATCGTGCGGTCCCACGGGGGATCGATCACGGCGGAAAACGACGCCGACCGCGGCGCGATCTTCACCATTGTCCTCCCGCGCGTCGACGGAACCGCGGGCGAGACCAACTCGGCGAAGTGACGCCGACACGCCTGACGCGCGCCATTCCGGCGAGCTTCGTGACCTCTCGACGTGCCGGGATGTGAGGGCCTCGAGACTGGCCTCTGAGCCGGAGTGGAAACTGGACTGAAGGCCCGGCTCGTGCACAATGAGCGGCGCGCGCAGCTGAGCTGAAAAAGTTCAAATTTCAAATGGAAAATTGAAAATCGCGTTCCGTCGCGGTTTTTTCATTTTTCATTTGAAATTTCGAATTTCGAACGATGAGAAGACTCTTCGCCGCATTCCGCCGTTACATCCCGCAGTGCCTGATCCTCCTCGTCTCCGTCTATCTGATGGTTGCGGCGACGCTCGAGCTGCCGGACGCGATGGCGAACGTGATCAACCACGGCGTGCTCGCGCATCAGACGGCGCTGATCTGGCGCGCCGGCGCGCTCATGCTCGTGCTCGCGCTCGGCGCGGCCGCCGCGAGCGTGATCTCGGGCCTGTTCGCATCGCGCATCGCCACCGGATTCGCTCGCGACATCCGCGAAGCGGTGTTTTCGAAAGTGGAGAGCTTCTCGCTCGCCGAGTTCAACGCGTTCTCGACCGCCTCGCTGATCACGCGTTCGACCAACGACGTGCAGCAGCTTCAGATGGTGCTGGTGCTGCTGCTGCGCATGGCCCTGATGGCGCCGTTCATGGGCGTGTGGGCGATCATCAAAGCCTATCGCGCGGCGCCGTCGATGACCTGGATCATGGGGCTGGCGGTCGCGATCCTGGTCTCGGTCA
>DATIZY010000275.1:0-17109 GCA_035516895.1 Thermoanaerobaculia bacterium | reverse complement strand
AGTCCCCATCCCGCTGCACGGACAACCGACAACTGTCAACTGACAACGCGCGAAGCGCCAAAAAAAAGGCACAGGCCGCCTAACACGACCTGTGCCCAAGCAAAGCGGAACGTAAGTGACTACTGCTGCTGTCGCTGTGCGCGTTTGGCCTGCCACTGGGCCTTCAGCGCGTTGAACTGCGCGACCTGGTCGGGAGTGAGGACCGTGAGGACCTTCTGCTCCTGAGCCTGGCGAAGCTGCTTCATCTGCGCCTTCTGCGACTCGAGGGCCGGCTTCAGCGCGTCGAGCTTGGCGGTGTCATTCGCCTGCTTCGCAGCGCGCGCTTCCTTCCTCGTCGCGCGGACGCTCTCGAAGAACGCCTTGTTGTCCTGCCGGAACTGCTTGTTGAGATCTTTGATCTGCTGTTTCTGAGCGTCGCTGAGGTTGAGCTTCTGCGCCAGCTTCCGGCTCATGAAGCCGCGGTGGCCGCGATGACCTCCCCACGCCCTTCCCTGCTGCGGAGCGGCAACCGCCAGCGACGCGCTGACCGCGAGCACCGCAATTCCTGTGATCCACTTCTTGCTGTTCATTGAGTTCTCCTTGTCGTTGTCGCTGGCGGTCCATGGTCATTTGCCAGCACTGGTAATGACGCTTGCGGCCGCGCTTCTGTTTCCGCGAACGCACGAACTGCACGTGCGTGTAACGAACTGCGGAGCTTCGAAGGGGGTCAGAGCTTCAGTTGTGCTTTTTCTACAGTCGGCGCGGCTGCGCCTCTACTCATTGTAGAAAAAGCACAACTGAAGCTCTGACCCCATCGAAGGCTACACTTGCATCATGAGGCTGAGCGGCCGCGAGCTCGCGCTGATCTTCGCGTTCTGGACGCTGCTGGCGACGGTGTCGGCGGTCAACACGCTGCTCGATCCGCGCGGCTACGGCTTTCGCCTCATTTCTCCCGCCGGCCCGATCGCGATGGCCTACATCGAGTCGTGGCTCTGGGCGGCATTCACGCCCGTCATTTTCTTTTTGAGCAGCCGCTTCAGCATCGAGCGGTCGAGCTGGCTCTTGCGCGTGCCGGCGCTGCTCGTGATCGGAGCGCTGATCTCGGTGGCGATCTGGTTCGTGCTCGCGTTCGCGCGCACCGAGATCTTCGAGCTGCCGCGCCGCGGAGCTCCGGCGTTCGCGCCCCTGCTCGAGATCCGCCGCTTCCGCTTCGCCAATCAGCTGCTCGTCTTCTTTGCAGTGCTCGCCGCCGGCTACGCGCGCGAGTATTTTCTTCGCGAGAGCGCGTTGCGGACGCAGCTCGCCGAAGCGCGTCTCGACGCGTTGCGCGCACAGATCAATCCGCATTTTCTGTTCAACACGCTCAACGCGATCGCCGCGCTCGTCGAGCGCGACCCAACCGGCGTCCGCCGCATGATCGCTCGCCTCGGCGACCTGCTTCGGCGGACGATCGAGAGCCGTGGGGCCGCAAAAGTGACGCTGCGCGAGGAGCTCGATTTTCTGCAGCGCTACATCGACATCATGGAAATCCGTTTTCAGGGCCGTCTGCGCACCCAGCTGCATGTCGATGACGACACGCTCGACCTGCCCGTGCCGAGCCTCGTGTTGCAGCCGATCGTCGAGAACGCGCTCGAGCACGGCGCCAGCCGCGCGGCGGGCGAGGGGCGCATCGACATCTCGGCGCATCGCGACAGCGCGAATCTCGTGCTGCAGGTCCGCGACAACGGTCCCGGCGTCCGGCAGGAAGCGGCGGGCGTCGGCCTGACGAACACGCGTGCGCGCCTCGAACAGATCTACGGCAAACGCGCTTCGCTGACGCTCGTCTCGCCGCCCGAAGGGGGCGCGGTGGCGACGATTTCGATTCCGATCCATGGCTGAGAAGCTTCGCGTTCTGATCGCCGACGACGAGCCGCTCGCGCGCCAGCGGATCGAGGACCTGCTCGCCAAAGAGGAGGACATCGAGATCGCCGGCAGCGCGTCGACCGGGAACGAGGCCATCACGCAGATTCTCGACCTCGCGCCCGACATCCTGTTTCTCGATGTGCAGATGCCGGACAAGACCGGCGTCGAGGTGGCCGAGGAGATCGGGGCGGACGCGATGCCGGTGACGGTGTTCATCACCGCATTCAGCCAGTTCGCTCTCGATGCCTTCGATGTCGCCGCGGTCGACTATCTCGTCAAGCCGTTCGATGACGAGCGCTTTGCGCAGGCGCTGCAGCGCGCGCGAAAGCGTGCCGCGGAGCGGCGCCGCGAGATCGCCCCGAAGTACGCCGACCGCATCGCCGTCGATTCGCGCGGACAGACGCGCGTGGTGCCGGTCGCGCGCATCGACTACATCACCGCGAGCGGTCCGTACGCCGAGCTGCACGTCGGCGACAAAACGTTCGCCGTCCGCGAGCGCATGCAGACGCTCGAGGAGCGGCTCGATCCGGCGATCTTCTTTCGCGTACATCGATCGGCGATCGTCCGCCTCGATCGCATCGAATCGCTGCTGCATCGGCCCGGCGGCGACTACGCCCTGCGTTTGAAGGATGGAACGGAGCTCGATGTCAGCCGCGCGCGCCGCGACGAGCTCCAGGAGCGGCTCGGAATCAAGTGAGGCGTCGCCGCCGTTCGAACGGCCGATGATCGGGCGCGTGCTGCGGAACGGCTGGCGCAAGCGATGTCCCCGCTGCGGCATCGGGCCGCTGTTCGCGCGCGGCATCCGCTTCCACGAGCGCTGCTCGAGCTGCGGGCTGCTCTACCAGCGCAACTACGGCGACACGTGGATCTTCACCGTCATCACCGACCGCATCCCGATCCTGTTCGGAATCGCCGCGCTCTACTTCGGAATCGTGTCGATCAGCTGGACAGGCGCGATCGCCCTCTTCGTTGCCGTAGCGACGCCGCTGGTTCTCACGATTCGCGCGCGGCAGGGTCTCGCGCTCTCGCTCGACTACCTCTCGCGCCTCTATTTTCGCGATCCGTCCGACGAAGTCTCGATGTGAGAGAATCCGCGGCGTCGTCCAAGGAGGAATCGCATCATGACGCGTCGCCGCGGCCTAACCGTTCTTCTCGCGCTCCTCGTCGCACTTCCGGCTTTCGCGCAGCGGCACCGCGCCGTGTCGCACCCGCAGCCTGAGCTGCTGACGATTCTGCAGACGACGGACATCCACGATCACGTGAACGGAGCCGCGCATGTCGGGCTCGATGTCGATCCTGTGTCCGCGACGAGCAGCGTCGGCGCGTACTCGCGCATCGCGACCTACGTCGGCTCGGTGCGCGCGACGACCGCGCATCCCGTTGTCCTCGTCGATTCCGGCGACTGGACCATGGGCACGCTCTACGACCTCACTCTCGGCACGAATCCGGTGGCACTCGCGATTCTCAGCGCCTTCGACTACGACGCGGTCACGCTCGGCAATCACGAGTGGGATTACACGCCCCGTGGACTCGCGGGAATCCTCGCGCTCGCGCAGAGCGAGTACAACTTTCATGTTCCGATCGTCGCATCGAACATGAACCTCAACGGCAACACGGACCTCGCGCCGTTCTTCGGCTCGGACAAAGCGATCCGCCCGACGTACGTCGAGCAGCTCTCGAACGGCCTCAAGATCGGGTACATCGGCCTGATGGGCGAGCAGGCGGCGAACGACGCGCCCGCGTCCGCGCCGGTGAGCTTCACGCCGCTGTCATCGGACTACGCTGCGATCCAGTCGATGGTCGACGATCTGCGCAACAACCAGGGCGCCCAGGTCGTCATCGCTCTGTCGCACTCCGGCACGAGCGCGGACGGCAACTCGGGCGAAGACATCAGCCTCGCGCAGCACGTGCACGGCATCAACGTCATCGCCTCCGGCCACACGCATACGCCGCTGAGCTCCGCGCACGCGGTGGCGAACGGCACGTGGACGACGCGGGTCATCGACGCCGGCGCATTCGGAACGAACGTCGCGCGTCTCGATCTTGCCGTGAATCGCGCGACCGGCGTCACGACTCTCGTCGCATTCGACAACGTGCCGATGACCAACGCTTCGGCGCTGCCCGATGCGATGACGACAGGGCTCGTCGTGCTCACCGATCAGAGCCTCAACAGCACGCTCGCCCCGCTGCTTTCGACCTTCTTCACCGACTATTCGGCGGCGAACGTCGGCAAGGGCATCTATCACCCGGTCGGCAGCGCGGCGCAGGAAATGACGCCGAACGACGCGTATCCCGTGCTGTCGCCGAACGGTCTCGGCAATCTCGCTGCCGATTCCGTCCGCAACGCGCCGAACGCGATCATTGCGAATACGCCGGCGGGCGTTTCGGGCTTCGACTACACGCCGGTGCAGATGGGCGTCGTCGCCACGGGCGTCATTCGCGGCACGCTGCCGGCGAACACGCCGCTCACGTTCGCCGACATCTACAACATCCTTCCCCTCGGCATCTCGCCCGACACGACGCAGCCGCTCCTGGTCGGGTATCCGCTCGTGTCCGCGTACGTCGACGTCAACGATGTCAAGAAGGTCGCGGCGCTTCAGCTCGTCGGCCAGTCGGATCTGATTCCATCGGTCTACTACCTCAACCTCTCCGGCATTCAGTACACGCTCGATCCGACGGCGCAGTACACGTATTTCAAATACGCGACGGCCGCCGCCGTTCTGCAGCTGACCGAGACGAAAGCGACGGCGGGGTCGGCCGCGGCTGCGCAGACGATCGGCGCGGTGACGACGCTCGCGCTCGACGGAGGATCGGCGCTGCTCGCCGCGGCCGGCGCGGGGAATCCGTATGCGCTCGCACTCATGAATCTGAACGACTCGAACCCGACCGGGCTGCAGGTGCTCGCAAATCTGCAGGCCGTCGGCGACGTCGCGATCGCATCGCTCGGCGGTCTTGCGAAAGTCAGCGCGCTCGTCGTTTCGAAGGCCCTCGCGGCGATCACCACGATCTCCGGCTACGCGCCGACCGACGCGGAGAACACCGGCAGCACGACTCCGCTGACGAGCGGCCGCATTCGCGTCTCCGTCGACCTCTACGCCGTCCTGCTGCTCGGATCCGTGCAAACGCAGTTCGGAATCACGATCACGCCGTACCAGTCAGCGACGGGATCGACGGTGCTTTCGAGCGCCGACCTGCCGACGCTGCTCGCGAACCGCATCGATGCACAGCCCGCCACTGCCGGCATTCAGGAGTTCAAGGAATGGCAGGCGCTGCTGGCGAACATCTCCGCTCTCGGCGGAACGATCGGGCCCGATTACGCGTCGACGTCGAACTTCGCGCAGTTTTCGACGTTCGGCGCGGCGGTCAGGAATCGCAACGCGTCGTATCCCGCCGCCGACATCGGCCAGCTGGCGACGACGATCGGAACGTTGCAGGCTGCGCCGTAGCGGGCGGCACTCGTTCGCGGTGCGTGCACGACTGCGTCGGTGCGGCGCAGGCGCGCCCTACAACGATCTAACGAAGCAGAACGATCGCGAGCGCGGCAAGCGCGACGACGAACGCGGCGACCGCGAGCCAGACTGCCGCACGCACGCGGAGGACGGACAACGCTGTCGGTGCGGACAGGCGCGATCGTTCCTCCACATCGAAGAGCGACTGTCGCATCACTTCCTTTGCCGCGAGCACGTCGCCGACCGCGCGCTCGAGATGCGTCTGGTGAATGCTCTTGTCGCGATCCGGCACCGGCTCCGCCGCCGCGGCCGCCGCGGCTTTGAGCACGGCGTTCTTGATGTCGCCGCCGCTGATCGCATAGTTCCGGGCGAGCTCACCAAAGTCGACATCGCGCGCGAGCGGCGTCCGCGACGGATGGATCTGCACCTGCCATATTTTTTCGCGCTCGTCGACGCCGGGCATCTCGAAGCGCACGTGCGTGCGGATGCGGCGCTCGAACGCCGGATCGAAGTTCGACGCCAGATTCGTCGCGAAGATCACCACGCCGTTGAAGGATTCGAGCTCCCGCAGCAGCACGTTGACCGTGGTGTTCGACTCGCGATCGTATGGGATGACCGCGCCGGTCGAACGCCGCGTCGCGATCGCGTCCGCCTCATCGAAGAAGAGCACCGCGCGCTGTTCGTTCGCCGCGCGAAATGCCGCGACGATGTTCTTCGGCGTCTCTCCCATCCACATCGATTCGACTTCGGCGTAGTTCACGACGAGCAGCTTCATCCCCAGCTCGTGCGCGATCGCCTCGGCGCAAATCGTTTTGCCCGTGCCCGGCGGCCCCGCGAAGTTGAGGGCGAGACCGAGGCCGGTGGTGTGGCGCTCGCCGAGTCCCCAGCGCGTGAAGATCAGCGCGTGATTGCGCACCTGCGCGAGCGCCTGATCGAGCGCGCGGCGCGTCTGGGGCGCCAGAACGACGTCCGCGAACGTGCGCTGCGGTACGACCGTCTCGACGCCGCGGCCGGCCGAGCGTCCCGTGAGCAGCGACAGGAGAGGAGAGGCCACGAAGCTAGCTTAGCCGAAACGCCCGATCGCTTCGGCTGCTGCGCAGCTCGTTCCGGACCCGCCGATTTCGACAAAGCGGCGAAGAGCGTCCGCGATCCCCTTCGGAAGCACAGGGTCGACCCCCTCGCCGGGCTCGTCCGCGGTCTCGAGATGCGAATTCGACGGACAAATGCGCCGCAAATGCTTTGAACGGAACGACGCAGAAGTGTAACCATCCGTGTATTGCGCAAACCGACGCAGCGGGAGGGCGATTCAGCACGAAAGGCGCGCATGCGTATTGCTGAAGTGCGCGCACAAATTTTCGTCGCTGCCCTGCTGATCTGCGTCCCCGCCGCCGCTCAGAGCGGACTCACGGGGAACTGGAGCGGAACGTATTCGTTCACGACGGGCCCGGTCGCGGGATGCTCGAACAAGACATTCACGACGAGTGGAAACGTTACCGTGACATTCTTTCAGATCGATTCGTCGCTCGCGGGGCGGATGGACCTGACCAACCTCCTCGACTTCAACGGCGGCTGCAATCCGACGAAAGTCGAATTCACGAGCGTCATCAGCGGCTCGACGGACGGCACGTCGGTCGCCTGGACGTTTCCAAATGACAGCAACGGGACGGCATTCAACGGCACGGCCGCCGGAGGCACGATCACCGCCTCGATCTCCGACGCGAGCGGTGACAGCGGAACGGTCACTCTGACGCGCACGCCCGCCGATGCGGCGACGGCCGACGCGACCGGCAGCTGGTCGGGCACGTACAACTTCACCGACGTGTGCCCGAATGGCTCGACGAAGAAGAGCTACTCCGGCGGGATGACACTCGCGTTGACGCAGGCGAACGGCCGTGCTTCCGGGCTCGCGTTGATACAAAGCGTTCCGCTCTACGACCAGAACTGCACGAACCTGGCGACGCTCGACATGGTCATGGAAGTCGCCGGCACCGTTTCCGGATCGACATTCAACGGCGGCGTCTACGATCCGTCAGGCTCGTTCGAGTTTCCGATCACGGCGACGATCGCGAACGGCGCGATCAGCGGCTCGCCATCCGGCGCGAACGAGACGTCGACGACCGGCACGTTCAACCTCACGCAATCGAGCTCGCAACCCGGGGTGTCCGATTTCACCGGCGCCTACGATCTGTCGTACGACGAGGTCGATGACGAGACGTCGCTTTGCTTCAACATCGCCGCGCTCGCGTACAGCGGAACCGGAGTCGTGCGCGTGGTGCAGGCGGGCGATCTCGTGACGGGATCGATCACGATGGAAGGAACGGAGTCGATCACCTCCGACGGCTTCGGTGACTGCTTCGTCGTCGATGCGGGCGAAGAGGTGCTGCCGCTCTACGGCACGCTGGCGTCGAACCAGCTCTCGACGACGCTGCCGGTGTTCGGCACAGCCGCGCAGTACACGATGACCTTCGCGCCGAATACGATCAGCGGCACGATCAGCGACGATTTCGGAGATCTGCTGACGATCGACGCCGCGCGAACGCCGCCGTCCGCGCCGTCGTCTCGCCGCCGCGCCGTCGTGCCATAGCCACTATTTCGTGAGCGAACGATCGATCGGCGTCCAGTCGGTCGTGCGGATCAGCTCGTGAATGCGGTCGGCCGCCATGCCGGTCGGGCTCTTTGCGTGGAAGTGGATGACGAGGTTTTCGATCGCCGGCACGCCGTTCGGATGCGCGTAGGCAAACGCACGGCTCCCGTCGCCCTTCGGCTTCCATCGCGCGGGATTGCCGAAGACGACGTAGCAGTCGAGCTGATCGCCGCGCTCGCAGAACGAGAACGCCGCGCCTTTGGCGCCGAGGTCGTGAGCGAAGTCGGCGTCGCGGTCGCCGGCGACGAAGACGTTCGCGTCGCTGTCGATCGAGAACTCGGTCTTGCCGTCGATCTGCTTCGCAAGAGCCGCGGCCTTCGTGATGTCGGTGAGGCCCTGCAGCTGCTCCACCACCGGTTTGACTCTCGCATCGAACAGCGGCGAGCCGGGCTGAATGCCGTACGAGCGGTCGCACTGCACGGCGAAGTTGAGCGGCCGGTCGGGCTTGATGGCGACGTCGAACGATTCGTGTTCCGACGCGCTCTTCTGCGCCCAGTCGGCGCTGGCGAAGCGGTCGAACGTCGCATCGATCGCGTGAACGACCTTCTCGATCATCGCGAGCTCCTGCGGGTTCGCAGGACGGCTCGGGACATCGGCGCGGACGAATGCGGCTAGAGCGAGAGCGATCGTCGCGAGTGCGACGGTGCGATGGCTGTGCATCCCATCAGCTTAACCGCGCGCGTAATGATTTTCGTTGACGGCGATGAATTGCTGCTTGTCGGCCGGCACTTCGTCGAGTGGGAAGATCGCATCGGACGTGCACGCCGGAACGCATGCTCCGCAGTCGATGCACTCGACGGGATCGACGTACACCTGCGTCGCCGCTTCGAATCCCGCTTCATCGCTTCGCGGATGGATGCAGTCGACCGGACACGCCTGAACGCACAGCTCGTCTTTGATGCAGTTGTCGGTGATCACGTATGCCATGCGGGCGATGGTAGCCGCGCCGATTGTGCGATGACGTCAGATGAATCACGCGTCCGATTGATGCAAATCACACGATCGTGTGTCGTGAGAGAATCCACCGCATGCGAGCAACTGCTTTGACTTTGACCACCGTTCTCGTGGCGATGACAGTGCTGGCGCAGGCGCCGGCCGAACAGCGGCAACAGCCGGAATTCGTTCGAAACGCGCAGCAGCTCGTGCGCAGCGGCAAGCTCGATGAGGCGCTCGGAGTGTACGAGGCGGAGTTGAAGGCGTCGCCGAATTCGCTCGCCGCAAACAACGGCGCCGGCGTTGTCCTCGACCTCCTCGGCCGCACCAAAGAGGCGAAGACGTATTTCAATCGCGCGCTCGAGCTGGCCGATACACCGCTCGCGAAGGCGAACGCCCGGCGCGCACTCGCGATGTCGTATGCATTCGACAACGACTGCTCGAACACGGCAAGGCTCGAAACGGAAGTGGCGGACTACTGGGCGTCGGTGCCCGACCACTACCGCGAGGGCGAGGCGTTCAACGAAGGAGCGCGCGTCTGCATCGAAGCGGGCGATTTCGATACGGCGGAAAAACTCTATCGGCGCGGAGAAGAGGCGGGACTCAAAGAGCCGAACATCTCGCCGGCGCGCGTTGCGCTCTGGAAATTCCGCACCGAGCACGCGCTCGCGCGGCTCGCGGCGCGCCGCCATCAGCCGGAGGTCGCGCAGAAACACGTCGTCGCCGCGCGCGCGCTGCTCGACGCGAATCCGGAAATGGCGAAGGATCAGGAGATCTTCTATCCGTATCTCACCGGCTATGTCGCACTGTACGGCGGCGACGCGAAGGCCGCGCTCGCCGATCTGCAGAAAGCGCGGCAGGACGATCCGTTCATTCAGCTGCTCATGGCCGATGCGTACGAGAAGCTCGGCGACACAGAACAGGCGAAGGCGTACTACCGCAAGGCGGCGTCCGCGACGGCGCACAACCCGCCCGCGGCGTTTGCGAGGCCGGAGGCCGAGAGGCGTTTGGCTCAGTTGGCGAAGCAGTGAGGCGCGTCGAGCGAAACCGCGTTCGCGTCTTTGCGTAGAATTCGCGGCATGGTTCGCAAATTTCTTTTCGCCGCGCTCGTCCTCTGTACATCCGCTCTGTTCGCGGGATCGACGCCGACACTCGATCAGCTTCTCAGCCTCAAATCGGTGAGCCAGCCGCGCATCTCGCCGGACGGCCGTTCCGTCGTTTACGAACGGACCGAGACGGACTGGAACGACAACGCGTACGTTTCGCAGCTGTGGCTCGCCGACGTGCAGTCGGGCCGCACGATGCAGCTCACGCGCGGCCGGAAATCGGCGGAGGACGCGCGGTGGTCGCCCGACGGCCGCTGGATCGCATTTCTGACCGAGCGCGAAATGCCGTCGACTGACACGAAGGAAAAGAAAGAGGACGCGAAGCCGGACGCGCGGCAGATCTGGGTCCTCTCGCCTTCCGGCGGCGAAGCGTGGCCGCTGACGAGGCACGGCGCGAGGATCGACGCGTTCGCCTGGTCGCACGACGGGAAGCGCATCGCATTCGCGGCACCGGTGCCGGAAACCAAAGCGCACAAGGAGCGCAAAGAAAAATACAGCGACTTCGTCGTGTGGGAAGGCGACTACGCGCAGAATCAATTGTGGTCCGTCGATGTGAACGACGGCGTCACGGCAGATGCGGCGCAGCTGACGTCGGACCCGAAGCACGACGTGACCGGGTTCGACTGGTCGCCGGACGGAGCCACGATCGCCTTCAGCGCGGCGGCGGATCCGTTCCTCTCCGACCGCTCGACGAGCGACATCTACCTTCTCGATCTGGCGCACGGCAACGCGGTCCGGCCGATCGTCACGTTCAAGGGACCCGACGGCAATCCGCATTTCTCGCCCGACGGCCGCTCGCTCGCGTTCACGACGGCATTCGATCAGCCGTACTTTTTCTACGCGAACGACCACATCGCGACGGTGGACATCGCGTCCGGCAAAGTCACCGATCTCTCGGCCGCGTTCGATGAAGATGCGAGCCTCGTCGACTGGGGTCCGGACGGCATCTACTTCACGGCTCTGCAGAAAACGAATTCGCATCTGTTCCGCATCGATCCGCGGACCAAGGCGATCGTCCGCCTGACATCGCCCGACGCGTTCGCCCTCGGCGGCATCTCGCTGAGCCGCGATTTCAAATCGATGGCGTGGACGGCGGCGACTCCGACGGCGTTCTCCGAAGTGTTCGCCGGCACGTTCGCCGAACCGCACAAACTCACCGACATGAACGCGCAGGTGTCCGGCTTCACGCTCGGGAGCGTGGAGCTCGTGTCGTGGACGAGCAAAGACGGCACGACGATCGAAGGCGTGCTGCACAAGCCGTCGAACTACGATCCGTCGAAGAAATATCCGCTGCTGCTCGTCATTCATGGCGGTCCGACCGGCGTTTCGCGGCCGCTGCTCAATCCGTTCAATCGGTACTATCCGATCGAGGCGTTCCTTGCGCGAGGCGCGCTGGTGCTGGAGCCGAACTATCGCGGGAGCGCCGGCTACGGCGAAAAGTTCCGCGCGCTGAACGTCCGCAACCTCGGCGTCGGCGACATGGCGGACGTGATGAGCGGCGTCGATTCGCTGATCGCTAAAGGCCTCGTCGATCCGCAGCGCCTCGGCGCGATGGGATGGTCGCAGGGCGGCTACATCTCCGCATTTCTCACGACGAACACCGATCGCTTCAAAGCCATCTCTGTCGGCGCGGGCATCAGCGACTGGATGACGTACTACGTCAACACCGATATCACTCCGTTCACACGGCAGTATCTGCATGCGACGCCGTGGGACGACCCGCAGATCTACGCGAAGACGTCGCCGATCACGAACATTCGCAACGCGAAGACGCCGACGCTGATCCAGCACGGCGACGCCGACAAACGCGTGCCGCCGCCGAACTCGATGGAGCTCTACCGCGGGTTGCGCGACGAGGGAGTGCCGGTGAAGCTGATTTTCTACAACGGCTTCGGACATCCGATCACGAAGCCGAAATCGAACCGCGCGGTGCTGCAGCACAACCTCGACTGGTTCGATCACTACATCTTCGGCGATCCGATTCCTGCCGATTCACCCCTGCGGGGGAGCGGGTCGGGCGAATGAAGCGCGCCGTGCTCGTGCTCGCGCTCGTGGCGGTTGCGTGCGGGCCGAAAGAGTCCGTGGTCGCGGCGATCCGTCAGACGGTCGACCAAGCGCGCACGCCGCCGAGAGTGCAGATCGACATCGTCACCGAAAAACCGGATCCGTCGCCGGCGGAGCTTCAGCTGCAGCAGACGATCGAGACGCGCATCGAGAAGGAGCACGTCGCGCACGTGGTGAACGACGGCTCCGGCCCGGGCTACGTTCGGATCAACGTGGAGATCGATCCGAAGGACAGAGCGACGGCAAACGAGAAGCTGCGCGCGATCCTGCGCGATGCCGGCGTGTCCGACCGCTCGGTGGTGAAAGTCCTGCAGCCATAATTCGTTCAACCGGCGACCCGGCGAAGGGGATGGCGCGCTCAGCATAGTGCGACGCCGTGCGCTGCCGTTTTGGAAGAGCGGGTGCGAGCGATCGTTGGGGTGCCAGCCGACTGGAAGGTGCTGTCTGGTGACCATATGGTCAAAATGAATGACCATATGGTCACCAAGAAGAAACAGCTGTGGCGCGGTTTGTTGACGACGCTGTTTGGTGGGGCGAGAGTCTACGGCTTCGGGATCCCCATGCCGCCCACGCAGACCCAGACGCTGAGCGTGCCGGCCAGAGGCTTGTCGGTGTTGCTGGTGTTGTCGTGGTACGTGAGCAGCGTAGGGCCGTCTGTCGTGGGATCCAGGGTCATGTCCGTGGTAACGACAAGCTGCCGCCCATATGTGAATGGGCCGGCGACGACGGTCTGATCCGCCGTGGGAAAGAAACTGAAGGTTTGAGGGTAAGCCGCGGTCGCGTTGACCGAATACGGCAGAGGCATGTTGACGATCCGATCGTTGGCGATACAACCGATCGGAAGCAGACCGTTGCCGTAAGGCAGGTTCACTGTCGTGTCGCCCTGGGGAATGAAAACCGTCGGGTCCTGCCCGCGGAGGCACAGCCCGAGGATGCCGTTGCTGCCGCCCTGGTAGGGTGTGCGCGGGTCGTAGAAGCCGCCGCTCATGATGACCTTCATGATGAACTGCCCCGCCGGCAGCACGAGCGGAAACGGCGCGGTCTCTTTCTTGTTGTAGGCGTTCACCGCGAAATCAGTGCTCGCGAAATCGCCGACTTTGACGATCTTCCCCTGACAATCGTGCTTGAACCCCTGGTCCCACGTGCCCTCCGGGTACGGCCACAGCGATCTCCATGTCCCGTTGATCGTTTGCTCCCGGGTATCGCCCGTCGTCGAGTTCCAGCAGACGGCAGTGCCGGGAATGTACTCAAAGCCCGCGCCGTACAACGAGCAAATTTTCACGTATTCCACTGGCTGGGCGGAGGCATTGGAAGCTGCGCCGAGCAACAAGGCGAAGGAAAGCGACACAAGCGCGGTGTTCTTCATCGTTTTTCTCCTGGATTCGAAGCCGCTCTACGGCTTGGCAAAGCCCGTCCCGCCGACGCAGACCCACACGCTCAGAGTGCCGGCCAGCGGTTCGTCGGTATTATTGGTGCTGTCGTGGTACGTGAGCAGCAGCGGACCGTCGCTGTCGCTGTACAGGGTGATGTCCGTGCCGACGACGAGCTGCCGGCCGTACGTGAATGGCCCGGCGATGACCGTCTGATCCTCCGTTGGAAAGAAACTGTACGTTTGCGGATATGCCGCGGTCGCGTTCACCGAGTACGGCCGCGGCATATTGACGATCCGATTGTTGGCGATGCACCCGATCGGAAGCATGCCGTTGCCGTAATCCGGGTTACTCGCCGAGGGCGGGAGTGCGGGATTGTAGAGAGTGGGGTCCCGCCCGCGCAGGCACAGCCCGAAGATGCTGTTGCTGCCGCCCTGCGAGGGTGTCCGCGGGTCATAGAAGCCGCCGCTCATGATGACCTTCGTGATGAACTGCCCCTGCGGCAGCACGAGTGGAAAAGGCGCGGTCTCCTTTTTGTTGTAGGCGTTCAGCGAGAAATCGGTGCTTGCGAAATCGCCCACGTGGACGATTCTTCCCAGACAATCGCGCTCGAATGCCTGGTCCCAGGTGCCCTCCGGATACGGCCAGAGCGACCTCCACGTCCCGCCGATCGTTTCCTCCCTGATATCGCCCGTTGCCGGATTCCAGCAGGTATCCGTACCGGGGAGGTACAAAAATCCCGTGCCGTAGGACGAACAGACTCTGACGTACTGCACAGGTGCCGCGGAGACACTCGCCGCCATGCCGACAAGCAGCAAAAGGACGAATGAGGACACGAACGGCATTCTTCTCATCGATTGCTCCTCGGACCCGAAGACGCGACAATATGGGGATGCATCCTTCCTGTCAAATAACGCCGGGGGCGTATCCGTAGCGCGCCGGCCTCGCGGATGCCGGCACCGTGATCAACGCGGCTCTTCGGACGACCGAACTCGTGTCGGGAGTGTTGGTAGCGCATACGGGATTCGAACCCGTGTTACCGCCGTGAGAGGGCGGCGTCCTGGACCCCTAGACGAATGCGCCGAAACGGGGTGGGTGGCGAAATGTACGCAAGGTAACTTCGACCGTCAAGGCTGAACCGCGGTTGCATGATTGCCATTCCCTTTTGCGGTCGCGCCGCGCGGCCAGGTCGCACGCGGGCGCATGCGCTGTGCGGCGAGTCGCGATGCGGACGCGAATGAGGTCGGAGCGGCGCGCGTATCCATCTCGTACAATTTTCCAGCAGATGCGCGCGTTGAAAGCGGTTCTCCTCCTGCTGCTCGCGGCCGCTCCGAGCGCGCTCGGCGCGGATGCCGCCGCGCTCACGCGGGAACGGCTTCTCCTCCTTTCGACGGCGGCATCGGCGATCCGTCTCCGCGACGGCCGGTATCCCGACCGGCAAACCATCGATCAACTCACGATCGAGGTCGTCCCGGCGCACGTTCGCGACCTGCCGTATCGCGACGGCTGGGGCAACGCGTTCCGATACTCGATTACGAACGACCACTCGCACCTGACGATCGAGAGCGCAGGACCGAACGGCCGCTTCGAATCGTGCGGCGACGATCTCGCAATGCGCGATGGCGTCAGCGTCTGTCCGGCGTCCGGAGCGCTCGCCGCCGACCCGGAAAGCGTGCAGCGTGCTGCCGCGCGGCTGACGATGATCGAGCTCCGCGCGATATGGTCTGAGGTCGAAGTCTATCGTCACGAACACCACGCGCTGCCGACCGACCTCGAGGCCGTCGTTCGCAACGGTCCAAACCTATCGCCCTTTCCGCGGCGTGACGCCTGGGGACGACCGTATCGATACGAGATTGCCGCCGACGGGTACCGGCTGTCCGACGGCGCAGGCGACATCGTTTACGAGGGCTTACGCTTCTCGAAGGCGCCTCGCGGTCTCGACAAAGTCCTCGACCAGCTGTCCTGGGACAACGATGTGCACCCGGCCCCGCTGCGCATCGAGATCGGCAATCACGCGGTCGAGAGTTCCGATGTCATCGAAATGACGCGCGCCGCGCCGCTGTCGTTGGAGGTCGTCGTCACCGCTCCGCTCGACGACGGCGACGTCGAGGACCCGCACGTTCGCGCTGCGAACATCGATATGCGGTATGCCGATCAATACCCGAAGGCAAACGTAGCCGTCACCGTTGTCGACTCCGATGGACATACGGTTCCGCTGCGGATCACGAGCTCTGGAGGCGGAGGATCGGAAACGGAGCGGTGGTGCTCTGCAGCAATCGAGCTGCGCGAAAGCGATGCGGTCCGCCTTGCCCGGATCAAACAAGTGTTCGCGGATATGCTCAAACGGGCCGGCAGCAGCGTTACGGCGGAGAAGCTCCCCCCGATGGACGATTTGTACGTTGCGAACCCGCCCGGCACATACCACGTGACCGTTGCGTACCAGCCTTCCGGCGGCGCTTTCGGCGGCAAGGTCCTCATCCAGAAGTTCAACACCCACGTCAGGCCCGGACCCGATTCGCTCCAACGGGCGTTCGGGCGCTGAACGCCGTGGCAGATCCGCCCGACGCGGTCGAATGCGCCGCACGGACGGAAGAGCAGGCGCAACTCCGCGGCCGTCAAGATTTTTCTTCGCGCTCCGCGAGCGGCAGGCGTACCACGAAGCGCGAGCCTTTTCCCTCGCCGTCGCTTTGCGCGTCGATCGTTCCGTGATGCGCGCTCACCAGCTCGCGCACGATCGACAGTCCGAGGCCGAGGCCGCCTTTGTTTGCGGCGCCGTCGCCCTGGCGGAACGGTTCGAAGATTCTCGCCAGCAGATCCTTCGACATTCCGACGCCGTCGTCTTCGATCGTCAGTTGAAGCCACCCGTCCATGCGCATCAGCTCCACGCGAACCGAGCCGCCGGGCGGCGTGAACTTCACCGCGTTCTGCAACAGGTTCCAGCAGATCTGCCGCAGCCGCACGGCGTCGCCGCCGACGATACACGCATCGCGCGGAAGCGTCAGCCTCACCGCGATCGCGCTCGCCTCGGCTGACGGCTCGATGATCTTCGCCACATCGGCGACGATCGATTTGAACGCCACCGGCTCGATCTGCAGATTCAGCTTGCCGAGCATCAGCCGCGACATGTCGAGCAGGTCCTCGATGAGACGCGCCTGCGTGCGCGCGCTCTGCTCGATCGCCGCCGCCGCCGCGGGGCGAATCTCCTCTCCGTTCGGCTCCTGGAGCAGCTCCGCCCAGCCGAGGATTGCGGTGACCGGCGTGCGCAGCTCGTGCGAGACCGCGGCGATGAAGCGGTCCTTCGCCCGATCGAGCGCTCGCAGCTCCACATTCGCCTCGGCGAGCTCCCGCTCGGCGCGCCGGCGGCGCGCGGTGGCGAAGCTGATGGACACCGCGATCGCCGCGAACATCGACAGCTGCACGACGTCGTCGGCATCGAGCTGGACGCGGTGCAGCAGAAGAAAATCGAAATAGTTCGTGGCGACGATCGCAAGCAGCGTTGCGAAGAGCGCGGAGCCGAGGTCGCCGAAGAATGCCACGACGACGATGGCGAAGATGAACGGCGCGAAGCGATGCGACTCGAACGCGGGACGAAAGAAAAGATCGGCCGCCAGCGCCGTGCTCGTCGCGGCGACCGCCATCACGTACCGCAGCCCGAAGGCCGC
>DATIZY010000274.1:0-4777 GCA_035516895.1 Thermoanaerobaculia bacterium | reverse complement strand
TTTCTCGAGCTTCGGCAGCAGCGCGTCGAGGTAGGCCTCGTATTCGGTCTTCACACAATCGATGAAAACGAAGTCGATCGGTCCGGAGAGCGTCGGAAGGATATCGAGCGCCGCGCCGTCGTGAAATCGCACCTCGCACTGCAGCTTCGCTTCGGCGACGTAGTTCTTCGCGGCGGCGAGCGTCTCGGGATTGAGCTCGATGGTCTCCAGCAGCGTCTCCGGCCCGCACTCCCGCCCCATCGCGATCACCGAGTAGCCGATGTTCGTGCCGACCTCGACGATGTGCCGCGGCCGCTTCGCGCGGACGAGAATTCGCTCGAGCTGCGCGACTTCGGGATCGGCGATCGGATGGCCGTGCTTCGCCGCGAACGCTTCCATCTTCGCGAGCAGAGCATCGCGCGACGGAGTGAGCGAATCGAGATAATCGGCTTGCGCGGTTTTGAGGATCGCGTCGGATCTGCTTTTCATGATCGGTTGCCGGTTGCCGGTTGCCGCGGGATTATCGTTGCCGGCGGCCGAAATGCAACATGTCTTCGAGCCGCGGCCCGCGACTCAATCCGGACACGCACGAAAACGGGATCGGAACCGAACCGGCAACCGGGAACCGGGAACCTTCACTTCGCTTCCACTGCCTCGCGAAGTTTCTCGGCCTGGAAGTGCGCGAGGAGCGGATCGATGATGACGTCGAGATTGCCGTCCATCACCGACGGGAGGTTGTGCACCGTCAGTCCGATGCGATGATCGGTGACGCGGTCCTGCGGGAAGTTGTAGGTGCGGATTTTTTCGGAGCGGTCGCCGCTGCCGATCATTCCCTTGCGCGTCGCGGAGAGCTCGGCCTCGCGCTTCTGCCGCTCGATGTCGTACAGGCGGGCCTTGAGCACCTTCAGCGCTTTCTGCCGGTTTTTGATCTGCGACTTTTCGTCCTGACAGGAGACCACCACGCCCGTCGGAAGATGGGTCATGCGCACCGCGGAGTACGTCGTGTTCACCGACTGCCCGCCGGGACCGGACGAGCAGAACGTGTCGATGCGGAGGTCTTTTTCGCTGATCTGGATGTCGATGTCTTCCGCTTCCGGAAGCACGGCAACCGTGATCGCCGAGGTGTGGATGCGGCCCTGCGTTTCGGTTTGCGGGACGCGTTGCACGCGATGCACGCCCGACTCGAACTTCAGCCGCGAGTAGACCTTGTTGCCCATGATCTGCAGCGTCGCGTCTTTGATGCCGTTGACCGACGAGTAATTCGCGTCCGTCATCTCGACTTTCCAGCGCTTCGACTCCGCGTAGCGGACATACATCCGCATGATCTCCGCTGCGAAGAGCGAGGCCTCATCGCCGCCGGTACCGGCGCGGATCTCGACGAAGACGTTCTTCTCGTCGTTCGGATCTCTCGGCTGCAGCAGAACGCGGAGCTGGTCTTCGAGCTTCGGCTCTTTCGACTGCAGATCGGCGAGCTCGAGCTCGGCGAGCTCGCGCAGCTCGTCTTCGCCCTTGAGCGTCGCGAGCATCTCCTTCGTGTCGGCGACGCTCTTGCGGACGTGCTTCAGCTCGCGATACTTCGTCACCACCTCCTCGATCTCGGAGATGGCCTTCATCGTGTCGCGATACGTGGCGAGGTCGCTGACGATGTTCGGGTCGGAGGCCTTCGCCTGAAGCTCGTCGTAGCGCTGCTGGAGTTGCTCGAGTTTGTCGTACACGCCGCCCTCCCGAGTTCTTAGGCGACGGCGGCGCGCTCCGGCTCGACGGCGTCGTAGAGCAGCGCCTCACGCAGCGCGGTGATCGCGATTTCCAGCTGCGAGTCGTCCGGCTCCTTCGTCGTGATCTTCTGGAGCCAGTAGCCCGGCTGAACGAGCGCGCGGCAGAACGGGTTCTTCAGATGCCGCGCGGCGAACCGGATGATCTCGTACGCGATGCCGGCGATCAGCGGGATCAGCACGATGCGTGCGAGAAACTTGACGTAGAACGGCATCGTGGCCGGGACCAGCGAGAAGACCAGGATCGAAATCGCCAGCACGAACATGAGGAACGTCGTCCCGCAGCGCGGATGGAGCGTGGACTTCGTCCGCGCATTGTCGACCGTCAACTCCTGGTTCGCCTCGAACGTGTAGACCGTCTTGTGCTCCGCGCCGTGATACTGGAACACGCGCCGGATGTCGTCCATGTACGAGATGGAAATGATGTAGACGAAGAAGAAGATCGCGCGGATGGCACCGTCGATCGCGTTGTACTCGAAGTTCGTCATCGCCGGCATCAGGTAATGCCGGATCAGATTCGTGATGCCGAGGGGCGCGAGGATGAAAATGCCGATCCCGAGGCCGGCGGCCGTAATCATGGACGTGGCGACCGCGGCGTTCGACATCTCCTGCCTGCCCTCTTCATTCTCGGAGACGACGCTCGCCGAATAGTTGAGCGCGCGGATCCCGAGAATCAGCGACTGAATCAGCACAAACGACCCTCGGATCACCGGCAGCTTGAGGATCGGGTACTTCTTCGTGATCGAGACGAGCTTGTCCTTCTTGACCACGATGTTGCCGCTCGGCTGCCGCACGGCGATGGAGTAGCCCGACAGCGAGCGCATGAGCACGCCTTCGAGCACGGCCTGCCCGCCGATCAGCATGTCGACATTGCGGTCGCCGGGAGCGGGTGCGGTCAGGCCGTTCGTGATGGCGTTGAACGCACCGACAAACAGCCGCGCGGCTCGGATCCACGCTGCGCGTCCGCTCGGGATCACGCTTCGCGTCACTTCTTGGCCGCCTTCTTCGCGTATCGCTGCTGGAAGCGGTCGATGCGGCCGGCCGAATCGACGAGCTTTTGCTTGCCCGTGAAGAAGGGATGGCATTTGGAGCACAGCTCGACGCGGAGCTCCTTCCGGGTCGAGCCCGTGGTCCAGGTCTCGCCGCAGGCGCAATGAACCTGAACTTGCTGATATTGCGGATGGATCTCTGGTTTCATTGAATTCCCTCGATGAGGTCCTAACAACCGGCAGTATATTCGAAAAATTCTCTCGATGAACCCCGTCGAAACCATTCTGCCGCGAGTACTTGCAGGCGTTGGGCTGATGGTCATTCTCGTCACGTTCGGGACGATTGTCGATCTCGCGATCACCTTCGCCCACGTCCTGTGGCTCGCGACGGCAGGCCATGAATGTGGTGAACCTGGAAGCGCTGCCTCCCGCCCAAACGAATTCGTCGCGTAGGACGCGACCGCGGCGCTACCGAGCGCCGAAGAAGTGCGCGATCCAGAACGTGCCGGCGCCGATCATCGCCGCCATCGGAATCGTCAACACCCATGCCCAGACGATCTGGCCTGCCACACCCCAGCGCACCGCCGAGAGCCGCCGCGTCGCGCCGACGCCGACGATCGAACCGGTGATCGCATGCGTGGTCGAAACCGGGATGCCGAAGCTGGTCGCGGTGAAGATCGCGATCGCCGCACCGGTTTCGGCCGCGAATCCGCCGACCGGCTGCAGCTTCGTGATCTTCGATCCCATCGTGTGGATGATCCGCCAGCCGCCGAACGCCGTGCCGAGGGCGATGGCGGTGTGCGCGAGGAGAATGACCCACACCGGAATCGCCGAGGTGGTGATGTACCCCGCGGTGAAGAGCACGCCGGCGATGATGCCCATCGTTTTCTGCGCGTCGTTCGTGCCGTGGCTCAGGCTGAAGAGTGCGGCGGAGAGCAGCTGCAGCCGGCGGAACCATTTGTCGACGCGGCGCGGGATCATGTTGCGGAAGAGCCAGAACGTCGCCGTCATCAGCGCGAGCCCTGCGACCATTCCGATGAGCGGCGAGACGATGATGAAGACGAGCGTCTTCGTCCAGCCGCTCGGGATGATCACTGCCGGCGTCATCGCGCGTGCGACCGCCGCACCGGCATAGCCGCCGATCAGCGCGTGCGACGAGCTCGTCGGCAGCCCGAAGTACCAGGTGATGACGTCCCAGGCGATCGCGCCGACGAGTCCGGCGAAGATGACGGCGAACGTCACCGCGGAGAGATCGATCATTCCCTTGTACATCGTCTTCGCGACCGCGGTTCCGAAGCCGAAGGCGGCGACGAAGTTGAAAAACGCTGCCCAGACCACCGCCTGCGCCGGCGAGAGGACCCGCGTGGAAACGACCGTGGCGATCGAGTTCGCCGCGTCGTGGAAGCCGTTCATGAAATCGAACGTCGCAGCGACGATGATCAGACCGATGACGATCAGCAGCTGATTCGACATCAGCCGTGCTTGACCACGATATTTTCGAGGAGATTCGCGACGTCCTCACAGCGGTCGGTCGCATCCTCGAGCGTGTCGAGGATCTCTTTCCACTTCATGACCGCGATCGGATCGTGCTCTTCGTCGAGGAGCTTCCCGACGGCGCGCTGATGGGCGCGATCGCCTTCGTTTTCGAGCCGGTTGATCTCGACCGCGCTCTCGAGAACGCCGGCGCGCTGCTTGTCCAGCGCCTGCACGGCGATGACGATCTGATCGGTCGACGCGGAAATCACGCGCGTCATCTCCCGCACGCCCGCCCGCACGGTCGTGATTCGATAGAGCGGGATGAGCGTGGCGACGTCGTCGATCGCGTCCATCACGTCGTCGAGCGCGCGCGCCATCGCGTGAATGTCTTCGCGATCGATCGGCGTCACGAACGTGCGGTTGAGCCGCTGGATGATCTCGTGCGTCAGGAAATCGCACTTGTGCTCGACCTCGCGGATCTCGTGCGCTTTGTCGGCGATCGGCGGCTCGACCGCGAACATCTCCTCGAGCAGCCGAGCGCCGAGCCGCAGCTGATCCGCC
>DATIZY010000273.1:0-5429 GCA_035516895.1 Thermoanaerobaculia bacterium | reverse complement strand
TCATCCTTCATCCTTCATCCTTCATCCTTCATCCTTCATCCTACATCCTCCACACTTCTTTCTTCATTCGAAATTCGAAATTCGAAATTCATCCTCTCCTCTTTTTTCGCTTCCCCGCCTTGACGCTCGCCGCCAGCCGGTCGAGGTTCATCGCTTCATTGACGAGCGCGCGCACGGTCTCCGACGCGTTCTCTTTCGTCTTCAGCCACGCGATCTGTTCAGGAGTGAGCCAGACGTTGATTCGCTCTGTCTTTTTCGCGGCCATCGAGTTCCTCCGACATGACGCGCAGCAATTCGGCGACGCTCCACGCCTGCGCGATGCAGCCGCGCGCCGCGTGAGGCGGATCGCCGTCGTAGCATTCCGGGATCGTTCCGACAGCGGCATCGGCCAGGTGTTGCTGCATGTTCGCGATCAGCCGCCGCCCTTCCGCCCGCCCCGCTTCGCCGCGCACGCGTGCGAGCGCCGTGATCCAGGGACCGAGGAGCCACGGCCAGACGGTGCCCTGATGATAGGCGCTGTCGCGCTCGAACGGACCTCCCTCCAGCCGGCCGCGATAGCGCGGATCGTCGAACGCGAGCGTGCGCGGGCCGACGGGCGTCATCAACTTCTCTTCGCAGACGCGCAACACCGACTCCGCGCGCTCGCCCGCGAGGAGCGGAAACGGCAGCGAGATCGGCAGCAGTTGATTCGGCCGGATCGACGAGTCTTCGGGATCGACGACGTCGAAACAGCAGCCGGAGCGCTCGTTCCAGAATCGCGCGCGAAACGCCTCGCGCGTTTCATCCGCCGAAACGAGAAGCGAAGGATCGTCGTTGAGCGCCGCCGCGATGCGCAGCGCGTTGTACCAGAGCGCGTTGACTTCGACCGCCGCACCGGCGCGGGGCGTGATCGCGATGCCGTTCACGCGCGCATCCATCCACGTCGCTTGCGCGGGCGAATGCAGCAGGCCTCCGGAGACGTCGCGGCGGTACGAATCGATCGCCTCGACGAGCTTCGGCATCGCCTCCTCGCGAACGAAGCGATGGTCGCCCGTCGCATCGACGTATCTCCAGATCGCCACGAAGAGCCACAGCGTCGCGTCGATCGAGTTGAACTCCGGCTCGCCGTATTCGACGAATCGGTTCGGCAGCCGGCCGTCGCGCATCGCGCCGAGCCAGCGGCGGAGAATGCGCTTCGCGTCGCCGCAGCGTCCGGTGGCCAGGCAGAGGCCCGGCAGCGAGATCATGCTGTCGCGGCCCCACTCGGCAAACCAGTGATAGCCGGCGACGATGCCGAGGTCGTGATGGCCGCGGTCGATGATGAATTGATCGGCGGCGAGAGCGAACACATCGAACCGCTCGCGCCGCGCGCGCTCCCTCTCGAAGAGATGGAGCACCGGCTTCAGCCGGTCGTTTTCATGACCGGCTGAAGCCGGTGCTCCATAGTTTTCTTCGACACTCAGCACGACGTCGAGCGGCGTGCCGGGCTCGATCCGCACGATGGACTCGCCGGGCGTGAAGAGATCCTCGAGGAAGTCGAGGCCGCGCTCGCGCTCGCGCGGATATTCGAAGTTGTAGAACCAGTCGGGCGCGGCTTCGAATCGCGCGCCGGGAACATACATGCCAACGCGCGGCGGCGAGCCGTCGTGGCTTCGCATCAGCGAGTGGTAATCGCGGCCGGCGAGAAACGGCCGAAGCCGCAGCTCCGCGGAATCGTCGAAGATTTCGTATCGGATGATCGTGGTGTTTTCGCCGCGCGGACAGACGAGCGTCTTCCGCAGCCGCGCGCGTCCGATCGCGAACTCCCACACCGGAAACGCGCCGCGCTCGAAGCGCGTGAGATGCTCGAATCCGCGGGGATGGACGACGCCGGGATAAAAATTCGTCGCGAGCTCGACGCCGTTGAGGGTCTCGTCGAGCTTCGAAACGACGACGGTCCGCTCCGCACCCGTACGCGACGCGGTCACCAGCATTCCGTGGTAGCGCCGCGTGTTGGCAAAACAAATGCTCGAGCTTGCCCAGCCGCCGAGCCCGTTGGTTTCGATCCATTCGAGTGAGGTGGCGCGGGCGGGGTCGCGCAGCGCATCGGCCTCGACGATCAACATGACTCGGACTTTACGTTACCATCGCACGCCGCCCGGCCGGTCGCGTGTGTTTCTCGAGATGGAGCACCGGCTTTAGCCGGTCGTGGTCGAAACCGGCTGAAGCCCGTGCTCCATTTTCGAAAATGGCCGCCGCACGCCGCCGCCCGGCCGGTTGCGGGTATCTTTCGAGATGGAGCACCGGCTTTAGCCGGTCGTGGTCGAAACCGGCTGAAGCCCGCGCTCCATTTTCGAGAATGGCAACCGGGGATCAACGATGCGCATTCGCTTCATCTGCATTCACGGACACTTTTACCAGCCACCGCGCGAGAACCCGTGGCTCGAAGCGGTGGAGACGCAGGACTCCGCCACGCCTTACCACGACTGGAACGAGCGGATCACGGCCGAGTGCTACGAGCCGAACGCGTCGTCGCGCATTCTCGACGCGCACGATCGCATCGTGAAGATCGTCAACAACTACGCGTCGATCAGCTTCAATTTCGGACCGACGCTTTTGAGCTGGCTGGAAGCCCAGGCGCCGGGAACGTATGCGGCGATCGTCGACGCCGATCGGATGAGCCGCGAGAAATTCGGCGGGCACGGCTCGGCGATCGCGCAGGCGTACAACCACATGATCCTGCCGCTGGCGAACGAGCGCGATCGCCGGACGCAGGTGCGCTGGGGAGTCCGCGATTTCGAAAAACGATTCGGCCGCAAACCGGAGGGCATGTGGCTGCCGGAAACTGCCGTCGACATCGCCTCGCTCGAAGCGCTCGCCGCGGAAGGAATCCTCTTCACGATTCTCGAGCCGCATCAGGCCAGAACGCAGAACGGCAACGGCATCGATTCGACGCGCCCGTACCGCTGCAAGCTTCCTTCGGGCCGCTCGATCGCGATCTTTTTCTACGACGGCCCGATCTCGCGCGCCGTCGCGTTCGAGCGGCTGCTCGCGCGCGGCGAGAATCTCGCGCACCGGCTGTTAGGCGCGTTCGCCGACTCCGCATCGCTGCCGCAGCTGGTCAACATCGCCACCGACGGCGAGACCTACGGGCATCATCACCGCTACGGCGACATGGCTCTCGCCTATGCCATCGACTACATCAACGAGCGCAAGCTGGCGCGCCTCGCGAACTACGGACAGTTTCTCGCCGACAGCCCGCCGGCCGAAGAGGTGGAGGTCGTCGAGAAGACGTCGTGGAGCTGCAGCCATGGCGTCGGCCGGTGGCAGCTCGACTGCGGCTGCAACGTCGGCGCGCCGAGCGGCTGGACGCAGCAGTGGCGCGGACCGCTGCGCGAGGCGCTCGACTGGCTGCGCGATCAATGCGCCGCGATCTTCGAGGACCACGGCCGGCGCGTGCTCATCGATCCGTGGCAGGCGCGCGACGACTACATCGACGTCGTGCTCGACCGTTCGGAAGAGAACGTCGAGCGTTTCGTTTCCCTGCATGGAGCACCGGCTTCAGCCGGTTCGGACCGGATGAAGTCGGCGGTCCCGATCTTCGAGCTGCTCGAGCTGCAGCGAAACGCGATGCTCATGTACACGAGCTGCGGCTGGTTCTTCAACGACGTCTCCGGGATCGAGACGGTGCAGATCCTGCGTTACGCCGGCCGCGTGCTGCAGCTCGCCGAGAAGATCTCCGGACGCACGCTCGAGCTCGATTTCCTCAAGCGCATCGCCGCCGCGCGGAGCAATCTGCCGGCCTGGGGCGACGCGCGCCAGATTTACGAGCGGGAAGTGAAGCCGTCGCGGCTCGATCTTCGCCGCGTCGCCGCACACTACGCCGTCGCGTCGCTGTTTTCGAACTTCGGCTCCGACGAGCCGGTCTACTGCTACCGCGTGCGGCAGGACGATTTCGAAACGTACCGTGCCGGCCGCGCGAAGATGGCGGTCGGCTGCATCGACGTGTTGTCGACGATCACGCACGAACACTCCCGCTTCGAATTCACCGTCATCCACCTCGGCGAAACGGAGCTGACCGGCGGCGTCCGCCTCGAGACCGATTCCGCGCGCTACGAAGCGATGAAGCGCGATCTCAGCGAAGACATGCGCGTCAACGGAATCGCGTCGGTGATCCGCGTACTCGACGAGTACTTCGAGGAGCCGCTGCTCTCGATTCGCTCGCTCTTCCGCGACGAGCAGCGGCGCATCCTCAATCTGCTTTGCGACGCGACTCTGCACGAGGCCGAGAGCGCGTTCCGTCAGCTGCACGAGCGCTACGACCCGCTGATGCGCTTCCACGCGACGTTAGGCGTACCCCTGCCCGGCGTGCTGCGGACCGCCGCGGAGTTCGACGTCAACCTGCAGCTCCGGCGGCTCCTCGATCAGGACGAGCCGCCGCTCGCGGACATCGAAGTGCTGCTTCGCGAATCGCGCGACGAGGGCGTCCGCCTCGACGAGACGACGCTCATGGTGCTCGAGCGCGCGGTCGAGCGCGCCGCGCGCGACTTCGCCGCGAAGCCGGAGGATTTCGAGCGGCTCGAGCGATGGGAGGCGATCGTCACGCTGATGCGCGACGCGCAGGTCAAAGTCGACCTGCGAAAACCGCAGAACGAGTATTACCGCATGCGCAGAATCGTGCGGCCGGTCGTCGCCGCGAATGCCGGAAACGGATCGTCCGCCGCCAATCGATGGCTGCAGCACTTCGACGCCCTCGGTGAGAAGCTGGCGATCAGCGCGGAGGCGCACCGATGATCGCGCGCCGCATCGCCGGCGTCCTCCTGCATCCGACATCGCTCCCCGGCCCGTACGGCATCGGCGATTTCGGCGACGAGCTGCTCACGTTTCTCGATTGGGTGCAGAGCGCGGGACTCGGACTGTGGCAGATCCTTCCGCTCAATCCGCCGGGCTACGGCAACTCGCCGTACGGCTGTCATTCGTCGTACGCCGGAAATCCGCTGCTCGTTTCGCCCGCGCGGCTGCAGCGCAACGGACTGCTGCCCGCCAACGCGCTCGACGACATGCCGTCGTTTTCGGAGGAGCACGTCGAATTCGATCGCGTCGCCGAATTCAAGAATCGCCTGCTGCGCCGTTCGTGGCAGCACTTCAACGAGCGCGCGCGCACGCGCTACCAAAACGATTTCCGCCGATTCGAAGAAGACAACGCCTGGCTCGAAGATTGGGCGACGTACGCGTCGCTGAAAGAGCGATACGGCGGGACGGCCTGGACCGGATGGCCGCACGAGATCGCCGTGCGCGACGCGGCCGCGCTGGCGGCGGCGAAGCGCGAGCTCGCCGCAGAAATTAGTTATCATAAATATGTACAATTTCTTTTCTTCCGCCAGTGGGCCGAGATCCGCCGCGCCGCTGACGCGCGCGACATCGAGATCATGGGCGACGTCCCGATCTACGTCGCCGGCGACAGCGCCGAC
>DATIZY010000272.1:0-10280 GCA_035516895.1 Thermoanaerobaculia bacterium | reverse complement strand
GAGGTAGTAGTTCTTCACCAGCTGCTGGGTGAGCGTCGACGCGCCTTCCTCGATCCCGCCGCCGCGAAGATTGCGGAACACGGCTCGGGCGATTCCGATCGGATCGACTCCGGGGTGATGCCAGAAGCGAACGTCTTCGGTGACGATCACCGCGTCCTGCAGAATCTGCGGCACCTGATTGAGCGTGACGGGCTGCCGGTTCTCGAGCTGGTCGCTGAGGATCGACGTCAGCAGCTCCGGCTCGAGCGCCGCTTTGTCGATCGCATGGCCGTCTTTCAGCGAGGTGATCGAAGCGATCGCACCTTTGTCGAATGTGATGCGGATCGGCTCCGATGCGTACGTGCCTGTCGGGTGCTTGAACTCGCGGGTGTAGATGTAAAGCTCGCCGCGTTTTTCGGCGAAGTCACCGCTCTGCGCGATCGAATCGACCTCGCGATAGCCGAGGCGCGAGAGTTTTTCGAGAAGGTCGTCGGGCGAGACGATCGTTCCCGCCTGCAGCGGCGTGTAATCGGCGTAGACGCGCGTCGGCAGCGACAGGCGCCGCACTTCGAACTTGCCGACCGATTCTTTGTAGACGTAGATCGCCAGGCCGGCGATTCCGACGAGAATCGTCACGACGACGATGGAGATCGCACGAAAGATCGTCCCCCGAGCGGGCATTACTGCGCGACGATTGCAAGGTTCCGTCCACTTTTTTTGTCGCGCCGGTACGAGTGAAAGATCGACTCGGGACAGCGTGTGCACAGTTCCGTGTCGACGATCTTTTCGAATCCGCGGGCGCGGAGGACCGCGGCGGTGAATGCGGCGATGTCGACGTGCGGCTTCGCGCCGCGATGGCGATCGACGAAGGGCGCGTCGAACTGCGCGGCGACCTCCTCACCCACCTCGAAGCAGCAGACGCGGATCGATGGGCCGAGATACGCGATCGAGGATGCAGGATCGAGCGGCGCGGCGTCGAGCGTTTTGGCAACGATCTGCTGCACCGCCCCGCGCCAGCCGGAGTGAATGTTCGCGATGACGCCGCGCGTATCGATGATCGAGACCGGCAGACAGTCGGAGACTTTGATCGCCAGCGCGGCGGTTTTCAATTCGCTCCAAAGCGCGTCGCACGCCGGCTCGTGCGGTGTGAGGACCGGCTTTAGCCGGTTGAGGCCGGCCCTCACACTTTCAGCGCCGTGAATTTGGTGGCACGAGTGCAACTCCGCCGGCGCCACAAAGTCGCGGATGCGGTCGTCGATGCGTCCGTCGAAATCGATCGTCGTGTAGAAGAGCCGGAACCCGTCCGGAACATTCGGGGGCACAACAATCCGCCCGATCGCCGTATGCTCTACCGATGTTTTTGCCGTCGCTTGCACTCGCTCTCCTCGCCGCTACGCAGCCGCCACCAGCGTACGACATCGTGATCCGCAACGGGACGATTTACGACGGGAGCGGGGTCGATGCCAGACGCGGCGACGTCGCCATTCGCGGCGATCGCATCGTCGTCGTCGGCCACGCGAGCGGACGCGCAAAGACGGAGATCGACGTCCACGGGATGGCCGTCGCGCCCGGATTCATCAACATCATGAGCCAGGCGCAGGAGACGCTGATCGCCGACGGCCGCGCGATGTCGGACATCAAACAGGGCGTGACGACGGAGATCTTCGGCGAGGGCGAATCGATGGGGCCGGTCACGCCGGCGATGAAGAAGGAGATGGTCGACACAGAGGGCGACATCAAGTATCCGATCGAGTGGACGACGCTCCGCGAATACCTCGATTGGATCGCCAGGCGCGGCATCTCGCCGAACGTGGGCTCGTTCATCGGCGCCGCGACGCCGCGCGTGTGCGTGTTAGGCCGGGCGAACCGCGCGCCGACCCCGGCGGAGATGGAGCAGATGCGCGGCCTCGTGCGCCAGGCCATGCAGGACGGCGCGTTCGGCGTCGCCTCGGCCCTCATCTATGCACCAGGAACGTACGCGAAGACGGACGAGCTGATCGAGCTCGCGAAAGCGGCGGCGCCGTTTGGCGGGATGTACATCTCGCACATGCGCAGCGAAGGCAATCAGCTGCTCGAAGCGATCGACGAGCTGATCACGATCGCACGCGAGGCTCACGTGCCGGCGCAGATCTACCACTTCAAAGCGGCCGGCGAGAAAAACTGGCCGAAGGAAGACCAGGCGATCGCGAAGATCAGCGAGGCGCGGGCGAAAGGTCTCGACATCAGCGCCGACATGTACACGTACAACGCCGGAGCGACGGGCCTCGACGCCGCGATGCCGACGTGGGTGCAGGAAGGCGGGCTCGAAGCGTGGCGCAAGCGGCTGCAGGACCCGGCGATCCGCGCGCGCGTCGTCAGCGAGATGCGAACGCCGAGCGACACGTGGGAGAACCTGCTTCTGCTCGCCGGCTCGCCCGACCGCGTGCTCCTCGTCGCGTTCAAGAACCCGAAACTGAAACCGCTCACCGGCAAGACGCTGGCCGAAGTCGCGCGCATGCGCAACGAATCGCCGGAAGACGCGGCGATCGATCTCGTCATCGAGGACGACAGCCGCGTCGGCACGATCTACTTTCTCATGTCGGAGGACAACATCAAAAAGCAGATCAAACAGCCGTGGGTCACGTTCGGCTCCGATGAAGGCGCGCCGGCGCCGGAAGGCGTGTTCCTCAAATCGCAGCCGCATCCCCGCGCGTATGGCAACTTCGCGAATCTGTTAGGCAAGTACGTCCGCGAGGAACACGTGATCCCGCTGCAGGAAGCAATCCGCCGCATGACCTACCTCCCCGCTTCGCAGCTGCACATCGACGATCGCGGCCTGCTTCGCCCCGGCTACTTCGCCGACGTTGTGGTTTTCGATCCGGCGACGATCGCTGCGAAAGCGACCTATGAAAATCCGCAGCAGTACGCGGTCGGAGTCGCCGACGTCTTCATCAACGGCGTGCAGGTTCTGCGCAACGGCGAACACACCGGCGCGAAACCGGGGCGCGTGGTCAGGCGAGCACCCGTGAAATCGCGCCGCTGATGTATGTGTTAGCATATATGTCATGAGGCGAACGACCATCTATCTCGATTCCGATCTCGATGTCGAGGTCAAGCTCGAGGCAATGAGAACCGGCCGTTCGTCAGTCGAGGTCATCCGCGAAGCGCTCCGCGCTTACCTCGAGCAGCGGCGGCCAGGTCTGCCCCCCGGCGCAGGAGAATTCCACAGCGGCTACACGGACACCTCGGAACGGGTCGACGAAATCCTCGAGGAAACTGGGTTCGGCAAAGAGTAGTGGCTGTACTGCTCGATACCGGCGTCCTCTTCGCTTACTTCGATCGGAGCGACAGCTGGCACGGTCGGGTGCTCGAGCTTTTCAAAAGGGAGCATCGCGGCTTGATTCTTCCTGCGCCCGTAATCGTCGAAGTCGACCATCTTCTCGGAACGCGGCTTCCTGCGGCGGCGCGGATGACGTTCTATCGTTCTCTGTCCGGCGGTTCCTACCATGTCGCTGATCTCCCGAAAGAAAAATACGTGCGAATCGAGGAACTTCATCGGCATTTCGCGAGCCTGTCGCTCGGTTTCGTCGACGCCGCCGTGATCGCGATCAGCGAGTCACTGGGACTGCCGCGCATCGCGACCACCGACCGCCGGCATTTCGCTCCGCTGGCCACTGCGTTCAGGCTCGAGCTTCTGCCGTAGTCCAGTCGGCGATGAGCGTCGCCAACTCCTCTTCCTTGCCACTGAATCCGTGATCGGCGTCGCGGATGACGACGATCTCGCCGCGCGGACCGACGTGCTCCGCGAGCAGCGCGGCGTCGAAGCCGAACTCGTCGTGCTCGCCGTAGATGTAGAGCGCCGGCTTCGTGATGCCGTGAATGAATCGGAAGGGACGCCGTCCGCGAACGGCCGGATCAAACGGAAAGACGTTGTAGTCGCCGTTCGGATTGGCCATGTCGTAGAACGCGCGCCACGTCATCATGCGGCCGGGCATCAGCGTATTTTTCAACGAACGCGCCTTCTTCAGATACGCGCGGAACCGCTGCGCGCCGAACTCTTTGTACTCCAGACCGGCATCATCGGCTCCGGCGACCAGGACGTATCGTTTGACGCGATTGCGCCTGCGATAGTGGTCGTAGACCGCGATCTTGTTCGCGCCCGTCGAGTGCCCCGCCAGCGTGATGTCCGTGAATCCCCGGCGGCGCAGCTCGCGGATCGCGCCATCGATATCGTGCACGCATTCGCGGATGCGCTCGAACGCCGATCCGCCGAAGTGACGCCCGGCGCGGCGAACGTAGTGCGCCCCGCGATTGTTGAACGGAAAAAACGCGATGCGGTGGTTGAGGAACACCCGCGCGAGGAGGTTCGTGCGCGAGCTCTCGAACACCGACGCTCCCCCGGTGCCGTGAAGCCAGACGATGACCCGACCGGCTGAAGCCGGTGCTCCATACAGCAGGCCGGAGAGCGATACGCCGTCCGTCGCTTCGAAGCGGATCAGCCGGCAGAGCGGCTCGCGACGATCTCCTGCCGCGCGTCGTCCCATCGCCACATCCTTTCGCGCGTCAGATGCGCGCCGCCGAACCAGAAGCCGGCGTTGTTCAGATCGATGAAGTCCGCCTTCCCATCGAGGACGCTTTCTCCCGCGGGCGTGAGCGCAAAGAGCGCCTTCGGCGGATTCTCCCCTTCCACCTGCGTGATCGTGATCATGGGCACCGCGCACGATGCGAGCCGCTGCAGATGCCGCAGGAAAACGTTGTCGCCGAGCCCCCAGCGAGGCACGAGGTCGTTGAAGCGAGCGAAGAGCGACAGAAAATCGGTCGCGCCGGCGGCGATGCCTTCCATCGCAATGCGCTCCACTGCGCCGAGGCCGTCGCGCGCGGACGGAAAGCGAGAGGCGTGCAGACGAAATCCGTCGCGGAGAAACGCGAAGTCGGTTTTGTCGGCGACCCAGCGATTGAGAGCCGTGCCGTCCTCGGACGTGTAGGCCTCCCACGCGCTCGCGGCCGTTCGCATCATCGAGGGCTGCGCCGCGGCGCGCGAGAGGAACACCGTCTCGAGCTCCGCCTCATTCATGGTGCCGAGGATCTCCGCGGACCAGATGATGGAGAGATGCCGCGCTTTCGCGAGCCGGACGAGAAGATAGAGAAAGTTGACGAGACAGAAGAGATCGTGCTCGAACCAGAGAACGACTTCGTCGTCGCGCCGCGCGTCGTCGAGCATCTGCTCCTGATCGAGGAGCTCGGTGCGCGTGCGCAGCAGGACCTGATCGAAATTCTCGGACAAGAATCGCGCGCGCTCCTCGATCCACTCTTGCTGTGAGAGTCCGGCGCGGACCGGACCGGTGACGAGCACCTCGCGAAATGCGATGTGACGGCCGGGAATGTTCGCTCGCCGCGCCGTCATCGCGGTGCTGTCGCCGTTGTGGATGTGAAGCACGCGCGCGGATTCTAATCTGCGCGCACCATGATGTCTCCGGAACTGTTGTCGATCGATTCGACGAACGGCAGCACTTTGCCGGCGCCGCCGGTCACATCGATGTCGACCTGCATGTTGCGAAGGTCGCCGAGCGAGTCGCGAAGCGAGCCGATCACGGCCGACGCGAGATTCGGGACGACAATCAGCTGACCGGATGCGAGCGTGAAGTCTTTCATCGAAATCGCCTGCGCGCTGACCGCGGTGCCGGCGACGAAGATGTAGTGCAGCGTCACCCGCACCGTCGTCGCGGCGCCGCCGACCTCGGCCAGAACGAGCGAGCTGCGCGCGCCGAGCTGCGTGTCGTCGACTCCGGTGAAGCGCATGCCCTGCGAAGTCGCGAGCGCCTTCGAGAGCGGTACGACGGGAAACGACGCACCGAAGGAGCCGATCGTTCCGGGAGCGGTCATGATCATGCGAGCCGATGCCGTCATGGCTTGCGCCGGCGCGGTGATGCTCAGAAGCGAGTTCGATGGCGTGACGACGCTGCGCGACGTTTGCAGCGGCGCGAGCGTCGTCGCCGAGATCAGCGCGCTCGAATGCACCGCGTGACGCCGGCTGGACGGCGGCAGAGGCTGAAAGTCGTCGAGCGTGAACGAGGCGCTGCTCGTCGAGCCGTTCGACACGAAGACTTCCATCTGCGCGCCGATTCCCGGCGGTGCGATCGCCGGGATCACCCAGACGCTCGTGCCCGGCGGCGAGCTGCGGGCCGAATCGACGAGCGGCCACGAAGACAGCGTGGCGTTGTCCGAGGTGACGGCCGCCGCGCCGATTCTGCCGGCGCCGAGGTTCGTGAAACGAACGCTGCGCGCTCCGGCGGGCACCGCGTCGGGGATTTCGATCGAACGGAATGCCGCGACGCTGTCGACGCGCCGCGTTCCGACCGCAGCGCCACTCGCGTCGAAGAAATCGGTCTGCACCGACGTGTTCGTTCCACTCGTCTCCTGCAGATAGAGCGTCGTCGAAAGAGTGCTGCTCTTTTCGACTCCGGTCACGAGCAGAGTCTCGTCCGGTCCGGCGGATCGATCGGAGCGAATCAGCGGCAGCGGCGACGAGAAAAGCCGGCCGTCGCCCGGCGCGGCGACCTGGATCGCGGCAACGGACACCGCCGGCGCCGGCGAGCCGCGAAGCTGGATGGATCCCGCCTGCTGGGCGCTGCCGAAGACGCTCCCCACGATCGAGGGAAACCAGAGAGCGGGCGTCGACGGTGGCTGCGCGATCGCGGCGAGAAGCGACGCGCTGCCCGCGACCGCCTGTGAGAAAAACAGCTTCACGTCGCGCACGGCCGTGTCGCCGTGATTTCCGGCGAGGTAGAAATCGCTGGTCACTCCGCTGCGGGAGGAAAGCGCCGGGATGAAGAGTGCGAGCTCGCCGGGCGCGAGCGGCGCAGGTTCGGCGGGAACGATGTCCGGGCGCACGACATCGACGATGCTCACCGACACCGACTGCGCCGTCGCGTTTCCGGAGAAAAAGCGCAGAGAAAGGTTTCCGGGAACGCCGCCCATCGGCGCGCCGGCGTCGGGTCGTTTGGTCTCGTCGACGGCGAACGAGGCCTGCCCATTCTGATTCTGCCCGACGGTCACGAAATCGGTCTGCGGAACGAGCCATGCGGCGTCGCCGACGGCCATGCCCTGCATCTGCACGTTGCCGCTGTTGTGAAACGACACGCTCGCCGCATGCTGCTGGCTCGCGGTTCCGGTCAGGATGATGCCGCCGACCGACGACTGCATGTTGACCGTACCCGCGGGCACGGGACCGGCCATGAGCCGGACCGGAACCGAGATCCCGGAAAGCGGCGCGCCGCTACCGGTGATCGTCACCGATCCGGCGGAAATCGCCTGGGCGTTTTGTGTCAGGCCGTGGATCGTGATCGTCTGGGTCGCGCCGGGAGCGACAACGGCGCCCGACGCCGAGATCGTGAAAAACGATCCGTTCTGTTGAAACGCGACGGTTGCCGGAGCGTCGCCGACGTTGGCGATCGTGAAGCTGTCCGCGGCGCCGCCGCCGCCGATCGTCTGCACCATTCCCTGCGGCAACGAGATGACAACGATGTTCGGACCGGCGGCAACAGCCGGCGCCGCGAGAGCGAGCGACGCGAGGACCGCCGCAAAGGCGCGCATGGAAGCCGATTCTATTCCGCGCGCACCATGATACCGAGGCGTCGTCGATCGACTCATCGTCGACGCCGGTGGAGCGCTTCCCCTCGCCCGCTCGCAAACGCCGCGCGGGAGGAAACTGCGGACATCTGAATTTGCAAAAACAGGTTGGTCCCCACCGGATCTCTTCATGGACGCCAGCGGAGGTTGATCCACGCCTTCGTCCCGCGCAATCCGCGCACGCGCGCCGCGCCAGCCGTGACGTCGAATGACGGGATGCCGAGGAGCGGGATGGGCGGCGCGGACATGGAGGTCTCGAGCCCGCGCACATCGATTGCGCCCGAATGCCGCTGCCAGAACGCCCTCACGCTCCCCACCCGCACCTCGGCCCGTGCCCCGCGATACGTGCGCAGCTCGGCGAAGCCGGGCGGGAGGGCGGGATCGATCACGCGCTCGATGAGCAGCGCGTCGGGCGTCGCGGACGAGATCACGCCGCCCACGCTCATGTTGCGCGCGGCTTCGCCGGAGAGCGCGAGGCCGATGCCGCCGATGCTCGTCGCGGCGCGGAGCGAAGCGCGCGCGTGGCTGTCGGAATCGAACGCGACACGCGCCGTGGCGTCGCTCTCCCGGATGTGCGCGAAAAGCTGCGCATCGACGAATCCGCGCGAGGAGCTGCCCGCGAGCGCGCCCGCCTCGAAGCTCGCAATGGTCAGCGGCATGTCGACCTCGTAGTTCGCGTGAAGCTCGAGACCGCGGTTCGTGGCCGGTGGTTCGCGGTTCGTTTGATTCGAGTCACGAAGCGCGAACAACGAACCACTCAGCTCGACCGGCAGGCCTCGCCACGTCGCCGCGAGCGCAGCATTGTGACCGCCGGCGATCGCAAGCGCGTCGATGCGGCCTAACAGATCGCCCATCCGCACACCCGCTTCGCCGAAGTGCTGATACGCCGTCCACGCGCCGCCGGCGAGCACACGGAATTCCTGCCGTCCGAAACCGTACGCTCGCGAATGAAACTCCGGCTGCAGCCGGGAAGGACCGGCTAAAGCCGGTGCTCCGGCAAGCACCGGCGGAATCGCCGGCGCGAGCTTCGTCTCCAGCATGGGTCTCGCCGGCGCCGGCTCCGGCGCGGCGAGATGGCGAATCACGAATCCGTCGGGCTCGAGCGACATGAAGTAAATCGATCCGTCGGAAGAAGGCGCCGGATCGACAGCCGCGCCGTTCGTGCGCGTGAGGTACTCGACTCCGTTGTCGATGCGCGCGAGATCGATGAAACCACCCGAAGCGATGGAGGCGATGAGATGCGTCCCGCTCCACTCCGGTGAAAAGGCGCCGAGTGTGGCTCCCACACTTTGTTCTTTGCCCGCCCCCACGCTCACGCGAACGTGCCAGCCGCTGCCGTCGTTCTCCGCCCATGCGATGCGTCCGTCGGCTGCCGCGCGCGGATGCGAATCGATCCTGTCGAGCGAGGGCTCGTTGTACGGCGTCACCTCGCCCGAAGAAATATCCACATAAACAAGTTGCGAGAATCCATAACGATTTCTGACAGCGATCGCGCGAGAGCCGCCGGGCAGCGGATCGCCGTCTTCGACATCGCCGAGATGCGTCACGCGCCGATTGGCTCCGCCCGGCGTCCAGAGAAAAAGATCGTGATGCAGAAACCCTTCGCGGTCGGGCTGCTTGTGCGTGTACAGAATCGATTTGCCGTCGCGCGTCCAGCGCGGATTCGTGACGTCGCCGCCGTCGATCGGCGTCAGCGTGTGAAGCGGTTTGCGCGGAAACGGCTTCGTGATCACCGGCGCGACGTCCTGCGGATCGCGCTTCAGCATCGTCTCGATGCGCTCGCGAAACTTCTTCTCCTCCGGATTCGGGCCGGTCGGCAAAACGACGAGCTTCGCTTTCCCTTTCGCGTCGCGCTGCACGAACGCGAGCTTCGTCCCGTCCGGCGAGACGGCGGGCTCGCCCGAATCGCGCGGCGTCTCCTGCCACAGCTCGCCTTCGACTCGAGGCGATTCGCGCTCGATCGCCATCGCGCGCTCGGTCAGCTCGGCGGTGAATCGATCGTAGAGTTTCGCCGGCGAATCGCCGAAGACGCCGATGAACGCCTCGTCGAAGTTGCGTGGCTGACGGGCGGTGAGTCGCGCCCACAGATGCTGCAGCGACCCGGGACCGCCGCGCGCGTCGAGCCACTCGAGATACGCCGACCCGGCGAGATACGCCATCGACATCCCCATGAACGTGTGCGAGGAGTCGAGCTCCCCGTACGACGGCAGACGGCCGCTCTCGGCCCATTTCCGCAGAATCGCCGCGCGAATCGAGCTCGCCGGCCGCCCCGATCCTGTGAGTCGGCCTTCCACGACCGTCGCGTAGCCCTCGAGGACCCACCGCGGCGCGGAGAGCGTGATCGGATTCAGCGGCAGGACGCGCGCAATCATCCGCTTCGTCGGATTGCGCGACGGACGGAGGAGATGCACGAGATGCGTCATCTCGTGCGCGACGAGCACATCGATCCACGTGCGAAACTCGCCGATCTGGCTCTCAGGCGCGGGCGGCTCCGTGAACAGCACGATGCGCGGATGGTTCAGCAGCGGCAGCGTGATGCCGTTCGCGTCGGCGATCGGATTTGCGATCACGACGTCGGTCACCTGCTCCGGCGCAAAGCCCACTTCGCGCACGACCGCGGCGCGAATCGGTTCGATGTCCGACGCGACGCGCTCCGCCCACGGCTCGTACTGCGCGGGAAAGTGGATGCGAAA
>DATIZY010000271.1:0-8856 GCA_035516895.1 Thermoanaerobaculia bacterium | reverse complement strand
CATCTCCTTCTGCCATTGCAGAGGCGCGCTGCCGACGATCATCAGAATCTGATCCGCACCCTCGACGTCGCCGCGATCGAGATCGTCGAGCATCATCTTTCGCCAGACGCGATTCCGCCCCGCGATTTCGACGGGCGCGCTCGCCAGCGGCACGAGCGCATCCATCGCATCCGGCCAGCGCTCGCCCCACATCCATGTGTGCATGCCGCCCATCGACGTGCCCATCACCACGAAGAGATGATGCACGCCCAATGACTCGACGAGCCGGTGCTGCAGCTCGATCATGTCGTCGTAGTCGTAGTGCGGAAACTTGCGGCCGAGGCCATTCGACGGCTTCGAGGAGGCGCCGTGGCCGATGTTGTCGGGAATGATGATGAAGTAGCGGCTCGTGTCGAAGACGCCGCCCGGCTTGAAGAGCACGCCGGCGAAGCGATCGTTCAGAAACTGCTTCGACGATCCTCCCGTTCCGTGCAGAACGAGCACTGCGTTATCGTTGCCCGCCGTCCCGATCGTGACGTAGTGGATCCGCACTTCGGCCATCGTCTCGCCGTCGTGAAAGCGGAAATCCTTGACGATGAAGTCGTGCTCATCAGCGGCGAGCGCGGAAGTTGCAAGCAGGAACGCGAAAAGAAACGTGCGCATGAGGCGAGACTATGACGCTTCCGCCCTGTTACCGTCCAGACGATGAAGAACCATCCAATCCATCGCGCCGAACCTTCATGCCCGGATCGGCTGCCGTCACTGCCGGCATGATCGTCTGTCCGCTTCTCGGCAGCCCACCGATTCGCGACGTCGCCGACCCGAACGCGATACCCGTTTCGCTCGACGTGAACGGAACCGTCCACACGCTGAACCGTCTTCCGGACTCGCATCGGCGCGTTTGACGAGGCACATGGCCTCGATCGGCGGCAACCTCATGCAGCGCACGCGATGCATGTACGAGCGTTCGCTTCATCAATTCGATCTTGAATTCGTTCTAACGTCGAAGCAAGCGTCGATTCGAAGCCGCCGGAAAAGCAGGCGTACGCGGCGCAGGCGTTCGGCGCCCACTTCGTGGAGGTGGCGATCGATGAGGACATTCCGATCGTCCGGGTGCAGCGCGTCGTGAGTGCATTCGCCGGCGGACGCATCCTCAACGAAAAGACGGCGCGCAGCCAGTATTACGGCGGCATCATCCAGGGCATCGGCATGGCGCTCCTCGAGGAAACGCACCTCGACAAACGCTTCGCCAGCTACACCAACGTGAACTTCGCCGAATCCATGGTGCCGACGAACGCCGACATCCGCTCGATCGATATCCTCATCGTGCCGGAGGAGGACCGGCACGTAAATCCGATCGGAGTGAAAGGAGTCGGCGAAATCGGCATCGTCGGCGTCGCGCCGGCGATTGCCAACGCGGTGTTTCACGCAACCGGAAAGCGCGTGCGCGACCTGCCGATCACGATCGAGAAGCTGATGTGAATCGAATCGCGCTATGTGCGAGGGCCGGCTTTCGCCGGTCTGTCCGGCTGAAGCCGGACCGCACACATCTTCATCGGCAGCGCGGCGGTCGCCGTGAATTATCATCGCAGCGATGATTGAACGCAGTGTCACCGACGGGATCCTCACGCTGCAGATGGCGCACGGAAAAGCGAGCGCGCTCGATCTCGAGCTCTGCCAGCGCCTGCAGCACGAATTCGAATTCGCCGCCGAAGCGCACGACATCGCCGCCGTCGTGCTGACCGGCAGCGGGTCGATTTTTTCTGCCGGCGTCGATCTGCCGCGGCTCGTGAACGCCGGCGGCACGTACGTGCAGGACTTCGTCGAGGCGCTCGAGGCGATGCTGCGCGCGATGTTTCTCTTTCCGAAGCCCGCCGTCGCCGCGGTCAACGGTCATGCGATCGCCGGCGGCGCGATCATGGCGTTTGCGTGCGACTACCGGATCATGTCCGCCGGACGCATCGGCGTGCCGGAGGCGCTCGTCGGCGTGCCGTTTCCGCCGCTCGCGCTCGAGCTCGTCCGCTTCGCAGTGCCGAAACAGCACCTGCATTCGTTGCTCTACCTCGCCCGCACCGTCGAATCCGACGAGGCGAAATCGATGGGCATCATCGACGAAGTGGTCAACCACGAGATGCTGCTCACCCGCGCAAATGCAATCGCGCGCCAGATCGCCGCCATCACGCCCGAGGCGTTCCGGCTGACGAAGCGTCAGCTGCGCGAGCCCTATCTCCGCGACGCCGCGCAGATCGCGGTCTCCTCCGCCGACGATATCGACGCGCTCTGGGCGGCGCCCGCGACGCACGAACACATCAAAGCGTATCTGGCGAGGACGATCGGGAAGAAGTAACCTCCCTTGCAGGGCACGGCTGCGCCGCGCCGAATTCCCGCGCGAGTTCGGCAGCGCGCAGCGCCGTCCCACACCTGGCCGCAGCTCACTCCGAGGGCGCCGCGCTGAACCACTTCCGCTGATACGCGAATGAGATCGCCAGCAGCATCACGCCTAACGCGATGAACGACAGAATGCGATAGACGCGCTGCAGCGCCGAGAGGTCGTACAGGAACACTTTGGCCACCGTCAGGCCGATCAGGATCAGCGCGAGATAGCGCAGAAACGCGCTGCCGCGGCGGAAGCCCGCGATCATCAGCGCCGCACCGTAGGCCATCCACAAGGCCGACCACGAGAAGTCGCGCGCCGCTTTGCTCGCGTGCACGAAATCGTTGACCTCGGCCGTCAAACCGATGACCGCGAGCGCGTGCAGCGACGCCGTGGCGAATTTGCAGAACCGCGGACTGGAAATCGCGATGCCGCTGAAAATCGCCACCGCAAGCGCGTACGACAGCGCGCGCATGTTGAAGAGAAAGTGCTCCGGATGGAAATGCTCGAGAAAAAACATGCGGAAGATCGCCGCGAACAGCGCAAACGATCCGAGGACGCGGAACGCGTGTGCCGCCGCGCCGGACACCCTCCGCGACAGCAGCAGCAGCGCCGCCGCCTCGGCCAGCCAGCCGATGCTGATCCAGACCGCATGAAACTGCAGCGGAATGGCGATGGTGACGAAACCGAGGGCGATGGCGAGGTGCGTGGCGAAGAGGTCGGCGTCGTCGCGCAGCCGCAGTGCGAGCGCCACGATCAGGAAAAACACGGCGAGCGCGATCGCGTACTTCGCCAGCCGCGTCTTGTCCTGCACGATCCAGCTGACCTGCGCGAAATAGACGAACGCATTTGCGAACGGCAGCAGAAGCAGCACGCTCTTTGCGATCGCGCCGTCGCTCCACCGCCGCAGCAGCGGCACGACTGCGAACAGCAACATGAAGAGCGATGCGAACTCGATCGTGCGCGGCATCTGCGCGCTCGTGTAGAACGCGGAGTACCAGCCGACGTACAGGAAGAGCGTGCCGAAGAACGCGACCGCCAGCGCGCGCGCCCACGGCCGCAGCGTCACGAGCACGAGCGCGGCGGCATCGAGCAGCGCGACGTACGAGAAGAGCGCCACTTCGCGGTTCTCCCCCGTCGACAGCAGCACGGGGGTCAGAAAACCTCCGGTGAGCGCGAGGCCGGCCAGAAATTCGGATTGATGGCGAATCGCCAGCGCAACGAGCGCGATCGAGACGATCGTCATCGCGCCGAACGCGACGCCGTTCGAGATCAGCGCGTACGTCTGAGACGCGGCCCAGATCGACAAATAGAGGATGCCCACGGCGACCACTTCGAGCGAATGCGCGAAGAGACGATGTCCGCGCCGGTGAAAGATGTCGCTCCAGACGAGCAGCCCGACACCGCACGCGATGCCGATTCCCACGCGCGCCGCCGGACCGATCCATTCGTTCTCGAACGCGTACTTCAGAAAAAAGGCGGCACCGACGAGCAGCGCAGCGATACCGACGCGATTGAGCCAGTGCGCACCGATGAGACTCTCGACGCTCACCCGAGGCCTGGGCGGCGCAGGAGCGGCCGCGATCCGGTCCGCGTCGGGGCTCAGCTCGTCCGCGCTGCGTTGCGGCGGCGGGGGCGGGACGGGGGCGGCGGGGGGCGGTGCGGCCGCCGGCGCCGCGGCGATTCCGAGCGATTTCTCGATCGCGTCGAGGCGGCGCTCGATTGCGCCAAGGCGATCGTCATCGGCCATGCCGATACGGTACTACGACTTCGGCGGCTTGAAATTGACCGTGACCTGGTATTTCGCAGGCGGACCGGGCGGAAACTGGAAGTTCTTCAGCGACTCGAACGCGGCGTAAACCAGCGTCGGTGCATTGGTTTGCGAGACGAGCGCCGGGCATCGCGCGACGCCATCGTCGTCGACCACCGCGCTGACGGTCACCGGCTGGTAATACGCGCCGGCAACCGCGCTGAGCGGACATTTCGGATCCTCTTTTTTCAAGGGCAATCGCACGGGCGCGTTCGCATCGGGTGTGATGTCGTCCTGATGTTTTTTCGCGCTCAGCCACACGCCGGCATCGCCGTACGCGCTCCAGTCCTGATCGGCGAGCTTCGGCCAGAGCGCGAACGCGACATGCGCGTACCAATCCGCATCCTCCGGCTTCTCCAGACCAGCCTCGGCCATGGCGCGATAGGCGACGGCCGTTGCCAGCGAATACATCGCATCCGGACCGGTGCCGAGGTGGTCGCACATGCTGTTGATGACTTTGATCGACCACTTGCGCGCCTGCGCATAGTCCTGATTCTTCAGGTCGCGGTCGACCCAGTGGAGCTCGTCGCGCCAGTTTTGGGCGAAGAGCGTCGTCGATGAGAGAACGAGTGCCAGAGCCAGGAAAAGGGATCGCATCCTGAGCTCATGCGTGAGCGAATTTGATGCCGTTTTGGGAGCGACGGCCCTCAGCCCGTCGCGTCGAAACGCCGCTGCTGCATTACTCGTAGCGGAGTGCTTCGATCGGATCGAGCGTCGCCGCTTTGCGCGCCGGATACCAGCCGAAGCCGATGCCGATCGCGGAACAAACGATGAGCCCGGTCAGCGCCCAGCCCCACGGAAAGACCATACCGATGTCAAACCAGACCGCCACGCCGTTTCCGCCGGCCACACCGAACAGGATTCCGGCGAGCCCGCCGAGCTCGGAGAGGAAGATGGCCTCGAAGAGAAACTGCCGGACGATGTCGTCGCGGCGCGCGCCGATCGCTTTGCGCACGCCGATCTCGCGCGTCCGCTCGGTCACGCTCACGAGCATGATGTTCATGATGCCGATGCCGGCCGCGAGCAGCGCGATGGCGCTGATGACGAACGCGCCGATGCGGATCGTGCCCGCGACCTGGGCGAACGCGGTGAGCAGCGTGTCGTTCGTGTAGAGCTCGAAATCGTTGTCCTGCCCGACCCTCAGGCCGCGCGCAATCCGCATCGCGCCGATCGCCTTGTCGAGCGTCTGGTTGTACGTCGCCTGCGACGTCGACATCGTCGCGACGTTGACCGTCCGGTTCTGCGAGCCGAAGTCGTTGAAGAACCGCGTGATCGGCAGGATCGCGATGTCGTCCTGGCTCTCGCCGAACGTCGATCCTTTCTCCTCGAACACACCGACGACCATGTACGGCTTGTAATTGATCTTGATGGTTTTGCCGATCGGCGTCTGGCTCGGAAACAGCTTCTTCTGAATGTCGGTGCCGATCACGCACACACTGCGCGCCAGATTGACATCCTCGGCGGAGATGTTGCGGCCGTAACCGACCGGGTAGTTGTTCGCGCGCGTGAACAACTCGTTCGTGCCGACGATCTGGATGCCCTGTTTGGTCTGGCCGCCCCAGGTCACAGGCTTTCCGCCGTCGAACACCTTGAGGCAGATCGAGGCCGCCGTCCCTTCCATCAGCTTCTTGTATTCATTGGCCTGCGCCAACGTGATGTTGCGCCGGTTCTTGAACTTCTCTTCCGGATCGCGCGAGTTGATGACCGGGTATTTCGCGAACTGGAAGAGATTGCTGCCGAACATCGACAGCCCGTGCTCGATCGACGTCGAGATGACGCTGAGGGCGGTCATGACACCGATCACCGAAAAGACGCCGATCGTCACGCCGAGCATCGTGAGGATCGACCGCAGCCGGTTCGTCCGCAGCGCCTTCAGCGCCATGCGGATGATTTCAGTGAACGCCATTTATTCAGCCTCACTCATAACGCAGCGCCTCGATCGGATCCAGCCTCGACGCGCTGAGCGCCGGCGCGAATCCGGAGAAGATCCCGGTCATCATCGAGACGATCAATCCGGTCAGGACCAGTCCGAACGAGAACTGGATCGGGAACGAGGGCATCGCCGTGGCGATGGCGACGCACATTCCCCACGACAGCAGCAGTCCGACCGCACCGCCGATCAGGCAGATCGAGACGGCTTCGATCAGGAACTGCAGCAGAATCGTGCGGCGCCGCGCGCCCACCGCCTTGCGCGTCCCGATCTCGCGCGTCCGTTCCTTCACACTGACGTACGTGATGTTCATGATTCCGATCGCGCCGACGAAGAGCGCCAGACCGGTGACGAACAGACCCGCCATGGCGATCCCGGCCTTGATGGGATCGAGAGTCGAGCGCAGTCCCGACTGCTCGTTGATCTCGAAGTCGTCCGGCTGCTCCGGCCGCAGCGCGCGGATGCGCCGCATGTCGCCTTCGAGCTCGCCGCGCGCCAGGTCGAGCCGGTTCTTGTCCTTCACCTTGACGCGGATCGACGTGTCGAGCCGGTTGCTGAAGTTCTTCTGGAACGAAGCCAGCGGAATGCAGGCGTAGGTGTCGAAGCTGAACAGCCCGAGGAACGTGCCCATGTGCGAGAAGACGCCGATGACCTTGAACGGGGTCTGATCGATCAGCACCGTCTTGTCGATCGGCGACGTCGCCGGGAAAAGCGCGTCGGCGACGTCCGATCCGAGGACGACGACGTTGCGCCCGCCGCGGGACTCGTCGTCGGTGAAGAAGCGTCCCGACGAAAAGGTGCTCGTCGACGTGAGGATGAAGTCGGCGGTCGTTCCCTGCGTGAACACGCCGTCGACCTCGTTGTCGCCGTACTTCACGTTCTTCGCGGTGTTGAGCGTCGGTACGGCGACGATGAGCTGCGAGTTCGGCGTCGCTGCGATGATGCGATTGAGATCATCGGCGTAGCGCGTCTCCATCCGCCGCCGGTTACGGACCTCCCACCAGTTGTCCACGTGATGCCAGGGCCACTTCTCGACGTACAGCAGGTCGTCGCCGATGACGGCGAGGCTGCGGTCGAAACCGACCTGGATACCGGCGATCGCCGAGCCCATGAGCGTGACCGCGATGATGCCGATGATCACGCCGAGTGCCGTGAGAACGGAGCGCATCTTGTGCGCGCGAATGATGGCGAACGCAATGCGAAAGGATTCGACGATTTCGTTCAGCATCGGTGTCCGGTGTCGTTTTCTTATCCGGTCTGTCCCGGTTTCTCGATTGTGACCTTCGACCCGTCCTTCAGTTTTCGCGAAATCGCGGTGTACGAACCGGAAACGACTTCCTCGCCCGGCTTGAGACCGCTCTTGATCTCGATGTAGGTGTTGTCGGCGATCCCGGTCTCCACGCGGCGAATCTTGACCGTGTCGCCGTCCTTCACGAAAACGACGCGCTGCAGTTTTTCGCGGAGCTCACGCTGTTTCCGCTTCTCGCTCGCGACGTTCGTCGTCTCGGCCTTGTTGTCGCCGGTGTCCTGCGCCTTCTGCGCGTTGGCCTGCTTCTCGGCTTCCTCGGGCGAGAGTTTGCTGTCGGGGGTCCGCACCGTGACGCTCTGAATCGGAACGACCACCGCGTTCTGCACGGTCGCGGTCTCGATGTCGGCAGTCGCGCTCATGCCGGGATGGAGATCGACCGGCGGGTTCGGGATCGAGATCTTCACCTGAAAATTCGTGACCTGTTCCTGCGAGCCGGCGTTCTGCGTCGTGGCGCTCGAGGCGATCTCGCGGACCACGCCCTGGACCGTGCGGTCCGGATACGCGTCGACGCTGATCCGTGCGGTGTCGCCGGGCTGCACGTTCACGATGTCGTTTTCGTTGACGTCGACCTGGGCCTCCATGTGGGAGAGGTCCGCGATGCGCATGACTTCGGTTCCGGCGAACTGGATCGTTCCGACGACGCGCTGGCCGACGCGGGCCGGCAGCGTCGTGATCGTGCCGTCGCTCGGGGCGAAGATCGCGGTCTTCGTCAGCGAGTCGCGGATCTGCCGCAGGGCGCCTTCGGCCTGCTTCGCCTGGAACTCCGACGAGCTCACCGCCGCTTTCGCGATGTTGTACGTGGTCTCGGCCGCGTTCTTGTCCGCTTCCGACATCAAGTGCTGGTTGTACAGGTTCAGCGTCCGCTGCCAGTCGAGTTGCGCCTTTTCGAGCTCGGCCTTTTGCTGCACGATCGCCGCACGCGAGGCATCGCGCGCTGCCGTCTGCGCCTCGACCTGCGCCTGGTAGACGTCCGGCCGGATCTTCAGCAGGAGGTCGCCTTTATGGACGAGCTGCCCTTCCTTGACCGGGATCTCGATGATCTCGCCCGAGACTTCCGGCGCGATCGGCACTTCGACCTCCGGCTGGATCTTGCCGGTCGCGGTCACGAGCTGCGTGATCGTTTTCCGGAAGGCCTTGTCGGTGGTGATCGGGATGGGTTTGTCGCGTTTGCGGGACGCGACCATGCCGCCGAGGACCAGGATGAGGACCGCGGCGACGGCGATGAAAATAAGTAGTTTCTTTCTCGACGGCTTCACGATTGCCATTATGAACGGGGGAAACCGCCGAAAAGTTTCAACTTTTCAGGGGGTCAGAGCTGTACTTGTGATTTTTCTACCGTCGGCGGCGAAAAGGTTCTACCCCCGGTAGAAAAATCACAAGTACAGCTCTGACCCCCCTGAAAAGTTGAAACTTTTCGGCGGTTTCCCCCGTTCATAATGGCAATCGTGAAGCCG
>DATIZY010000270.1:0-5976 GCA_035516895.1 Thermoanaerobaculia bacterium | reverse complement strand
GACTCGCTCGATGCCGGCGCCGATCGTTTCCAGCGGCGCGGCGAACGAAATGCGGATGAAACCCTCGCCCGCGCTGCCGAATGCGATGCCGGGGATGACGAGAACGCCCGTGTCGGTGGCGATCGTGCGCGCGAGAGACTCCGTATCGCACGCGGGCACCGGCGCGAACGCGTAGAACGCGCCGGCGGGCGGCGGGATCTTCGCTTCGAGCCCGCGCTCGATCGACGCGAGCGCCTGCTCGCGCTGCTCGCGGAATTGCGCGCGCACGCGCTCGAGCCACGACGCGTTCCATTCGCGCGCGTCGAGGATCATCTCCGCGAGCTGCTGCGAAAATACCGACGCGCACGTGGCGATGTACTGATGCGCCGTGATGACCGGCCGCATCACCTCTTCGCGCGCGAAGATCCATCCGAGTCGCAGGCCGGTCATCGAATGGCTTTTCGACATGCCGTCGACGGCGACCACGTTCTCGCGCATGCCGCGCATCGACGGCGGCGGCGCGTCGTACCAGATCTCGCGATAGATCTCATCGCTCACGACGAGCGGTCCGGCGGAGGCGATCGTCTCGAGCGTTTCGCGGTCGACGATCGAGCCGAGCGGATTCGACGGCGAATTGACCACGATCAGCTTCGTTTTCGATGTGATCTTCGACAGCACTGCTTTCGCGTCGAGCTTCCACGCGGGCGGCTCGATCGAGTACGGCACCGCGGTCGCACCGCAGATCCGAGCGAGCGTCGGGTACGAGGTGAAGCCGGGATTCGGCACCAGCACCTCGTCGCCGTCGTTCACATACGCCTGAAAAATCGCGTACAGCGCCTCCTCGGTTCCCGCGGTGACGCACACTTCGGTTCTCGGATTGAACTCCGTTCCCACGGCGATTTTTTTTCGAAGGGAAAGATTTCCGGCGTTGGGCGAGTAGTGCCACGATCCGCGCGCCGCCGCACGCGCTGCCATCGCCCGCAGCGTATCGTCGGGCTCGACGTTCGGTTCGCCGATGCCGAGGTTCAACGACTCCGCCGTGGCCAGGGCGTTGATCTGACGGATCAGCGAAATCTGGATTCCGTCGAGTCGTTTGGCTGGTCTCATCGACGGGACGACGGGACTATCGCAAAGCGTCTTCGAGAGCGGTCGAAGCGTCGGTTTTCTCGTCGCGATATTTCACGATCACCGGCGAGGCGATGTGCAGCGCATGCGACTCGGCGAATTTGCCTTTCAGCGGACGCGAGCCGGGAATCACGACCGCTCCGAACGGAATCTCGAGCGGACGCTCGGCCGTGCGGCGGTAGATCTGCCCGCGAACGACGTCGTACACCGGCGTCGATCCGGTGAGCACGACTCCCGCGCCGATCACCGCGCGTCCGCGCACGATCGTGCCTTCGTAGATGCCGCTGTTGCCGCCGACGACGACGTCATCCTCGATGACGACGGGCACGCTGCCGACCGGCTCGAGCACGCCGCCGATCTGCGCGCCCGCGCTGAGGTGCACGCGCTTGCCGATCTGCGCGCACGAGCCGACGAGCGCGTGCGAGTCGATCATCGTTTCCTCGTCGACGTAGGCGCCGACATTCACGAACGCCGGCGGCATCATCACCACTCCTTTGCCGACGTAGACGCCGCGGCGAATCGAGGAGCCGCCGGGAACGATGCGCACGCCGTCCTGCATCTTGAAACGCCGCGGCGGGATCGTGTCCTTGTCGATGAACGAGAGCGAGCCCGATGCGAACTCCGCCATCACGCCGAATTTGAACGCGGCGAGAATGCCTTCCTTCACCCAGGTCTGCACGTTCCAGATGCCATCGGCATCGCGTGTGGCCGCGCGTGCCGCGCCCTTTTCGAGGTCCGTGAGAAAAAGTGCGATCGTGCGGACGGCTTCCGCGCGATCGGTGGTGTTCTTCAGCGCTGCGACTCGATCTTGTGTGCTCATGCTGCTGCCGCGACCCTCAGTCCGCATTCGCGGAGAATCGTTTCGAGCTTCTTCCGATTCGCGTCGGAGATCGGCGCGAGCGGCGATCGCAGAGCATCGTTCGGAATGATCCCGAGCATTCTCATCGCCGCCTTGACCGGGATCGGATTCGATTCGATGAAGTTGCCGGTCATCAGCGGCAGGATACGATTATGAACCTTCCGCGCCCGATCGAAGTCGCCGCGCAGCGCCGCCGTCGTCATCGCGCTCATCTCCGCCGGGATTTCGTTCGCCGCGACGGAGATGATGCCGTCGCCGCCCGCCGCAACGAGCGGCAGCGTCCACGCGTCGTCGCCGCTCAGCACCAGAAATCCCTCCGGCCGGTCGCGGAGGATCGTCAGAATCTGCTCCATGTTCCCCGACGCCTCCTTCACGCCGATGACGTTCGGAATCTCGCGGGCGATCTGCAGCGTCGTCGTCGCGGTCATGTTCACGCCCGTCCGTCCCGGCACGTTGTACATGATCATCGGAAATCCGCCGCGCATCTTCTCGACCGCTTCCGCCTGCAGGCCGAAGTGGCGGCGCAGTCCGTCGGCTGTCGGCTTGTTGTAGTACGGCGTGATCGTCAGCAGACCGTCGGCGCCGAGGTCGATCACGATTTTCGAGAGCTCGATGGCGTGCTGCGTCGAGTTGCTTCCGGCGCCGGCGAGCACCGGCACGCGCCCGTTCGCGCGCTGGACCGCGATCTCGACCACGCGCCGATGCTCGGCGGGTGAGAGCGCCGGGTTCTCGCCCGTCGTTCCGCACGGCACGAGGAAGTTCGTGCCGCCCTCGATCTGAAAATCGATCAGCCGCTCGAGCGCCGCTTCGTCGAGCGAAAGGTCGGATTTGAATGGCGTGACGAGCGCCACGCCCACGCCGCGAAATCGTTGGTTGTTACTCATGATCGTCGGTGCCTTTCCGTTCATGCCGGGCGAAGCGAGGCGTCTTCGGTGCGGCCGCTGAGAGCTGCCGGCTTCCCGTTCATCGCGGAAGACTCCTCGCTACGCTCGCGATCACTAAAAAACCAATTCATCAAAACTCAGCATCCCTTTTCGTCCGCGAATTTTCTCCGCAGCAAGCACCGCGCCGCGCGCGAAACCCTCCCGCCCGCGCGCGCGATGCGAGATCTCGATCAGATCGTCGGGCGAATCGAAGAAGAGGTTGTGCAGGCCGAACTCGCTGCCGACGCGCGACGAAACGATCGGCGGATTCATCTTCGTCTCGTTGGCGATGCGCAGCGCCGTTCCGCTCGGCGCGTCTTTTTTTTGCGCGTGATGGCGCTCCTCGATTCCGGCAGCGTACTGCGGAAATTTCGAGAACAGCTCGCCCGCGCGCCGGGCGAGCGCAAACACGACGTTCGCACCGGGCGAGAAATTCGACGCGTAGACGCAGCCGATGCCCGCCTGCTCGACCCTGCTTCGCACCGCATCGATGCGATCGTTCCAGCCGGTCGAGCCGATCACCAGATCGATGCGGCGATCGCAGGCGACGTTCACCGCGTCATCGACCCCCGCCGCGCTCGAGAAATCGATCAGCACATCGGCCGATTGCGCGCCGACGATCTCGTGCCCCGCTTCCTTCGCGACTCTCTCCACCGCGTGCCCCATTTTGCCGTAACCGTGCAGCGCGATTTTCAACGGCCTGCCCCGACCGGCGCCTCGAACAGCGCCGCGTGAATTGCGCGCACGGAACGGTCGGCGTCCGCCTCGTCGACGACGATGCTGAGGTTCAGACCCGACGTGCCGAGGGAGAACATGGACATGGGGATGCCGCGCATGGCTTCGAAGATCCGCGCCGCGACCGCGGAATCGCCCACCAGCCTGCGGCCGACGATCGCGACGATGCACTGGTTCCGGATCACCTCGACGTCGGCGATCGGCTTCAGCTTCGCGGCGAGCTTCGGATTGTCCTCGTCGATCGTGACCGACACCGACACCTCCGACGTCGTGATCAGGTCGACGGAGATCTCGAGCTCTTCGAATATCGCGAACAGCCGCGCGAGAAAGCCGTGCGCGCCTAACATCGTGTTCGAGGTCATGTGCACGACGGTGATGCCGCGCTTGACGGCCACCGCGCGCGGGCCCGACTCCGCCGTGTCCCCCTCTTCCGTGATGAGCGTGCCGGCGCTCGACACGTTGTGCGTATTCAGGACGCGCACGGGGATCTTCTGCGCCACGGCGGGCGCGATGGTTTTCGGATGCAGCACTTTCGCGCCGAACCAGGCGAGCTCCGCGGCCTCGACGTAGGAGATGCGATCGATGACGCGCGCGGTCGGAATCAGACGCGGATCGGAGGTCATCATCCCGTCGACATCGGTCCAGATCTGAATCTCGTCCGCGCCGATGGCCGCGCCGATGATCGCCGCGCTGTAGTCGGAGCCGCCGCGGCCCAACGTCGTCGTCGCTCCGTCGCGCGTGCGGCCGATGAATCCGCCCATCACCGGAATGAGGTTGCGCTCGACGAGCGGATGCAGCACGCGCTCGGCCGCGGCCCGCGTTTCGTCCATGAGCGGCGCGGCCTCGCCGAAGCGGTCGTCGGTGATCACCACCTCTTCGGAGTCGACGTGCTCGCCCGGGAGCGCGCGCATCATCATCGAATACGCGAAGAGCACCGAGGACAGCTTCTCGCCGATGGCCATCACCTTGTCGCGCGCGCGCGGCGTGATCTCGCCGAGCAGGGCGATGCCGCTCAGGATCGTGTGGATCTGATCGATCTGCTTGTCGAGCTGCTTGATGAACGATTCGAAGAAATCGAATTTCTGCTGCACGAGGCGCATCGCCACGTCCTCGTGGCGCTGGCGTACCGCGGCGATGATCTGATTCACCCGGCCGGCGTCGCACGCGCGCGCCGCCTCGCTCGCCGCGACGAGGTCGTTGGTGACACCGGCGAGCGCCGACACGACGACGATCGGCGTCTGTGCGCGCCGCTCGGCGACGATGTCGATCGCGTTCGCGACGCGCTGAGCGTCGCCGACCGAAGTGCCGCCGAACTTAATGACGATCACTCGAGCGCGGCCCCCGGCCGCGCGTTGTCTGTGATCGGTTGTCTGTTCTCGACAATCACGAGGACAACAGACAACAGAGAACAGACGACTCTCTTCACAGCAGTCCCCTGGCTTCGAGCAGTTCTGCGTTGAGGATGGCCGCGCCGGCCGCGCCGCGAATCGTGTTGTGCACCAGCGCAACCATGCGGATGTCGAGCAGCGGACACGGGCGCAGCCGCCCGATCGAAACGCTCATGCCGTGCTCGCGGTCGCGATCGAGCCGCGGCTGCGGACGATCGCTGCCGGCGACGTAGTGCAGCGGCTTGTCAGGCGCCGAAGGCAGCCGCAGATGCTGCGGCTCGCCGCGGAAGTTGTCGATCGCCTCCCGCAGCAGATCGAGATTCGCGAAATTGCGATTGCGCAGCGCGAGCGAGATCGCCATCAGATGACCGTCGATCGTCGGCACGCGGTTGACCTGCGCGGAGATGCGGAACGGCGCGTCGACGAACGTGCCGTCTTCGAGGCGCCCGAGGATCTTGCGAGGCTCCGTTTCGATTTTGTCTTCCTCGCCGGAGATGTTCGGGATCACGTTGTCGAGGATGGCGTAGGACGCGACGCCGGCGTAGCCCGCGCCGGAGATCGCCTGCATCGTCGTGACGTGAATCGTGTCGATGCCGTACAGCCGCTCGATGGGAGCGATCGCCATCGCCAGGCCCACGGTCGAGCAGTTCGGATTCGTGACGATGTAGCCGCGGCCGCCGCGCCGCTTCTGCTGCCGCTCGATCACGCCGATGTGATCGGCATTCAGCTCCGGAATCAGCAGCGGGACGTCGGGGTCCATCCGATGGTTTTTCGAATTCGAAACGACGACGCAGCCGCGGTTCGCGTAGTCCTCTTCCGCTTCGCCGGCGACGGAGGAATCGAGGCCGGAGAAGACGAGCCGCGATTGCAGCTCGGCGCCGAGCGATTTGACGGCGAGGGAAGCGGCATCGGCGGGCAGCAGCGTGTCGAGCCGCCACTCGGCCGCTTCGGCGTACGGCTTCCCGGC
>DATIZY010000269.1:0-24360 GCA_035516895.1 Thermoanaerobaculia bacterium | reverse complement strand
GTGAGCACGTCGTGATACGCCTGATACTCGACCTGCTCCTGCGCGGCCTTGCGGTCGGTGATGTCGGTGATGGTCCCTTCGATGATGTCGCCCTCGCCGCTTTCGAGCAGCGTCATATTCTCGAGAATCCAGACCGGGCTGCCGTCTTTGCGCCGCATGCGAAGCTCGACGTTCGACAGCGTTTTCTGATCGCGCAGCCGCGCCATGATCCGCTGCCGCTCCTCGGGCGTGAAGTAGAGGTTGTACGCCGGCGTGGTCAGCAGCTCGTCGCGCCCGTAGCCGAAGATGCGGGCCATCGATTCGTTGACTTCGAGCACGCGGCCGTCGAGCCGCGAGCGGAACACGCCCGCGAGATTGCGCTCGAACAGCAGCCGATAGCGCTCCTCGTTGTCGCGCAGCTTCTCGTCGGCGCGCTTGCGCTCCGTCACATCGACGGCGATGACGAGGCGCGCGCGGCGGCCGCCCGAAACGAATTCGAATGACGTGATCTCGGCATCGAACACCGTTCCGTCTTTCTTGCGGTGACGGAAGACGCGGCCCGAATCCCGATCGTGCAGCGCCGCGAGCGTCGCGTGCATCGCCGCCAGCTCCTCGACGGGACGGATGTCGGCGATGGTCATCTGATGGAATTCGTCTTTGGAGAAACCGTACGTTTTGACCGCGGTCTCGTTCACCGCGATGAACCGCAGCGTCTCGCGGTCGTAGACCCACATCGGCAGCGGATTGCCGTCGAACAGGGTTCGGTAGCGATGCTCGCTCTCGCGCAGCGCCTGTTCCGCGCGGCGGCGCTCGGTGACGTCCGCGGCGACATAGACGACACCGGCCGGCGTGCCGTCGGCATCGCGGACGAACGACGATGACGCGACGACGTCGACACGCGCTCCCGCCGCGTTGCGCCAGCCCATCTGCATCTCGAGCGTGCCGCCGCTTCTCAGAATCTGTCCGGTGCTGATCGACTCCTCGGGATCGATGATCGTGCGCACCGTTTTCCCGACCAGGTCGCCCACGCCGTAGCCGAGCATCGATGCCGCGGTTCGATTCACCACCCGAATCTTTCCGTCGAGGTCGATGACCAGCACCGCGCTTTTCATCGTCGCGAGAATCTGCGAAGCCGCGTACTCCGGCGTCAGATCGATGAGGTGATGGCGCCACACGGTATTCGCCGAAAAGCTGACGAAGGCGAGCACCGCGAGAAAGCCGACCGGCGGGACGGAGACGCCGAAGATCGGGAGGACGTCGACGAGCGCGAGGCACGCGATTGCGAAGCCGATGACGATCGTTCGGGCGTTCGCGCCGGCGACGTCGCCCGACTGCTTCGATGCATGCCGGATCAGCGCAATCGCTCCGATGAGCATCGCCGTGAACACGGCGACCCAGGCGAGGTTGTACCAGGCTCCGCGCGGATAAAATCCCCACGAATATCGCCACACGCCGGTCACGAACAGATTCGTCGACAGGCTGACGATCGCGATGGCGAATGAAAATGCCCAGCACGCCGCGATCGCCGGACGCAGCTCGCGGCGTCGACCGACGTACGCCGCCGCGAAGTGAAACGTCGCCGCGGGAATCAGGCTTGCGAAGAACGCCGCAACACGCGCCCAGAGAATCGCGCGCTCCGGCGTAGGGCTGTCGTAGACCGCGGAGAATCCGGCGAGCCATCCAGCGGCCGAGGCGCTAATCGCTAGAAACAGCCATCCGACGAGCGAGCCACGGGCGCGCGTGGCGACGGCAACGCCGATCGCCAGAATGATGACTGCAGTGAACAGCGTGGCTAGAGACACGGACCGGCCACAACCAGTGTAGCAAGTCATGGCGTAGGCGTCAGATCTCGGGCGTCAGGTCTCGGCGTCAGGTCTCGGGCGTCAGGTCTCAGGCGTCAGGTCTCGGGCGTCAGGTCTCAGCCCGCGGCGTCAGAAGTTGGGTCACGGCGTTAGGCCTTGGGCGTTGGGCTTTAGGGGTTAGGCCTTAGACGTTGGGCCTTAGGCGTTAGGCCTTAGGCGTTAGGCGTTAGGCCTGAGACGTTAGAAGCGGGCTCTGAGGGTTGGACCTTCTGACGCCCGAGGCCTGACGCCTGAGGCCTGAGGCCTGAGATCTCACGATGATCGCGAACGTCCAACGCCTAACGCCCGAGGCCTAACGCCTAACGCCCGAGGCCTAACCCAACGCCCAGGGGCCGAGCGCCTACTCGTAATCGCGCCGTTTGAAGAAGCTGTCGCGCTTCGCACCGCCGGGTTCGTCGTTGATTTTCTGCGAGGGCTCGTGTCCGACGTATGACCTCTCGGTTTTTTCCTCTTTTTCTTCATCCTCGCGGCGCGACTGATAGAAGTCGCTGTGCTGCGAGTTCAGGTTTCCCTTGAGACGGTTGACCTCTTCGCCGATGTCGTCGTACACCGGCTCACCTTCATTGCCCGAGATCTGCGGTTCCTTCTGCTGTTCTGCCATACTGAAAAGCCATTGCCAGAAAGGTGCCTCCTCAGGAAGGTCTGGATGATCCCGACTCGAACGCTCGTCGCAGTTTCGCTCCTCGCGGCGACTCGGCTCCTCGCGCAGTTTCCCACCCCGCAGATCTCAGTGGACCCGATCGATCCGACCTCGACCGACGATGTGACCCTGTTCGTTCAGCAGGTCGCATCGTGTCCGCCACCTCCAAGCGTCACGCGTACCGGCTTCGCCATCGCGGTGACCCTGCAGCCTGGACTGTGCCTCTCGCCTCCGGCTGTCGTAACGCAGCCGATTGATCTGGAAGAACTGGCGGCCGGCACCTACAGCGTTGTCGTGCACTCCGCCGGCCTGCCACTGCAGAACTTCTCGTTCTCAGTTCTCGATGCGAACTCCACGGTCGTCGTCACCCAGTCGGTCGGGGCGTCCGCCGGAGGAACGACGGTCAACCTCGTAGTCGCCGCGGCGCACTGCCTCAACAAACCGCCAGGTTCCTGTCCGCCGCCGTCCATCACGTTCGACGGCACGCCGGCGACGAACGTGGTTGTGATCGATCAGTCTCACTTTCGCGCGACCACTCCGCCGCACGCGCCGGGCGCGGTCCAGGTGACGGTCTCGGACGATACATTCACGAAATCGTCCTACGCCTTCCGGTACTACGATCCCGCCGCACCCCCCTCGGACAAATTCTTCGAGCGGATTCTGATTCCGGTGATCTTCAACGGTCCGGGAGCGGCTGGCTCGAACTGGGTCACCGAGCTCTCGCTGCGCAACGACAACGATTTCTTCGTCGAACCGTGGCGTCCGATCTCTCAATCACCTTCGATCGAGCCATTGACGCCGGTCCGTTTCGGCTCGACCGACGAGCCCGAAGGCACGTTCCTCGTTGTGCCGCGCCAGGCGGCATCGAACCTATTCTTCCACGCCGCGGTGCGCGACACGTCCCGCTCCGACAGCGACTGGGCGACGGAGACCCCGGTCGTTCGCGCGAACGACTTCAAAATGAATCTCGAGCTCCTCGACATCCCGGTGGACTCCAGGTTCCGGACGATGCTGCGGATCTACGCAGCAACAAGTCCTCTTCCCGGCTATGAATCGTTCGTCCACGTGATCTTCTATTTGATGGATGACGGTCACGACCTCGGCGGCACTTTCCCGTCGTTCGCCAATCCTTGCAGCGACGTGCTGACGTGCGCGCAACAGCCGTCGTACACGGCCGTTGCCGATCTGACGAGCGGACTTCCCGCCGGCAGGATCGGGATTCAGATTCAGGCCGCCGTGCCGATCTGGGCATTCGCCACAATCACGAACAATGAAACGCAGCACGTGACCGTGGTTTCGCCACGATGACGTTCACCAGCCGCGGCACGGACGCCACTGGGCGACGACGTTGTTCCGTTCGATGACGTGGTAGACGTCGAACATCGCCGCGGTGAGGCACGAGTGGTTCGGCAGGATGCGCACCTTCGTTCCGACCGGCGGCGGATTCGCCGCTTCCACTTTGCCGTGCTCCTGGGAAAGGGCAACGAGCCGCATGGGCAGCGGCCGCAATTCCAGATCGCACACAATACCGTAACTATTTTTCCCGTCGATGGGTCCACGGCCGAGGTCTTTGGAGAGAGCGAGGGCACCGGAGTCGAGGACGGCCTGGCCGCGATCGGGATACGACCCGATGACCGTCGCCAGTACCGACACGGCGACGTCATCGCGGGAGCACGATTCGATCGCCGCCTGAAACGCGTCGTAGAAAACGTAGTTGCCCGGACGCATTTCGTCGGCGTTCCCGACGCGATCGACGACCGACATCGTCGGCGTCGAGCCGACGCTGCGAATCACGTTCATGCCGAGCTTCTCGCGAAATCGCGTCAGGCACGCTCCTTCCTCGTGAGCGACCGCGCGGATCTCGTCCAGCCCGCGCACGTCGTACGAGTGTCCAGCGTGCGTGAGAATCCCGTTGAAGCGGACCGCAGGCGACTGCGCGATCTTCCTCGCCAGGACAATGCTTCCGTCGGAATCGGGATCGACGCCGGCGCGGTGATACCCGCAATCCACCTTCAAAAAGACGTCGAATCGGAATCCGCTTCGCTCTATCGCCTGTAGAGCCGCGTCGCTGTCGATCAGAATATTGAGGCGCTCGACGCGCCTCGCCAGCGCGGCCGCGCGCTCCAGTTTGTCGGGCGCGATCGGCACGGCGTAGGTGATGTCGCGGAAGCCGGCGCCGGCGAAGAACTCCGCCTCGGCCAGGGTCGAAACGGTGATCGGACCGCTCCCGCCGCCGTGCTGCATGCGGCCGATCTCGATGGTCTTGTGCGTCTTCACGTGCGGGCGAAACGCGACGCCCGATGCGCGCGCCTTCTCGCGCATGCGCGCGCAGTTTTGCTCGACAATATTCCTGTCGACGAGAAAGGCCGGCGTCTGCAGATGCGCAAGATCCTTCATATCGACATGGACGCATTCTACGCGTCGGTCGAGCAGCGCGATCGTCCGGAGCTGAAAGGCAAACCGGTGATCGTCGGCTGGCCCGGCGAGCGCAGCGTCGTCTGCGCGGCGTCGTACGAGGCGCGCAGGTTCGGCGTGCACTCGGCGATGCCTTCATCGCGCGCGCGGCGGCTCTGTCCGGAAGCGGAGTTCATCGCGCCGAACTTCGAAAAATATCGAGCGGTCTCGCAGCAGATTCGCGAGATCTTCAAGCGCCATACGCCGCTCGTCGAGCCGCTGTCGCTCGACGAGGCCTATCTCGATGTGACCGAGGAGCTGACGGGGATTCCGACGGCGACGGAGACGGCGGAGACGATCCGCCGCGAGATCCGCAGCGAGACAGAGCTGACGGCGTCCGCCGGCGTCGCGCCGAACAAATTTCTCGCGAAGATCGCCTCCGACTGGCGCAAGCCGGACGGACTGTTCGTGATCCGTCCGCATCAGATCGAATCGTTTCTCGTCGATCTGCCGGTCCGAAAAATCCCCGGCGTCGGAAAGGCGACGGAGAAAATCATGACCGACATCGGCGTCGCGACAGCCGGCGATCTGCAGCGCTTCACGCAGGACGAGCTCATCGCGCGCTTCGGAAAATGGGGTACGCGGCTTTACGAGCTCGCGCGAGGCATCGACGAGAACCCCGTCGTGCCGTTTCATAAACGCAAATCGTGGTCGAGCGAAAACACGTTTGCGAAGGACATCACAATCGAAGAAGTCGCCGACTACATTCGCAACGAAGCGCACTCGCTGTGGGAATCGCTCGCCGAACGCAAGCTCGTCGGCCGGACGGTGACGGTGAAGCTGCGCACCGGCGCATTTGAAACCGCAACGCGCCGCATCACGCCGGAGCTTCCGCCGGCGAGCGGCGATGACCTCGCGCGCATCGGCACCTCGCTGCTCGACAAGTTTGCCTTTCCCGCTCAGAGCCGTTTTCGGCTCGCCGGAATCGGCGTGTCGAACTTCGTCGAGGACGAGGAACGCGAACCGCTGCTGTTTGTGTAGGGCACGGCTGCGCCGTGCCGAACCCGGTGTGCGGCACGACGCGGTCGTGGCCCCTCAACGCGTGACGTACAATGCGCCCGCCATGAACTCAGTGCAGCCAGTTGCGGTCGCGCAGTACGGCATCGGGCCGATCGGCGCGGAGATCGCTCGCCTTCTCCTCACCAAACCATGGGTGAAGCTCGTCGCCGCTGTGGACATCGATCCGAACAAGATCGGCAAAGACGTCGGCGAGATCATCGGCCTCGACCGCAAAGCCGGCGTCAAGGTCACGCCCGATCTGCAGGGCAAGCCGGAAGTCGTCTGCCACTCGACCGGCTCGCGATTGCGCGAGGTTTCCGGCCAGCTCAAAGAGCTGCTCGAGCACGGATGCCACGTCGTCTCCACGTGCGAGGAGCTGTCCTTTCCGCTCGATCAGGGGGTTCGCGCCGATCTGCAGCAAACCGCCCGCTCGCACAACGTCACGCTCCTCGGTACCGGCGTCAACCCCGGCTTCGTCATGGACAAGCTGCCGCTGACGCTCACCTCGGTCTGCCAGCGCATCGATTCGATCGAGATCATCCGCATTCAGAACGCGTCGACACGCCGCGAACCGCTGCAGCGGAAAGTCGGCGCCGGCATGTCGACCGCGGAGTTCCGCGCCGCCGTGCACGCCGGAAAGATCAAGCACATGGGCCTCCGCGAATCGCTGATGCTCGTCGGCAACGGCCTCGGCATCGAGTTCGAAAAAGTCAGCGACGAGAAGATCGAGCCGATCGTCGCCGAGCGCGAAGTGGTGACGCAGTATTTGAAGGTTGCGCCGGGTCAGGTCGCCGGCGTTCACCAGACCATCGACGGCAAGGGCAAGATCAATGTCCGACTCGAGCTGCGAATGTACGTCGGCGCCGAGGATGTGGCAGCGGACAAAGTGATCGTGCACGGCGTGCCCGATCTCGACATGACGGTGAAGGGCGGCATCCACGGCGACCGCGCGACGGCAGCGATGGTGGTCAATGCGATTCCGCGCGTGATCAGCGCGCGCCCCGGCGTGCTGACGATGGACGACATTCCGATCAGCTACCGGTGATCGCCGGAAACCGTGTGGCAACGGGCGCCCTCGCCCGCCGCGCCCTCGATCCATGACCGCCAAAGCCAGGGCCAATGCTCGGCCGCGTCGACGAGTGGTCGTCGAACAGGATTCATGCAGATGGACTCGGCCTTCGTTCGCGCACTCTCATCACTTCGAAGAATGTGATCAAAAGATTCGCCCCGCCGCAGCATCAAGCGAGCGTGTTTGATTCGATGCGCAGCAACACTTTTCATAGCCTGCAGGAGAAACCGACTGGCACGCACTGACTGTACCTCGGCGTTTCGGGCGGTCTCCGGGATGTAGCACAAAGGGCGAGGGCGCCCGCCCACGCTCCGTGAGCAACAGCTACCGGTGATTACGACGAGGCCGGCGCGCGCGATCGAAAGGGTTACCGGCCAACAAAGACGCACAGCGCGGAGGCTGCGCTTTTCATGATCGATACCTCACGTCAATCACTTTTCTCACCACATCCTTTGCCAGACCTGGCAGGTTCTGCACCCCCGTCAGCAAATCGTTGAAGGTCTGCGACTCGCCGCCGTGCTTGAAGCATTCGGCGCAGCGCGGCAGGCCGGAGAAATCGCGCCGCTCGAACGCCGCCTGCATCTCCGCCATCCTCGGCCCGTCGAGGATTTCCCTCAACGATTCATGTTTGAGGTCGCCGAGGATTTGTTCGCCGTGGGCGTCGTAGCAGCAGTGCGTGACGCGGCCGTCGACGAAGATCACCACCCACGTGAAGAACGCCCCCTGCACGCATCCATAGAACTTGCCGTGCAGGTCGGTGTCCTCGTTGACGTCGAGCGCCTCACACGTTTTCTCGATGATCGCCGCGCCGGGAAAGAGCTTCCGGAAATCGTCGACGCTCTCGTCGATCGTCAGGCGGGAGCGCATTTTCTGAATCTCGATCCGCAGCGGGTGCCCCTTCGCCTGCCGCAGGAACTTCTGTGTGAGATCGACGAGCTTCTCGAAATCGCCGCCGGTCCGCAGCTGCGGATAGACATCGGGATTGATCGAGTCGACGCAGATGCGCAGCCGTTTGAGCGGCGATGCGAGAAGCTTCGCGCCGATCTCCTCTGTCAGCAGCAGGCCATTCGTGCTGACGCTCGCCTCGGGAAAGAGGCGGATCGCATCATCGAGACGCGAATAGAGCAGCGGCTCGCCCATCTCGTGCAGCCATTTCAGACGGAAGCCGTTGCCGTGGATCTCGCGCTCCGCGCGCTCGACGAGCGGCCACTCCATGTCCTCGTACGGACGACGCAGCACCGGCAGCGGACACATCCCGCAGCGCAGGTTGCACTTCGACGTCAGCTCGAGGCCGACTTTGATGCGACGAGGAGAAACCTTCATTGCCTGTCCAGCAAGCGATTCATTATCGCGCCGTATTCCTGCCACGAGTAGCGGCGCGCGCTCTCGGCGGCGGCGCGCTCCATCGCCGCGCGATCGCGGTGCGTGAAGAACGCCTCGACCGCGCGCGCGAGCGCTTCGGGATTCTCCGGCGGCACGAGCATGCCGTTCTGCCCGTCGATGATGTCGGGCAGCCCGCCGACGGCGGTGGCGATGACCGGCCGCGCGAAGTGAAACGCGGTCAGCGCGACGCCGCTCTGCGCCTCACTTCGATACGGCGCAAGGACGACATCCGCCGCCGCGAAGTACGTCGCAATCTCCGAGTCGGGAATGAATCGCAGGTCGAACCGAACGTTCGGCCGGGGATCGAACTTCGCGCCCCACCACGACTCGCCGGCAACAACGAGCGTCGCGTCGATCTTCAACTGCTTCCACGCTTCGAGCGCGATGTCGAGGCCTTTGAACGGACGGATGTGGCCGAAAAAGAGCGCGACGTTGCCGGTCAGGCCAAGCGCCGACCTCGCTTCGGCGCGTGACGGGATCTCGCGGCCGAGCTCGTGCACCGGAAGAAACGTTTCGAGGATTCTCGTGTGAGGGCCGGACTGCAAACGCTTTCGTGCCTCCTCCGCTTCCGACCGCGCGTGCACGACGAGCACGTCGGCGCGGCGAAACACGAGATTCGCCAGCGCGCGCTTCCACCACGCCGGCTCCTTCTCGCCGATGCTGTGGCACTGCAGGATCACGCGCCGGCAGCGCGTCATCAGAATGCGATACGGAATCGCCCAGACCCAGATCCACCAGACGAAGATCACCGCGTCGTACTGCCGCAGCGATCGAAACCACGTCAGCGGATTCAGGATGTCGAGGACGAACTCGGCGTTCGCACGCGGCAGCGTCGGATCGATGTCGTCACCGCCGGGATAAAAGCGCTTCGGATATTGCCGCTTGAACGAGAGGACGTCGGCGCCGAGCTCCTGCGCAAGACGCGTGGTGCAATACGCGATTCCGGCGCGATAGGGATAGACGGGGCCGACGATCGCGACACGAGGTTGCCGCTTGCCGGTTGCCGGTTGCCGGTCCGTCATGACCACAATGGACCGGCAACCGGCAAGCGGTAACCGGCAACTGTCATGCGGCGGAACTGAAAAAATTCACGACCGTCGATGCGAAGTACGCTCCCCACGTCCGCGGATTGAACACCAGCGACGACGACAGGAAGCACGAGTGCGTGCAGTGGCACTCCTTCGCTTTGATCGATGCCCGCTGCGCGTCGGCATCGGGCGAGAACCAGAGCTTGGCGAAGTCGTACCCGCTGTCGCGCACGTTGCCGACCGCATCGCGCAGCTCGCACATCCGCACCTCGCCGCGCGCGTCGAGCACGCCCGAGATCATGCCGGCGTAGCACGGTTGCACCTGCGTCTCCTGTTCGAGCACCGCCAGCTCGAGACGGCGCGTGTAGATCTTCACGAACTTGAGGAAGCTGTCGTAGTGATCGAACGAATTCCAGTACGCTTCGAGCTTCGGCAGCACCTCGCGGTAGCGCTCCGTCGAGATCGGCTGAATGTTCTTGTCCGGCTGATCGCCGCGCAGCATCTCGAACGAGTGAAATGAAATCGCCGGAAAATCGCGGCGAACGCTTTCAAAGAGGACGTCGAGATCGTCGACGTTGTAATTGCACAAGCATGTGTGCACGTTGACCGTGAGGTTCGGATAGCGCTCGCGCAGCGCGACGAGGCTCGCGTACGTCTTCTTCGCCTTCTCGTAATTGCCCGGCACGCCGCGGATCCAATCGTGCTTCTCGCCGATGTGGTCGATCGAGATGTTGACGACGATCTGCGTCGACGGACAACGCTGCAGCGTCTCCCCGGTCGATTTCGCGATCAGATCGCTCGCGATCGCGCCGGTCGGGATCGTGATCTGCTTGACATGATTCTGTTCGGCGAGCATCGCGCACACATCCGGCAGGTCGCGGCGCAGGAACGGCTCGCCTCCGCTCATCACGACGAACAGCACATCGTCGAGCGACGCGAACGTTTTCCGGATCTCGTCGAACGACAGCTCGTGCTCCTTGTTCTTGCGAAGCTGCTCCCAGTTGAAGCATGTACGGCAGAACGAATTGCAATCGTACGTGAGGCCGAGGATCAAATAGATCGGCTTCATGCCGCGGCGAGCGACGAGATAGCGGAGGTACTGCGCTTTGTCGGCAAACTTCATACGTTCACGCGTGCGTTCAGCTTCTGCAGTCCCAAACGCCCGTACACGCGCTCAAATGCCGCGGTGGTGAAGTGATCGACGAGATCGAGATCGCCGCCGAACCCGGCGTAGAGGCCGTCGGCCTCGACTACGAAGGTCCCGGGAGCAACATTCTGGATGTCGTCTCCTTCGGTGAAGCCGAGGCTTTCGAGGAGCGATCGGACGTCGTCACCCGCCGGAACGCGAGGTCCTTCGGACGGCCACATCATCATCAGACCGCCGCGCTCCTTCGAGAATTGAACGTATTCGAGCTCGTTGCCGTCGTCGAACACGACGAAGCCGTCGCCGCTCTTCAAGACCTGCCCGGCCGCGTTGCGAATCGTTTCGTCAGTCCCCACAGAATCCCGAAATAGTACGTCAAATGGTGCAGCGCAAAAGCAAACGGCAGCAGCGGCCAGAATGATTTCGGCAGGCGCGTCGTTCGCGCGCCGAGCGTGAACGTGACGATGAAGTAGAGGATCCAGAGCGGTGGAAAGAACAGCGTGATCGTGCCGGCGATGAGAAACGCCCGGACGCGCGGATCTTTGATTCCGGTTCGACCGGTCTTTACGCGATACCGCCAGCGCTGACGCAGGTACGGCCCCGGAAACGCGCGGCGGCGGTGGAAGACCTTCACGCCGGAGTGATAGATGACCTCGCCTCGCTTCATGAGCTCGGCGATGAGGGCCGTGTCTTCACCGATGTAGCCGACGGACTCGTCGAAGCCGGTGAACTCATTGCGACGAACGAAAAGGTTGACGAGCGCGATGTCGCTTGGCCGCCGGACCGCGAAAATGCCGGGACGGCTCTCGTGCGCGGCGATTCCACTGCCGATCCACGGCGTCGCCAGCATCGTCTCGCTGATGAGCTCGGATTTTTCCGAATTCACAGGCGCTGGATCCGGACCGCCTACAGAAACACACCGTGGAGACTCGTCGAGGTATTTGCAGGCGGTCTCGAGCCAGTCGGGATCGGCGATGGCGTCGTCGTCGATGAACGCCAGGATCTCTCCCCGCGACTCGGAAACTGCTCGATTTCTTCGAGTTGCGGGATTACGATTGATTTCGACAACGTTGCGTACTCCGGCTTTTGAAACGGGCGCGGCAGAGACGACGATGAGCTCGAACGGCACCGTTGTCCGCTGCGCCAGAACAGACGCAATCGCCCGATCGGCATCGCCGCCCAGGCGCTCGACGGGCATGATCACAGAGACTTTGATTTGTTCGCCGTTCACCGTTCGCCGTTCGCCGTGGGCGACCGAGGGCCGGCCAACGGCGAACGGCCAGCGGCCAACACTATGAAGCTTATCGTTCAAATCCCCGCATACAACGAAGAAACCACGATCGCGCAGACTCTCCACGACATTCCGAAAAAAATCGACGGCATCACCGCGATCGAGACGCTCGTCATCGACGACGGCAGCTCGGACCACACCATCGATGCGGCGCGAAAGGCGGGCGCGAATCACATCCTGCAGCTGAAGACGCACCGCGGATTGTCCGCCGCGTTCGTCTCCGGCATCGACAACGCGCTGCGACTCGGCGCCGACATCATCGTCAACACCGATGCCGACAACCAGTACACGGGCGCCGACATCGCCAGGCTTGTCGCGCCGATTGTCCGCGGAAGCGCAGAGGTGGTCATCGGCGACCGCGAGGTCGCGAAGTCGCCGCACATGTCGCCGTTCAAGCGCAGCCTGCAGCGCCTCGGCAGCTGGAGCGTCGGCCTGGCCTCCGGCGTGCGCGTCAGCGACGCGACCAGCGGCTTCCGGGCGTTCTCGCGCGAAGCGGCGATGCAGATCAACGTCTTCAATCCGTTCACGTACACGCTCGAGACCATCATTCAATCCGGCAACCGCAACCTCGGCGTGCAGTCGGTGGCGGTGCGGACGAACCCCACGACGCGTCCCTCGCGCCTTTACCGCGGAATCGGCACGTATCTACGCAAATCGGTCGCGACGATCTTCCGCATCTACACCCTGTATAAACCGCTGAAGACATTCTTTCTGATCGGAAGCCTGCTGATTCTCGCCGGTGTAGCGATCGGCGCGCGCTTTCTCTGGTTCTTCTTCGAAGGTGATCGAGGCGGACACGTCCAGTCGTTGATTCTCGCGGCGGTGTTTTTGATCGCCGGCTTTCAGACGATGCTGATCGGACTCGTCGCCGATCTGATCTCGGTCAATCGCCGGCTCAGCGAAGAGGTCCTCATTCGACTTCGTCACATGCGATCGCAGGAACATCGTCGGCCCCATCGCGAGCCACGGCCTCAGCGCACCACGGAGCCCGCGGAGCCGGAAACGAAATGGGTTTGGCTGCTCGACGAGAACAAGCTCGAAGACTCCGGCATCACCCCGGTGTCCGCGCCGGAGCCGGAAGCTGCCGCCGGTGGTGGCGGCGGCGGACGCCGTCGCAGGCGGCGTCGCGGCGGCGCGCGCCAGCATGCGGACCTCCCCGGCAATCGCGGCAAGCACTTGACCGAAGGTCAGGAGTAGCCGCACGGCGGCGCGGTCGCCGGCCGGAACGCCCTCAGGCACACGGGCACTTGGGCTACGAGTAGGCGCCGACGAAACGCGCGGCAACGTGCGCAACGAGCTCGGGATCGTCGCCGCCGATCGTCAGGCGCGAAGCATCGGCGAGAGCGCCTGCCACTTGCGGCGCGCCGCCGATCACCAGCAGCGGCACGGTCAGGCGCGACGCGGCTTCACTCGCCGCTTCGCTCGGATTCCACGCGACGACGCCGCGAAGATCGAGGACGTGTTCCGCGGCGCGGATGGCGAAATCGCCGCCGATGATGAACGTCGGCAGCGCGACGCGCGACTGCGCGTATCGAAGAGCCTCGCGGAAATTGCGCTCGTCGCAGCGGCACACCGCGAATTGCTCGAAATCGATTTCAGGCCTGCCGATCAGCATGACGAGCGCGCGGGCGCCGCGGCGCACCTTCAATTTGAAGCGCATCAGACGTTGAAGCGGAACAAGATCACGTCGCCGTCCTGGACGACGTACTCCTTCCCTTCACTGCGCATTTTGCCAGCCGCGCGCGCTCCCTGCTCGCCGTTGTAGCGAACGTAGTCGTCGTACGCGATCGTTTCGGCGCGGATGAAGCCGCGTTCGAAGTCGCTGTGGATCTTTCCGGCGGCCTGCGGCGCCGTCGATCCTTGATGGATCGTCCACGCTCGCGCTTCCTTCGGACCGGCGGTGAAGAAGACCTCGAGATCGAGGAGCTTGTAAGCCTCTCGCACGAGAGCATCCAGCCCCGACTCCTTCAATCCCATGCTCTCCAGGAACTCGTGACGTTCCTCGGGCGGAAGCTGCGCGATCTGCGCCTCGAGCTCGCCGCAGATCACGATCGTCTCTCCCTTCGCGCGGACGGCTTTCACGGCGTCGGTTTCTGTGCCGAGGTCCTTCTCCGCGACGTTGGCGACGTAAAGGACCGGCTTCGTCGTCAGCATGTTCGGATCGTTGAACCCGACCGCCCGCAACGGCGTGCCTTTGTCCGCGGCCTCTCTCGCTCGGTTGAGCTGCTCGAGCTCCTCCTGCGCTTCCTTGTTTCCGACGCGCGCCATTTTCCCGACGCGGTCGATGCGCTTCGTCAGGGTCTCGAGATCGGCGAGCAGCAGCTCGGTCTCGATGATCTCGATGTCGCGCGCCGGGTCGATGGTGTGCTCGACGTGCATGACGTTCGGGTCTTCGAAGCAGCGGACGACGTGCAGGATCGCGTCCGTCTCGCGAATGTTCGCCAGGAACTGATTGCCGAGGCCTTCGCCTTTCGAGGCACCGCGAACGAGTCCGGCGATGTCGACGACTCTCAGATCGGTGTACACCGTCTGTTTGCTCTCGGCGAGCTCGGCCAGTTTGTCGAGACGGCCGTCGACGACCGGCACGATTCCGACGTTCGGCTCGATCGTGCAGAATGGATAATTCGCGCTTTGCGCGCCCGCGGCGGTCAACGCGTTGAAGATGGTCGATTTTCCGACGTTCGGAAGGCCGACGATGCCGACACTCAGTCCCATTGCGGGCGCGTTAACGAAGGACGCCGCAATCGGATTCCGCTCTGCGCAGTGTCCTTCGTCAAGAAGCGATCGATCGGCCCCGCATCATGAAACCTGAGAGCGGTTCGAAGATGCACAAGACCGGCAGAACGCTCGGAGCAGCTCCGCCCCGCTTGTCTGCTCGGCAAGACGCATCGAACCTTCTTCGGCAGGCAGAACGCACAATGCCGAAGTATCGACGTCGAGGCGCGGCGTTTGGGCCGGCCTCCGGATCGTTCAACGATCGCCCCATCTTCGCGCAAGAGCGTCAGGGAACGTCCGTTCGTTCCGCGTTTCAGCGCAACCGCGAGACCTCGATCAGAAGGTCACCAAGACGTCGTCTGTGCCATCGATGACAACACTCTGCGACGTGCCTTTGCCCTGGAACAGGTAAGTGCCTGGAGGGAAGCCCCGCAAAGTGAGCGGCTCAGACCGATCCGCTACTGCAGGCCACCCGATGAACGGAAAGGCGCGATCCAACGGAAAGCCATTCGACGCCGAGATTGCAAATGCCGCCGCAGTCTGCGTTCGAATCACGAGCGCCACATCGTGTTGCGAGAACTGCAATGAAGATTCGGTCGGTTCCGAATCCGAGGAAAGACTCACCGGCGCGCCAAACGTCCACCCGTTCGCGGACGAAAAGGCCGCGGGAATGCACACATCGGTGGCGACGCCGAGGTCGAACGAGACGGAGCCTTTGACGTCGGCCCGCGATGTTTTCAAAGTTCCATCGCAGAGGAGAAAGACATTCGCGCCCTCAACGGGAACACCCGTCGGGCCAATCGCCGTGATCGTGATGCGCTTCTGCGGCTTCGGATGGAGCGTAAGATCGACGTCGGTCTCTCCGTCTTCCTCGATCGCCGTTTCGCGCTCCGCCTCCGAGGTGTTGTCGTAGGCATGAACGGTGGCCATTCCGGGTGGAGCACCGTCGATGGCGTACGTTCCATCCGGCATCATGTCCCCGGACACGAGTGTGGAACCGGCTTTGATTTCCACTCGGGCCCAGTCGGGGACTTTGCCGTCTTCATCGACAATGTGGCCGCGCAGGATCGCGGCCCGCAAGTCGATGTTCACTGTATACGCGGACGCATCAGGAATCGTGACGACCTGTTTCGGCGATGCTCCGTTCGCGCCCGAGTAGGAAACCGAATAGGTTCCCGCTCCAAGATCATCACTGGCGAAGCTTCCACGATCGTCGACACTGACCACGATGGAGCGTGGAACGACTCCAATGATGTCCGAATCGACTTTTTCCGCTTCGAGGTCGCGGCTCATGAAAATCGGCAGCGACGAGCCGGTCGTTTGTTCAATGAACTGAACGGAACCGTTCTCCACGGGCCGCCCGCCACGCGAGACCTGACCGGTAACGTGGGTTTGCCGGAGAACGATTTCGGCAGTGGATTCGGGCGCATCTTCGAGGATATCGACGTCTTGTTCGGCGACGATCGCGCCGCGGTCGAGGAGGCGGAGATCGTGGGTCCCCGGAGGAGCCGCTAAAATCTCGCCCCGCCCGTCGTTGACCGGCGCCGAGATCGTGGCCCAATCATCGTTTGGATCGCCGAGAAGCAGCTCGGCTTTTGAACCGCACCTTCTTGCCGGACGACACGCAATGACGAGCCGGCGACCCGCAGAGAGACGGACCACGCCAACATCGGTGTCCTTCTGATCTGCACCCACCGTGACTCGTTCAGTCAAAGCCGGAGCGAATCCTGGCGACTCGACGAGGAGGCGATAATCGCCCGCCGCTAGCCCCGTTAACTGGAACTGGCCGGCGTCATCGGTGGCAGCTTCGATCCAGTCTTTCATGACTACCGACAGCAGCGCCCCGGAGGGATTTGGCCGTGGAACGCGCACGTGCGCCTGGAGCGGGGCGGACGTCATCGCGTCCACCACCGTGCCACTGATCGCGTATCCGGCCGGCAGCGCAACCGTTCCGAAGTCGACGCTCTCGCCGGTCACGAGCTCACGCTGCGGGAGTTTCCGGCTGGCGAAGCCCGGCACGCGTACGTCGATGTTCAACTTTCCGGGGCTCAGCCCACCAATGCGTACAATGCCGTCCGCCCCGAAGTGTTCGATTTTCTTCGTACCCGCCAGGTCAATGAACAGAGTTCCGGGGCCCTCGGGCCGCTGATCGTTTCGGCCGACGACCCGGGCAACGATTGTCGCTCCGGCAGTCATGCGGATCACGGCCGGCTGTTTCAAGCCATTTTGCAGGTGTGCGGTGGCCGGAAGATATCCGGCGGCGGACGCTTCAACATCGGCATTTTCGTTCCTGCCGATGCCGTCGAGCAGCGCAGTGCCGTCGCGGCCTGACGTCGCGACGGCGGGCTCGCCTGCCAAAGCGACGCGCGCTCCCGAAATCGGCCTTCCACTCTTTGCATCGAGGATCAGGAGACGCACCGACATACTCGGCCGCAAAATCACGCGGCCGAGGTCCAACGTGCCTTCCGAGATCGTCAGCTTTCGTCGTAGCGGTGCGAGGCCCGTCTTTGTGAGCGTGAGGATGGAGACGCCGCACGGCAATCCGCCAACGTCGAAACGACCGTCTTCAGTCGAAGCCGTGCGGCGGCGAATGCCGCGTGAGCTCGTGCCCAGCGGAAAGACCGCGCTAGCCGCGACGCCTCTGACAGGCTTTGCGTCATCGCCGACGACGACTCCTCGAACAACGCACCCGCGCGGCAGAACGATCGTGCCTCCCATCCGCGAATTCGCCTCGATTTTTTCGATGGGCGAGCTTTCGTCGCTCCAGAGAATGACGCGGGAGACACCTCCCGAGGGCCGCCGGATTCGGATGATGCCCTTCTCACCCGTGGCAAAGATCGGCAGATCCTCGGCGCCGCCGATGCTCACGGGAGAGACGAGCGCACGAACGCGGAAAGCGGCCTGTTCGTGTTCGTCCACAGCCTCGATCTCGATGTCGTTCGCTGCGCTGCCGCGGAGTTCGACGCGGGTCGCAACATCGACTTTGCGCCAATCGCTGGAATCCGTCGGGCCGGCGATTCGGGCGAATACCGGCTCTCCGCCACCGATATGAATTTGTGCATTGCCGTGATCGTCCGCTACTGAGCGTGGCAGAAGATCATCGGGGACTTGTTCGATGAGACTTCTCGTCCCCCAGAGGACCTCGGCGCGACGGATCGCTCGCCCTTTTCCATCAATCGCATGGATAGTGACGGCTGTCGTGGCGACGCACGGCGGCCTCCGCGATCGTCGCTCGATGCCGGGAGCACAATCATCCGACCAGGTCCAAAGCTGCTCAGCATCTGCGAGCCTCTCCGGCGGAGATGGTTCGGCTGTCGCCCACCCGTTTGCGTCGACCCGAACGTAATGCCATTGAGCCGGCGCCGTCAGCCCGGCCGTCTGCGCGATCAGGAAAACGAAAGCGATCATGATCATCGTGCGCTTCCCGCAGCGCGCGAAGAAGGCAGCTTGAACTGCACGAGAAACGAAGGCACGTTCCTCTGATCCTGCGCGATTGCTTGCTGCGCGCTTTCAGGTGCTTGATACACGCACGCGAGATCGCTGCCGCGCGCATCACATGCCAGGTGCCCGAACGGTCCTCGCCGCCGAATCGCGAGCTGGATTCGCTGCGCGAGGCGCGTCGCGTTTGGATACCACAATTCCCAGGTGATCCAGTCGCTCGTTGCAATTCTGACCACGATCGCCGGTCCATCCGGTGTGACAACGAGGTCGTCGGCGATTGGCTGCCGATTAATGATCTCCCGATATCGTCCCAGCGCGTCCGCGCTGAACTTGAAATTGACGTCGTGCATGCGCGAGATGATGAGCTCTCCAAGGCCGGCTCCGAGGCGCCGGCGAAACGCGCCGTCCGATGAGTACTGAAAGACTCCTGCTTCCGCAGCAGTGATCACATCCACCGTGCCATCCGGTTCAATCGCAATGGCCCCGCCGTAAAACGGCAGCGAATCGTTGAAAATCGCGACGCTCTTCGGTCCGGACTCGATCCGGTGAAGTGGCTCGAAGTTCTCGAAGTGCGGCGACAGCGGTCCGCGCCACACCGCAATTCCGCCGGCGTTGTTCGCTCCGTGCGCGTCGACGGGCCAGCCGAGAACGTACAAATTCGATTGCCGAACGGCGACATCGATGACCATGAACCACGGCGACGAGCGAGCAAAGATTCGTTCTCCGTCCTCGACACGACAACCGAACTCGCTTCGCGCGAAACCGTTGCTGGCAACGACCGACCGTCCGTCGCTCACGACGGATAGAGGGTCGGGCAAGCCGTTTGGAATCGGGGTGGTCGAGATCAGTTCAGCCCATGAACCGTCGCGAAGCGACAGCACACGCACGCCGGAGCGTCCCGCGATTGCGAGACGCCCCGAGTCGATCCAAGCGACGCCACTCGCGCTGGTGTCCAGCTTCCGCACCGAAACAGGGGCCAGCGTGTCGCCCGCAAGGCACGTAGCGGCGAAGAAAAAAAACACCAGAACAGCGGCGAGTCGTTTCACCGGGTCCGCCTACGGCGTTGGATTCTGCACGCACCCGTCGGGGTCGGTACACCCGCCACCGACGACGATCGTTTCGGAACAGTTCAAGCAGCCTTCCGGCCCCGAGCCGGGATTGCAATACTCCTGGCCGTTCCACCAGAACACGTGCCCTTCAGTGCACGTCATATCGGCGGTTGCTTTTGGGACAAACGTAAACGATAAGCCGGCGCAAAGGACGAGGAGCGGGATGAGCCTGATAGCTGATTTCATACATCCTCCTGCCTTAGGAGTGATGCATAAATGTAAATCCCTACCTCCGGAGTTGCACCACTTCCGTTGAAACGCAGAACCGATGTGTTCACGGCCACTTCGGCCGGCGCAGCGACGCCATGCGCCGCGCCATCTCCGCCGCGCCGCGCAGGCCGACTCTTTCGTCGGTGATGAGATCGATCGGCATCTCCTGCAGAATTTCCGTGAAGCGTCCCTTGCGCACGAATGCATTCACGAAGCGGCCGTCAGTGAAGAAGTTCGTATTCTTCGCGGCGATTCCGCCTGCGAGGTAGACGCCTCCGCGGGCCAGGACACGCAGCGCCATGTTGCCCGCCTCGGCCCCATAGATTTCGACGAACATCTCGAACGTCTTCAGCGCGATCTCATCGCCCGAATCGGCGAGCGCCGCGATGCGCGCCGGGTCGGCATCCTTCGCTGCCCCTCCCAAAAAGGTAAAGATGTTTACCAATCCCCTGCCCGAGCAGACGCGCTCCCAGCTCGCGTGGCCGTATTTCGCCACGATCGACAGCATCAGCTTCGCCTGCAGCTCGTTCTGCGGTGCGAAATCGGCGTGGCCGCCCTCCGACGGAATCACGTTCCACTCATCGCCGCTCCAGACGACGTTCGCCTCGCCCAGCCCGGTGCCGGCGCCGAGGATCGCGATCGGCTCGTGCGGTTTGCGCACGCCCTCGTGCAGCGACAGCCGATCGTCCGGCCCGAGAAGCGGGACGCCGAGGGCGACGGAGTAGAAGTCGTTGATGAGGGCAACCTGGCCGATGCCGAAGCCCTTCGCGAGCTTCAGCGCATCCATCGCCCACTTCAGGTTCGTCACCTCGGCGCGTCCCTCGAGGACCGGACCGGCGACGGCAAAGCAGGCCGCATCGATCGGCCCCTTGCACTTCGCGAAAAACTCGGTGAGCAGCGCGTCGAACGTCACATACGACGCGCTGGCGAACCGCTCCTCGGCGATGACCTTGTCTTCGTCGATGCAGCGGAGCAGCGTCTTCGTGCCGCCGATGTCGCCGGCGATGAGTCGCATGGCTCGAGAGTTTAGTGCACCACAGAGGCACAGAGGTCGCGGAGACTCCGCGCGTTGTGTGTCCCTGTGGTGAAAACCGTCACGGACGCGCGAACGGGTTCTCGTCGGCGCTGACGCCGTAGATCGCCGGCACCGGAATGTCCAGCAGGCGCAGATAGACGGTCAGCTGGCCGCGATGATGGATGAAATGATTCATCACCACGTTGCGCAGGAAGACCTCCTTCGAAAACGTCCGCACCGGCTGTCCGTTGGCAGTGAATGAGAAGGTCTCGTTCTGAAGGCGCTCGTCCGACATCGCCGCCACAGAGGACTTGAAATCGGCGACTGCTTTTTTGAACGTGCCGGCAAAGTTCGGATCCGGCGCGGATCCGGGCCTCGGCGCGGTGGCCATTTCACGTTTTCCCTCGCGCAAGCCGAGGGCGGCAAACGATGGCAGCGCGGCAACGTGCTGCGCCAGCTCGCCTAACGTGCGCGATTTCGCGTGCGGCCGCCAGTCGAGCTTGTCTTTCGGCACGCGTTCGAGCGCTTTGATGGTGCCTCCGGCTTCACGATCGAGTTCTGCAAGAAACGTCTCGGCAATTGTCATCGTCGCATCATAGAATGCTCTGCCACCCGGAGGGTCTATGAAAAAAATCTTTTGTCTTTTGTTCATCGTGGCGCTGCCACTGTGCGCACAGGACCTCGCGTCGTTCGAAAAGCACGTGAGCGTCCACAAGCTCGCCAACGGGCTCACGGTGATCATCGACGAGCGTCCGGAAGCGCCGGTGTTTTCGTACGCGATGGTCGTCAACGTCGGCAGCGCGAACGAAGTATCCGGGATCACCGGCCTAGCGCACATGTTCGAGCACATGGCGTTCAAAGGGTCGACGGAAGTCGGAACGACGAACTACCAGGCCGAACAGGCCGCGCTCCAGAAAGTCGAAAGCGCGTACAACGCCTATCTCGTCGAGCGCGAGAAGACGGTCGGCCACGACGATCAGAGGGTCGCGCAGCTCGAGAAGGCCTGGAAAGACGCGATCGATCAGGCGCAGAAGTACGTCGTGCCGAACGAGTTCTCGAAGATCGTCGATCAGGCCGGCGGCGTCGGCATGAACGCATTCACGCGCTCCGACGAGACGGTCTTTTTCTATTCGCTGCCGTCGAACCGTCTCGAGCTGTGGGCGTATCTCGAATCGGAGCGCTTCCTCCATCCCGTGTTCCGCGAGTTCTACAAAGAGCGCGACGTCGTATTCGAAGAGCGGCGCATGCGCACGGAAAGCAGCCCGATCGGACGCCTGGTCGAGGAGTTTCTCGCCGCCGCATTCGAGGCTCATCCGTACGGCTACCCGACCATCGGCTGGCCGTCGGATCTGAAATCGTTCTCCGCGACCGACGCCGCCGCGTTTTTCAAGAAATACTACGTGCCGGCGAACATGGTGGTCGCCATCGTCGGCGATGTGAAAGCGTCGCAGGCGATGCCGATCGTCGAGAAATACTTCGGCCGTCTGCCGAAGCGGCCGCTGCCCGAGCCGCTGAGGACTGTCGAGCCGCCGCAGCACGCCGAGCGCGATGTCGTCATCCACGAGAAAAGCCAGCCGGTGTACCTCGAGGGCTATCACCGCGGTTCCATCAACGATCCCGACGATCCTGTCTACGACGTGATCGAGATGCTGCTTTCGACCGGCCGCACCTCGCGGCTCTATCGGTCGCTCGTTCGCGACAAGAAAATCGCCGCCGCGGCGCAGGGCTTCAACGGATTTCCCGGCGTCAAGTATCCGAGCCTCTTCACATTTTTCGCGATCACCACGCCCGGCCACACGCCGCAGGAAATCACCGCGGCCATCGCCGACGAAACGAACAAGCTCAAGACGGAGGATGTGAGTCCGGAAGAGCTGCAATCGGTGAAGACGCGCGCGAAAGCGCAGCTGTTGCGTGAGCTCGACAGCAACTCGGGCCTCGCGCTGCAGCTCGCGCTCGCGCAGACCGAGATGGGCGACTGGCGCGATCTGTTCCGCCAGATCGACCGCATCGACAAGGTCACGGCGGCCGACGTGCGGCGCGTCGCGAACAAGACGTTCCGCATCGACAACCGCACGATCGCGTACATCGACAACTCGTCCGCGCCGCCCGCTGCGGCGGCGAAGGGAGGTGCGAAGTGAAATCGCCGACACAGAATGGAGCCCCGGCTTCAGCCGGGATCAATGCGGCTTCAGCCGGGATCAGATCGGCCTCAGCCGGGAACAAATCGGTTTCAGTCGGGACCGACCCGGCTTCAGTGGGGACCAATCCGGCTTCGGTCGGGACCGACCGGCTAAAGCCGGTGCTCCATGTATTCGCCGCGTTTCTGCTGCTGGTCGTCCCCGCCTTCGCTCAGGTCCACAGCTACAAGGAAATCAAGACCCCTGCGCTGCGCGCCTTCACGCCGGAACAGCCGACGCGGGTCGATCTGCCGAACGGCATGATCATCCTGCTGCAGGAAGACCACGAGCTTCCGCTGATCCGCGGATCGGCGCTCATCCACGGCGGCGCGCGCGACGTTCCCGCCGACAAAGCGGGTCTCGTCGGCATCCTCGCCGGATCGTGGCGCACCGGCGGCACCGAGTCGCGCACGGGCGATCAGCTCGACGACATTCTCGAATCGCGCGCCGCGCGCGTGGAGACGTTCGGGAGCGAGGACGCGACCCGCGTCACGCTCGACGTTCTGAAAAACGATTTCGATTTCGTCTTCCCGATCTTCCTCGATGTTCTGCAGAAGCCGGCGTTCCGCCAGGACAAGATCGATCTCGCGAAAACGCAGGCGCGCACCGCCATTTCGCGTCGCAACGACGAGCCGCAGGGAATCCTCGCGCGCGAGGCGCAGAAGCTGGGCTACGGCGCCGATTCGCCGTACGCGCGCACGCCGGAGTACGCGACGATCAACAACATCACGCGCGACGACCTCCTCGCGTTCCATCGCCGCTTCGTGCATCCGAACAACATCGTCTTCGGCCTCGTCGGCGATTTCGACGCGAAGACGATGGAACAGAAGCTTCGCGCCGCGTTCGAGTCGTGGCCGCGCGGTGAAGCCGCGCCCCCGCCTCCCGCGGTGACCGCGGCGGCGAAGCCGGGCGTGTACTACATCCCGAAGGAGGACGTGACGCAGGCGAACATCGCCGCCGTCCATCCCGATACCCTGCTGCGAAGCAGTCCCGATTTCTACGCCGTCACGGTGATGAACGAGATTCTCAGCGGCGGTTTCTCCGGCCGTCTGATGAACGACATTCGCTCGAAAGCGGGCCTCGCCTACGGAGTCGGCGGCGGCGTCGGCGCCGGCTGGGATCACCCGACGCTTTTCAACGCATTCATGGCCACGAAAAGCCAGTCGGCGATTCAGTCGATCGATCTGTTGAAACAGGAGATCGCCGACCTGCAGACGAAGCCCTTCACGGCCGATGAGCTGAAGCATGCGAAGGATTCGATCCTCAACGCATTCGTCTTCACCATGGACTCCCCCGCCAAAGTCCTCGGTCAGCAGCAGCTGCTCGCGTTCTACGGCTATCCGAGCGACTTCTTCCAGAAATATCAGAAGGGCATCGAGAGCGTGACCGCGGCCGATGTCGCGCGCGTGGCAAAGAAGTACGTTCATCCCGACGAGCTGGCGATCCTCGTTGTCGGCAACCAGAAGGACTTCGAGAAACCGCTCAACGTCGCCTACGGAAAAGCGACGCCCATCGACATCACGATTCCAGAGCCGGGCACGCAGAGCGCTTCGGCGTCATCGACGTCTGCGCCGGCCGGCAGCAGCGCCGAAGGAAAAGCGCTCATCAACAAGGTGCGCGATTTCGTCGGCGGAGCCGCTGCGATCAACAACATCCAGGCCGTACGCGAGGCCGGCACGATCTCGGTGACGACGCCCCAGGGTCCCATGAATGTCGAGATGGAGAGCATCACGCAATTCCCCGACTCGCACCGTCAGGTGATGAAGACGCCGATGGGTGAGATGACGATGGTGTCGACACCGGCCGCGACGTTCGCGATCACGCCGATGGGAACGCAGGACCTT
>DATIZY010000268.1:0-7772 GCA_035516895.1 Thermoanaerobaculia bacterium | reverse complement strand
GGCTACTACGTCGGACCCGCGGGGGCAGGACGCGATTTCGCGCCCGGCTTCGATCCCGCAAACTACGTGTTCTTCTATGCGAACGCTCCGACGGCGAACGTCATCGTCCGCAGCGGGCTGCAATCGCCCGTCAACGACGAGTTCACGTTTTCATTCGGCACCGCGCTTTCGAAAGCCGGCTGGGCAAAAGCCACGTACACGCAGCGCAGCCTCAAGGACGTCATTGAAGACTTCATCACCATCAACAACGGCTGCACGGAAGTCGTGCTTCAGGGCGTCGACGCCGGCTGCGTCGATAACATCGAGTACAAGAACAGCTCCGGTCCGAAGCGCGACTACCAGGCGGGTACGCTGCAGGCTCACTACAACATGACGAGCGCCTGGGGCGTCGAAGGCAACTGGACGCACCAGTTCAAGAACGACGGCGACTACGAGGGCGAAGGCGGACAGGGCATCAGCACCTCGCCTTACGGCGACCGTCCCGAGATCCAGAGCCCGCGCGAGATTCCGACGGGTCATCTCGCGCAGTACGAGGCGGACCGCGTCCGGCTGTGGACCACGTACAACTTCAATTTCCACAATGCCGGCAATCTCACGGCGGGACTTCTCTATCGCTATGACTCGCCGCAGACGTTCAGTTACACGGCGAGCGTTCCCCGCTCGTCGGTCTCCGCCAGTCTGAACCCCGGCTACCACAGCGAAGACCCGAACGTGACGCTCTTCTTCGGCGACCGCGGAGCGGGCAAGTTCAACGCGTCCTCGCTCTTCGACGTATCGCTGCAGTACAGCATTCCGGTGGCCGGAAGAGTGACGCCGTGGGTCAAGCTCGACGTGACCAATGTTTTCAACAGCAACACGCTGCTCACGTGGAACACGTCGATCGTCGCCGATCCGAACAGCCCGAAGGACAGCCTGGGCTATCCGACCGCCTTCACGAAGCGGTCGACGTTCGGCACTCCGTCCAGCGCGACGAGCTACGTGCTGCCGAGGCAGTATCTCGTCTACGCGGGAGTGCGGTTCTAGTCGCAACCGAGGATCCTGTCACCGCGGGGCGGCTTTCGGCCGCCCCGTTTTTTTTGCGCCGCGAAACATTCCGATTGAAAACGTGTTTTAGCCGACGGTCTTGAAACGGATTCTCGTCGCCGCCTGTTTGCTGGTGATCGGCTGCCGCGCGCGCGTTCCGCACGCCTTCCCGAACGCGCCGGTCATCCTCATCTCGATCGATACGCTTCGCGCGGACCATCTGTCGATCTACGGCGCGAAGCTCGTCGACACGCCGGCCATCGACCGCCTCGCGCACGACGGCATCGTTTTCGAGAACGCGTACTCGCACGTTCCGCTCACGCTGCCGTCGCACGTCAGCATCATGACCGGACGGCTGCCGTTTCAGAACGGCGTGCGCAGCAACATCGGCTACAAGCTCGATCGCGACCTCGACAACACGCTGCCTCGCCTGCTCGCGAAGCGCGGCTACGCGACCGGCGCCGCGGTCTCCGCCTACGTACTGCGCGGCGAGACGGGCATGCGATCGATTTTCGATTTCTACGACGACTCGATGCCGGTGTGGGATTCGGCGACGTTGGGCGCGATCCAGCGGCCGGGCAACGAAACGCTTCGCGTCGCGCTCAACTGGCTCAGCGGCGTCGAAGCGAAACCGTTCTTTCTGTTTTTCCATCTGTTCGAGCCGCATTCGCCGTACGAGCCGATCGAGCCGTTCAAAACGAAATACGCATCGCGGCCGTACGACGGCGAGATCGCCACGGCCGATTTCTACCTCGGCGAATTTCTCGACGAGCTGCAGAAGCGCGGGCTCTACGACAAAGCGCTCATCGTCCTTTGCGGCGATCACGGCGAAGGCCTCGGCGATCACGGCGAAGCGGAGCACGGCGTACTGCTGTATCGCGAAGAGCTGCACGTCCCGCTGATCGTGAAGCTGCCCGGCAGCAATCTCGCCGGCAAACGCGTCGCCGTCCCCGCGCAGCTCGTCGACATTCTGCCGACGATCGTCGGCGCCGTCGGCGGCAACGTGCCGGCCGGACTTCCCGGAATGTCGCTCGTCGATCTCGCCGAGCATCCGCAAACGCGAGACATCTACAGCGAAACGATGTACCCGCGCCTTAACCTCGGCTGGAGCCAGCTGCGTTCGATGACCGATGCGCGCGATCACTACATCGAAAGCCCCGTGCCCGAGCTGTACGACATCGTCAGGGATCCGCGCGAGACGAACAACATTCGCGCGCAGGACCGCCGCCAGTCGCTCGCGCTCGCGAATCAGCTCTCCGCGATCCCGCTCAATCTGCAGCAGGAGGCGCCGGCCAATTCCGAGGAGCGGGCGAAGCTCGCGGCGCTGGGATATCTGTCGGGAGCCGCGTCGCAGTCGAACGGCCCGCTGAAAAATCCGCGCGACAACATCGGCGTCCTGCAGCAGGTGCAGCAGACGTTCGTGCTGAATCAGGAAGGCAAGTATCGGGAAAGCATCGAGCTCTGCAAGCAGATCCTGAAGAGCAATCCCGATCTCGTCGACGTCTACACGCAGATGGCCGGCGACTATCGCCGCCTCGGCATGCTGCAGGAATCGCTCGATGCGTATCGCGAAGCGGTCCGGCGATCGCCGCAGCTCGCCGACTCCGTGGCGAGCGAGGTGGCGAAGCTCGATTTCGATCGCGGCGATTACAAAGCGGCGGCGGCGAACGCCGAGCTGGCGATGAAGCTCGACCCGAAGGACGCGCACTTCGTCCTCGCCGGGATCGCCGAACGGCAGAACGATCTGCCGCGAGCGGAGCAGGAAGCGCGTCAGGCGCTGCCGCGCATTGGAGCGATGATCATGCTCGCCCGGATTCTGGCCGAGGAGCACAAGCTCGACGAGGCGCTGGCGATGATCGAACGCGCCGCGGGAAATCAGGGCGACCATCCGGTCGCGACGATCTCATCGACGCGCGGCGACATCCTCGCGCGCATGGGCCGCAATCAGGAAGCGGAGGCCGCATTTCGCGACGAGATCCAGCGCTTCCCGGCCACGAACGACTCGTACGTGATGCTCGCGCTGCTTCTCGCGTCGGAGCATCGCTTCACCGAGATCGGACCGACGCTCGAGGCGATGGTGAAAGCCTCGCCCGTGCCCGCGACCTACTTCCTCGCAGCGCGCGAAATGCAGGACCTCGGCAACAACGATGGCGCACGCTTTTTCCGCTCGCAAGGCGAGCAGATGCTGCGCGCAGCGCGAGCGTCTCACACGCAGTGACCGCGCATGTCGCGCCGGTCACGTTCGCATTGATCTCCTTGATGATTGCTGGCTGCAACGGCCGGGAATTGCGTGCGGGACGCCCTCCTCCTACTCGTTCGCCAGAATCCACGTCAGCTGTGCAACCGCCGCGGAGTCCTGCGCCAGCTCTTTCGGATCGATCTTGTCGAGCGTGTCGGCCGCGCTGTGGTGGTAATCGAAATAGTGCAGCGGCTCGGGAACGAAGCCGAAGCCCGGCACGCCCGCCTCGATCAGGAACGAAGTGTCGGCGCCGGTGTCGCTGCCGGTCTCGAAGTGCAGCTGCATCTGCCGTTCGAGGTCCGCGGCGGCGTCGCCTTTCAACGTCGTCAAAAATCCGATGGGTGCCGCGGCGCCCGAATCGCTCTCGATCGCGGCGACGTGCTTCTCGTTTTTGTGCTCGGCGAAATAGCGCCGCCCGCCGTTGAGTCCGTTCTCTTCGTTCATGAACAGCACGCAGCGGATCGTTCGCTTCGGCTGCAGGTGCATCTCGTGCAGGAGGCGGATGGTCTCCATGACCATCGCCACGCCGGATCCGTCGTCGATGGCGCCGGTGGCGAGATCCCACGAGTCGAGATGAGCGCCGACGAGGACGATCTCGTCGGGGCGCTCGCTGCCGCGAATCTCGGCGATGACGTTGGCCGAGGCGGCGTCGGGCAGCGTCTTGGGCGTGAGCACGAGGTGCATGCGCACGCGCTCGCCTTTGTCGAGGAGGCGATGCACGAGATCGGCGTCTTCGAGCGACAGCGCCGCGGCCGGGATCTTCGGCTGCTTCGAATCGTAGCGAAGCGCGCCGGTGTGCGGCGTGCGCAGCGACGCCGACGCGACGGAGCGGATCACCACGGCCACCGCGCCGTACTCCGCCGCACGGCTCGGCCCCTCGCCGCGGAAGACGACGGCCTGCCGGTACGCGTCGAACGAGCGGTGCGCGCGGACGAGGTCCATGTCCATCGCCACGTTGTAGAACACGATCCTGCCTTTGACGTCCGCCGATTTCAGGGCATCGAACGAGTCGACTTCGACGACGTCCGCGGTGAGGCCGTGCGGAGGCGTAGCGACGCTGCCGCCTAACGCGGTCAGCGACATCTTCTGATTGCGATGGGAGACGAGCGTGGCCGTCTCGATGCCGCGCACCCAGTGCGGCACCATCACTTTTTCGGTGTCGGCAGCGATGCCCCATTTCTGAAAGGTGCGCAGCGCCCATGTGACTGCTGCCGCGGCGCCGGGCGAGCCGCTGAGGCGAGGCCCGATGTCGTCGGTCAGCACCTCGAGCGTCTCGTACGCGCGCGAGGTCGCGAGCTCATGCTTGACGAGCTCATCCGTCTGCGCGACTGCTGTCGCGGCGAAGAGTGTGAGGGCGATTGCGATCGTGCTTCGCATCAGAAGTTGTCCGTTGTCTATTCTCTGTTATCCCCACCCCGACAACAGACAACCGGCAACGCGCGCGAAGCGCGCATCAGTGATACTTCTTCGGATTTTTCTCGAACTCGCGCATGCACTCTTCACGGCAGAAGTAATGCGTGTGGTCGCCGTGCTCGAGCTTCCACTTCGCGCTCTCGACATCGACGATCATCTTGCAGACCGGGTCCTGCGCCTGCTTTGCCGTGCGCACTTTGTGGATGTCCTGCGCCATCAGAGCTCCTCCGTGTCGATCTGTGCGCGCTGCAGCGCGCCGGAATAGTCGACGTAAATCGATTTCCACTCGCTGAACACATCGATGCCGGCGACGCCCGCCTCGCGGTGTCCGTTGCCGGTCTGCTTCGTCCCGCCGAACGGCAGGTGCACTTCGGCGCCGATCGTCGGCGCGTTGACGTAGAAGATGCCGGTGTACATGTCGCGCATCGCCGTGAACGCTTTGTTGATGTCGCGCGTGTAGATCGACGAGGAGAGTCCGTACTTCACGCCGTTGCCGATCGCGATCGCCTCTTCGACCGAATCGCATCTCATGACCGCGGTGACCGGCCCGAAGATCTCCTCCTGCGCGATGCGCATGTCCGGCTTCACGTCGGCGAACACCGTCGGCTGATGGAAATGGCCTTTGGCATACGCGCGGTCGGTCAGCGCCGATCCGCCGGTGACGACCCTCGCGCCTTCCTCTTTTCCGATCTGCACATACTTCTCGACCGTTTTGACCTGCGACGCGGAGATGTTCGGACCCATGTCGGTCTTCTCATCGAGTCCGTTGCCGACGCGGAGCTTCGACGCGCGCGCGGCGAGCTTCTCGACGAACGCATCGTAGATTTTGCGATGCGCAACGATGCGCGACGCCGCCGTGCAGCGCTGCCCGGCGGTGCCGAACGCGCCCCACAGCGCGCCGTCGACGGCGAGATCGACGTCGGCGTCGTCCATCACCATGATGATGTTCTTGCCGCCCATCTCGAGGTGCACGTGCTTGAACTGCGGCGCGCACGCGACGGAGATGTCGCGGCCGACTTCGGTCGATCCGGTGAACGAGATCACCGCGACCTTCGGATGACGCAACATCGGCTCGCCGACTTCGCGTCCCCCGCCGGTGACGACGTTGAACACTCCCTTCGGCAATCCGACCTCTTCGAACGCCTCGGCAAACATGATGACCGACAGCGGCGTGAGCGACGCCGGCTTGATCACGACGGTGTTGCCGCAGATGAGAGCCGCGAGCGACTTCCATCCGGGAATGGCGATGGGAAAGTTCCACGGCGTGATGAGGCCGGCCACGCCGAGCGGCATGCGCACGGCCATGTTGAATTTGTTCGGCAGCTCGGAGGGCGTCGTCACACCGAACAGGCGCCGCCCTTCGCCGGCCATCAGGAACGCCATGTCGATCGCTTCCTGAACGTCGCCCCGCGTTTCCTGCAGGACCTTCCCCATCTCGCGCGTCATCTCGCGCGCGATCTCTTCTTTGCGCCGTTTGAGAACGGTTCCGACGGCGTAGAGGAACTCGGCGCGCAGAGGCGCCGGCGTCAGACGCCATGATTGAAATGCGCGATCGGCCGCTTCGACTGCGGCGTTGAGATCGTCGGCGTTCGACTCCTGAAACGTGCCGATGAGGTCTTCACGATCGGCGGGATTGCGGTTCTCGAACGTCTGTCCGCCCGACGAGCGTACCCACTCGCCGTTGATGTAGTTCCTGTATTCGCGCGGCTCGCGCAGACCTGCAAATGTCGTTTTTTCCTGTGTGGATGTTTTGGGCATGATCACTCCGAAGTTGTCAGTTGTCAGTGTTCGGTTGTCCGTCCCACCGCGCTCTGAGAACTGACAACTGACAACCGACAACTATTTCTTGATGGCGGCGCTTTCCGTCGAGGGTTTCGCCGAACCCATGTCGACGTTTCCGCGGAACCGCGCGCCTTCCGCGACGATGATCTTCGGCGCTTTGATGTTCCCGTCGACGCTCGCGCTGGCGACGAGCTCCACGCGTTCATCGGCCGAGATGTCGCCGTTGACTTTGCCCTCGATCGTCACGTTGCGCGCGTGCACCTTCGCCTCGACGCGCGCCTGCACGCCGATGCGCAGCTCTCCGGTGAGGTTGATCGTCCCCTTGACGTGACCCTCGATCATCACCGGCTCCGAACCGGTCACCGTCCCTTCGATGCTGGCCTTGGGTCCGAAGAACGTTCCGTCGAACGCAGCCTGCTGACCGTCGGCGGTGCGAGGCGGAATCGGACGGGGAGGAGCGGCCGGCGGAGCGTCTTTTGTGAATAGCGCCATCGGCCGCGAAGAATAACAGAACTCAGTTCGCAGTTCGCAGTTGGCAGGTCGCGGTAAAAAATCTGCTACTGCGAACCGCGAACCGCGAACTCCGGTAAACTCTGGCGCTTTCAACGTTTGCCTGATGGGTTCGTATCGGAAGGTGTTTTGTTGAAATTACGACGCTCTGCCATTGCTCTGCTCGTTGTCCTTTCGTTTTCGTGTCACCGCGGATCGAAGGACCTCAACTATCGGACCGAGAAAGTCGATCGCGGCGACGTCACGATGACCGTCACGGCGACCGGCACTCTGTCCGCCGTCACCACCGTCGCTGTCGGCAGCCAGGTCTCCGGCGTCATCGCGCGGCTCTACGTCGACTTCAATAGCCCGGTGAAAAAGGGCCAGCTGCTCGCCGAGATCGACCCGACGCCGTTTCAGGCGCAGGTCGAGCAGCAGCAGGCGAACCTGACGAAGGCGAAAGTCGACGCGGCCAATTACAAGATCAGCCTCGATCGCCAGGAACGCCTGCTCAAAGCCGGTCTCGCGGCGCAGGCCGATTACGACGCGGCCAAGGCGCAATACGACGGCGCGGTCGCGCAGGTCCAGCAGACTTCGGCCGCCCTCGCGCAGTCGGAGACGAATCTGAAGTACACGAAGATTATCTCGCCCATCGACGGAGTCGTCGTCGACCGCGAATACGACATCGGTCAGACGGTCGCCGCGTCGTTCCAGGCTCCGCTGATTTTCTCGATCGCGCAGGACCTCACGAAGATGCAGGTGCAGGCGGACGTCGATCAGTCGGACATCGGAAGCGTGCAGGTCGGCCAGACCGCACGATTCACCG
>DATIZY010000267.1:0-6588 GCA_035516895.1 Thermoanaerobaculia bacterium | reverse complement strand
CGAGATTCGATTCATGAACTCCATGAGGACAGAGTTTCTCCTCCTCGTGGAGTCGCCGATGTGAATGGATCGAAACCGGTTCGCGATGCGAACTAGACGCGGAACTAGACACTCGCGTCCTGCGGCGGGGAATGGCCGTTTGGGACGGCCGGGCTAAGTTGTTGTTGCGGAAATCGTTAACTTTGGTGGAGCTGAACGGGCTCGAACCGTCGACCTCCTGAGTGCGATTCAGGCGCTCTCCCAAGCTGAGCTACAGCCCCACGTTGCAGGAAGGCATCGCTGCTAACGACAGCCCGCCGCCGGAGATTCCCCCCGGCCGCGGGCCACGGTTTGCCAAACCGCGGGCATTATACGGGAGGCACGCCCCCAACCGGACCCTACGCGGACTGCGCGATCGCCGCCGCTGAGATCCGCACCGCCGGCGTCCCCTCCGGCCATACGAGAGAATTCGTGTGCAGATAGAACTCGACATCGTGCTCGTTGAGCGCGTAGAGAACCCTGTCACCTCCGCGTCCGATCGAGCTCAGATACGCGCTCCCGTTTTCGAGAATGAACAGCACATCGCCGACGAACTCCACGGGAAGCTTCGACAACACATCGAGAAACTGCAGCGGCGTGCCGACGCGGTCGATGATCACCCTCGCCAGGTCTTCCGCCGCTTCCTGGACGGCGCGCTCGACCGCGTACTGCAGAAATTGAAATGCATCGATGAAAATGATCCGCTGGTTCGGATTCGATTCGTCCCAGTCGCGCGCAGCGCTTCTGGCATCGCGGGCGATGAGAGTGATGCGGCGTTGGTCCTGCGTCATGGCTGGCAGTCTCCTTCAGTCGGCATCCGCAGTGTCCAAACGGAGTACCAACCGCTGCCTCCTTTGATATCTATGAGTTAGGCGAAACCACGGCAATGTTTTGCGTCCGCCGGCTGGACGAGCGTATATTTTTCGAACGGTGTCCGACATCCGCGAACGGGTCCTGATCGTGGACGACGATCCGAGCATTCTCTCGGGCCTCGCCGCCCTGCTCGAGGAATCGTACGAAGTGCGCACCGCCACCACCGGCCGTGAGGCGATCGTGGCCTTCGGCGAGTTTTCCCCGGACGTCGTTCTGCTCGACGTTCAGCTGCCCGACATGTCCGGCCTCGAGCTGCTGCAACACTTCAAGATGTACTCGGAAGCCGTGGCCGTGATCATGATGTCGGGCGTCGGGACGTTCGAGAAGGTCGTCGAGTCGGTGAAGCTCGGTGCGGAGACGTTCCTCCAGAAGCCGTTCGACTTCGACACGCTGACGCTGACGATCCAGAACGTCTCGAAAATCCTCGCCACACGCCGCGAGCTCGTTGCGCTCAAGCGTTCGGAGAGTCGTGACCTCGAACGATTTCCCGGAACCTCCGCTGCCATTCAGCAGCTCAACCAGCTCCTCGGGCAAATCGCGTCGGCGGCTTCGCCGGTTCTTGTCGAAGGCGAGTCCGGGACCGGCAAGGGAGTGCTCGCCCGGCTGATCCACGACCGTTCTCCGCGCGCGAGCGCGCCGTTCGTCGATCTCAATTGCGCCGGATTATCGAAAGAGCTGCTCGAGTCGGAGCTGTTCGGCCACGAGCGCGGCGCGTTCACGAACGCGATGAACACGAAACAGGGCCTTTTCGAGATCGCCGGCAGCGGCACGCTCTTTCTCGACGAGATCGGAGAGATGGAGATCACCGTGCAGGCGCGGCTTCTGAAGGCGCTCGAGGACAAGCGGTTCCGGCGCGTCGGCGGCGTGCGCGATCTCAGCGCGAATTTTCGTCTCATCGCTGCGACGAACCGCGTGCTCGCCGACGACGTCAGCAACAACCGTTTTCGCGCCGACCTCTACTACCGGCTGAACGTCGTCCGGCTTCGCATGCCTCCGCTCCGGCAACGGCTCGAAGACATCCCCGTGCTCGTCGAGGTCATCCTCCGCAGGCTCGCGAAGGACATGGGCAAGCCGGTGCCGACGATCAGTCCGCAAGCGATCCGCAAGCTCGAATCGTATCCGTGGCCCGGCAACGTGCGCGAGCTGCGGAACGTCCTCGAACGGGCGCTGCTCACGCTCGAAGGGAAAGAGATCCGCAGCGAGGACCTGCTGCTCGACAGCAGTCAGACAAAAGCGATCGCCGGCGCGAGCGGCGCGCTTCCTTCCAACGAGTGGGAGATCCGCGCGCTCGATGATGTCATCGCCGACTACGTCGCCGCTGCCGTGACCGCAGCCAGCGGAAACATCCGCAAAGCGGCGCGGCAGCTTCAAATCAGCCCCTCGACGCTCTACGCGAGACTCAAAGATCGTTCCGACGTCCAGAAAACGAACGACTGACCGGTTTTTGTCGGCCACCTCTCGAGACGTTCGGCCGCATATCCCATGTATTCAACAATTTAGGTGGAAAGTGCCGCGGGCGATCGAATTGCTCGGAGAAGACCGCATGATCCTGACCGAATCGACCGATCTTCTCTCCTTCGTCGAGTCCGAACGGCAGCATCACGACCTCTCTGCCGTCGTGCCGTTCGTCAATGTCGGAGACCTTCTCCGGCGCGGCTGCCTGCGGAACGTGTTTCAGCCGATCATGCGCGTCACTGAGACCGATGCGCGTGTGTTTGCGTACGAATCGCTCGCGCGGATCACGTCGAACGGTTCGGCCGCCGGACCTGAGCTGTTCTTTCGATGCGCAGAGCAGCAGGAAAAGTTGATCGACGTCGAGCTAGCATGCATCGAGAACACGTTCCGCAACAGCGGACGGGTCCCGTCCGCCGCGCGCATCTTCGTCAACGTACACCCGCACTTTCTCTCCGCCGGGCGGAAGCTGTCGGACGCCCTGTTCGAGCTGGCGATGGTCTACGGCGTCTCGATCGACCGCTTCGTCTTCGAGATCACCGAGCAGGGAGAGCTGAACGACGACGCCGCGACCGCTGCCGGCATCGCCCGGATCCGGGAAGCAGGCGGCGCGTTCGCATTCGATGACGTCGGCATCGCCTACTCGCATCTGCGGCATCTGCGCACGGTGCGCCCCGAGTTTTTCAAGATCGGGCAGCAGTTCGGCACCGCGTTCGAAACGGATACCCTTCGCCGGAAGATCGTCCGCAACATCGCCGCCCTCGCGGAAGACCTCGGCATGGAGACGATTCTCGAAGGCGTCGAGAGCCGCGCGACCGCGGAGGCCGCGGAAGAGTTGGGAATCCGTCTCCTGCAGGGCTATTTCTTCGGCAGACCGGAGAGTCTGCCGCGAACCATCAACTGATGCGCAACCCGAAACCACCGATTCGGCATACCGAGGCGAAACTGCGGGCCGTGCTGTCGTCAATTGAAGATCTGATTCTCGTCATCGCCGCGGACGGAACGGTCGTCGAAGTCGTCCCGACGAAGATGGAGCCCCGTTACCGCACGACAGAGGAACTCGTCGGCAGCCGCGTCCACGATCGCTACCCGAAAGAGATGGCCGACGCCTGCGTCCAAACCGTTCGATCCGTTCTGGCGACGCAAACGTCAACGACGGTCGAATACTCGCTGCGAATCGGTGATCGCGACGTGTGGCTCAACGCATCCGTATCGCCGCTCGACGAATCGAGCGTGATCTGGATCGCGCGCGATGTCACCGCACAGAAGGCAGTGGAGGCCGCGCTCGAAGAGCGGGTGAACCAACGCACGCGCGATCTCACGAAAACGATCGAAGCCCTGCATGCGTCCGAGGAGCGGTTTCGGCTGCTCGCGAACGCGAAAACCGACGCGGTGTGCGATTACGACCTGGTCACCGGCGCGATCTGGCGCGGAAGCTCTTACGCAACACTCTTCGGATACGAAGAAGGCCAGATTCCGACTACGTTCGAGGGGTGGCACGAGCTGGTCCATCCCGACGACCGCCAGCGGGTCGACAGCGCCTGGAAAGAGGCATCGGAGTCGGGCGCCTCGTTGTGGTCGTGCGAGTATCGGTTCCGGCGCGCGGACGGCAGCTATGCGCACGTTCTCGATCGCGTCAGCATCGAGCGCGACGAGCAGAAGCGGGCTGTCCGTGCGCTCGGGAGGATGATCGACCTCACCGAGCAGAGACAGCTGGCCGAGGAGCGCGAGCAAACGAAGCGCGTCGCGAGCCTCGGACGCATTGCCGCGTCCATCGCGCACGAGATCAACAACATTCTGATGGCCATTCAGCCGAACGCTGAGGTGCTCCAGAGAAGAGCGCCTGCGGAGCTGCGGTCGGTCACCGACGCGATGATCGCCGCCGTCCGGCGCGGAAAACATGTCACCGAGGAGATCCTCCGCTTCACGCGTCCGGCAACGCTGGATCTCGAATGCATCGATGTCGCCCGGTTTCTGGAGCGTTGGGCGGCCGACGTGACGCCGCTGCTCGGCGCAGCGATTCACCTCGACCTGCAGCTGCCGTCCGCGAAGCTCTACGTGCTTGCCGATCCGGTTCAACTGGGCGAGGCGCTCACAGATCTGGCGGTCAACGGGCGCCAGGCGATGCGGCACGGCGGCGGAACGTTGCGCATCAGCGCCGAGCTGGCGAAGAGCTGGGGCTCGTTCCGCTTCGGCGTGGTGAAGTCGCCGGATCGATTCGTTCACTTCACCGTTCGCGACAACGGCCCCGGCTTCAGCAGCGAGGATCTGCCCCACGTTTTCGAGCCGCTCTTCAACGTCGAACGAGGCGCGGGGCTGGGGCTTGCCGTCGCCCATCAGGTCGTGATGCGGCACAGCGGACACATCTTCGTCGAAAGCGAACCGGGAGCGGGCTCGACGTTCCACCTTTTCGTCCCGAATACAATGCCCCAGATCGCGGCGAGTGAGCCGGAATCGGGCGATCTCGCCGTCCGGCGTGTGTTGCTCGTCGAAGACGAACCCGCGGTGGCATCCGGGATCGCCATGCTCCTGGAAATGGACGGCATTCAGGTCGAGGTCGCGGGCACGGGTGCCGCGGCGATTCCGGCAATCGAACGGTTCCAGCCCGATGCCCTGATCCTCGACATCGGGTTGCCCGACATCGACGGCGTCGGCTTGTACCGGGAAATCGCCGATCGCTCGCCGAAGCTGCCGGTCATCTTCTCCTCCGGCCACGCCGACACGGCGAACCTCGACGAGTACCTGTCGCGGCCTAACGTGCGCTTCCTTCGAAAGCCTTACGACTACGAGACGATTCGCGCCACGCTGATGGAGTTCAGTCGGTAAGCACGTGATGCCGTCCCTTTGCACGCCAGAAAGCGCATAATGAAAGAAGGCGCCACTTCGCAGCGTGTCGGTCCGCCGAACGCTCCTCCAATGAAAGACGGGATCAATTCGAATGGAAGTGGTTTGTTACGCGAAGGTGAGGAGCTCTATCGGGCTCTCGTCGACAACGCTACGATCGGGATCCTGGTGCGAACCGGCGACCGCATCGTGTTCGCAAACCCTGCCGCCGCACAACTGCTCGGGGCCGCGGATCCCCGCGAGCTGATCGGACGCGACGTGCTCGACTTCTTCGGAAGCGAGTTTCACGAGCACATCAAATCACGGCGCCATGAGACTGAGACGGAGCGGAAGCCCGTGCGCGAGGAGGAGCGGCGCCTGCTTCGGATCGATGGAACCGAGGTCCATGCGGCCGTTTCGGCGGCGCCGATCGACTTCCGCGGTCAACGCTCGGTGCAGCTCGTGCTCCGAGACGTCACTGCCGAGCATGCCGCTCGCGTCGCGCTCCAGGCCTCCGAGGAACAGTTCCGCCGGGTCATCGACGGAATGAATGAAGGCCTTTTGCTGCTCGATCCGACCGGACGGATCACGTTTGCGAACGAACGGCTTTCGCAAATCCTCGGTTCGCCAACCGAAGAGCTGATGGGTCGCGATTCCATCGATCTCCTGGGACTGCCGGAAAGCAACGCATTGCTGGACGAACATCGTGTCAGCCGCAGGCGCGGCGTGTCCGACGAATACGACGTGATGCTACGACGGAAATCGGGCGAGGCGTTCTTCGGTCACATCAGCGGAGCTCCGCTCATGATCGGCGGGCGGTTCACCGGTTCCGTGGCGCTCGTTTCCGACATCTCCGAGAGAAAACGGGCGGAGATCGCCCTGCGCGAGAACGAGGAGAAATTCCACCGGCTCCTCGACAGCATGCCGACCTACGTGTTCAGCCTCGACGCCGCCGGCCGGATGACCGCGGTCAACGAAGCGTTCTGTCGCGGGTTGGGTCTCGATGCCGGCGACATCATCGGGCGCACCGGAGGCGAGCTCGGAATGCCTCCGGAAGTCGTTCAGGAGTGGCGGGCGGCCGCTACGATCGTCCTCACGACCGGCCAGACTAGGATGCTGGACGTTCTGGTTCCGATTGCGGGTCGCATGCGGACGGTACGGGTCACGCTCAATCCCGTGCGCGATTCCGACGGAAGGATCGTCGGGGTCAGCGGCGTCGGTCTGGATGTCACCGAGCAGAAGGATGCGGAGATCACGGTCCAGCGATTGATGCGTGCGGTCGAGCAGATGGATGAGGTGATGTTCACGACGGATCGCGCCGGCGTGATCACGTACGTCAATCCGGCGTTCGAGAGGATCTACGGATACAGCCGCGAAGAGGCCGTCGGACAGACACCACGCCTGCTCAAGAGCGGAGAAATG
>DATIZY010000266.1:0-4491 GCA_035516895.1 Thermoanaerobaculia bacterium | reverse complement strand
GAGCTGCGACGCGCCGATCGTGCGGAAGAATCGCGAGGCCATGCCTTCGCTCTGCACGAGCCCCATCGTCCCTGCATACGAGTACGGCAGAATCGCCTCCGCCCCATCCGCGGCGATGATCGCGTTGAGGCGCGATGCGATCATCGCGATCGCTTCGTCCCAGCTCGCGCGACGAAAGTTTCCTTCCCCCTTTTTGCCGACGCGAATCTGCGGATACAGCAGGCGATCGCTGTGATAGGTGCGCTCGAGGTACTTCGCGACTTTCGTGCAGAGAAATCCCTGCGTGAAGGGATGCTCCTTGTCGCCGGCGATCTTCGTCGCGCGTCCGTTCTCGACCGTCACGACCATCGAGCACGTGTCGGGGCAATCGTGCGGGCAGACGGCGCGAATCACTTCCGGCATCCGAAGAGTTTAATTCACCGCGAGAGATCTTCGAGCGCGTTCCAGGCGCTCGTAAGCTTCGAACGCGAATCGGTCAACGGCCGCACGGATCTCAGGCGTTGCCGTTCGCGTCGTTACCTCATAGCTCCTGGAGGGTTCCTTCGCGTTCCGTCCGCGGACGCTGCTCATCAGAGCCTTCTCCGCTTCCGTCGGATGCAGACCGAAGTGACGCCAGATCGTGCCGTCGTTCTCATCGATGACCTGCGTGTAGTTCACAGGGTGAATCGCAAAGCGCAAAGCTGCCTCGTACTGACGGCCGACGACGCGGGCCCAGAATTCCGCCGGCCGCATGTCGTTCCGGCGGTCGGCTTGGGGCAACAGGCCTTTCTCCATCAGGCCCGGCGGAATTCGCTCGCTCTGGCTTCCCACGAGCGACGTCACGACTTCGACAGGATCGCGATAGAGGAACAGGCGCGGTACATCGGCAGTGTCGTCGGAAATCCGGGGCGCGTCGACGACCGTCGCCGCGATGAACTTGACGAAGAGCCGGCGGCCGGCACCCCATCGCCGAAACGCGTTCATGACGCCGCGCAGAAGGTTCGTTCCGCCCTCCTCCGACCGCAGGACCTGATCGAGGATCGCGGGCTCGGAGAGGACCGAATGACCGTCGATCGCGGCGAGCATCTGCGCAACCAGCGTCGAGCCGCATCGCGAACCGTGAAAGATGAATCCGGCGAAGCGATCGGCGGGGTCATTCTCCGCTGGAAGCGTGGAGATCGACGACGAGCTCAGGCTGCCTGGGTCCAAGGACAACCGGCGCGCGATCGACTGATCGAAGAACGCCTCGCGCAGATTGCGGTCCGGCATCGCGCACCAGTCGATGCGCAAGCCTGCCGCTTCTCTCCGAAGGCGAAAGGGAAGCGAGTCAGCGCGGTCCACTGCAATCGACGTGGTGCGCAGGTCACTCCCGCTCGAGCACCATCGCCACACCCATTCCGCCCGCGGCGCAGACCGTCACGAGGCCGTACTGCTCGCCGGTTCGCTGCAGCTCGTTGCATACGGTCGTGACGATGCGCGCGCCGGTCGCGCCGAACGGATGTCCGAGCGCAATCGATCCGCCGGTTCGGTTGATTTTCTCCGGATCGATCTCTCCCACCGGCTCGCTGCGTCCCAGTTTCTCCCCGGCGATTTTCTTCGAGCCCATCCATTGAATGTTCGACAGCACCTGCGCCGCGAACGCCTCGTGCATTTCGATGACGCCGATGTCCTTCAGCGTGATGCCTGCGCGCTCGAGCGCAACCGGCAGCGCGAACACCGGCCCCTGCAGCAGCTGATCGTTCGGATCGGTCGCCGCGAATGCCCAGCTCTTCAGGTATCCGATCGGTTTGAACCCCACGGCTTTCGCTTTCTCCTCCGACATCACGAGCACCGCTGCCGCGCCGTCGGTCAGCGGCGACGAGTTGCCGGCCGTCAGCGTGCCGTACTTTCGATCGAACACCGGCTTGAGTTTCGACAACTGCTCGAGCGTCGTGTCCGCGCGAATGAGGTTGTCCGTCTCGACGATGTGATCGAACGATGGCGGCACGACGACGGTCATGACTTCGTCTTTGAATCGCCCGCTCGACGTCGCCGCGGCCGCGCGCTTGTGGCTCTGCAGCGCGAATTTGTCCTGCGCCTCGCGCGGGATGTGGTTCTCTTTCGCCATTTTCTCCGCGGATTCGCCCATCGTCAGACCGGTGGTCGATTCGGCGATCGCGGGCGTGTCGGGCACGAGATCTTTCGGCCGCACTTTCTTGAACGCGCCGAGCTTCGCGGCCACGCTCTTCGCCTTCGCGGCGCCCGTGAACGCCTCGGACATGTTGCGCGAGAAAAGAATCGGAATGTCGGAGAGCGATTCGGCGCCGCCGGCGATCACCGTGTCGGCGTAGCCGCGCTGAATCAGATTCGCCGCATCCGCGATCGCCTGATTCGCGGACGCGCACGCTTTGCCGACCGTGTAACCGGGAATCGTTCGCGGCAGGCCGGTGCCGAGGACGATTTCGCGGGCGATGTTGGGCGCCTTCACGGAAGGAATGACGTTGCCGAAGACGACTTCCTGCACGGTCGCCGGGTCGATCCCGCAGCGCTCGACCAGCTCCGCGACGACCATTTTTCCGAGGTCGAGAGCGGTGAGGCGGGCGTAGTGAGTGCCGGATTTTTCGAACGGAGTGCGGAGGCCGGTGACGATGGCGACGCGAGACGGCATGGCGGGCGGAGGATAACAAAGAATTTCGAATTTCGAATTTCGAATGAAGAATTCAGAATTCGGTCCGTTCTTCATTCTTCATTCTTCATTCGAAATTCGAAATTCTTAATTCACATACAATTGCGGCGAATGTCCGTCGCCGCACCCGCGCAAGCCCTCGCACCCAATCCTCTCCGCGAAGGTCTCGAGCAGGAGCGCGTTCCCGACGCTTCGTGCCTGGTGATTTTCGGCGCCTCGGGCGATCTCACCGGGCGCAAGCTTTTGCCCGCCCTCTACTCGCTCGCGCACGACGGACTTCTGCCGGCGGGACAGACCATCGTCGGCTTCGCGCGTCCGGACTACAGCGACGATGCATTCCGGATGGCGATGCGCGAGGCCTGCGACAAGTTCGCGCGCACGCGGCCGGTCGACGACGCGGTCTGGGAGAATTTCGCGAAAGGTCTGTTCTACGTCCAGGGCGACTTCGGCGATGCGCAGGCGTACGCCCGCCTCAATCAGAAACTGCAGGAGTGCGACCGCACGCGCGGCACGAGCGGCCGCCGCATCTACTACCTGGCGGTTCCTCCGCAGTTCTTTCCGGTGATCTCCGAGCTGTTAGGCGCGGAGAAGATGGTGACCGATCCCGAAAGCGGCGGTCCCTTCACGCGCGTCATCATCGAGAAGCCGTTCGGCCACGATCTGCAGTCGGCGAAAGAGCTCAATCGCGTCGCGGTAACGACGTTCCGCGAGCGCCAGGTCTTCCGCATCGACCACTACCTCGGCAAAGAGACCGTGCAGAACCTGCTGGTCCTGCGGTTCGCGAACGGGATCTTCGAACCGTTCTGGAATCGTCAATATATTGACCATGTGCAGTTCACGGTGGCGGAGTCGATCGGGGTGGAGAAGCGCGGCGGCTACTACGAGTCGGCGGGCGTGTCGCGCGACATCATTCAGAATCACATGCTGCAGCTCGTGTCGCTGATCGCGATGGAGCCGCCGGTGGCGTTCGAGGCCGATCCGGTGCGCGACGAGAAAGTGAAAGTGCTCCGCGCGCTGCGCGAGTTTCCGAAGGGACACGAGCAGGAGAACGCAGTTCGCGGGCAATACAGCGACGGCTCGGTCCTCGGCGAGAAAGCGATCGCGTACCGCAAGGAGCCGAACGTCAGTCCCGATTCGAATGTCGAGACGTACGCGGCCATGAAGATCTACGTCGACAACTGGCGCTGGGCCGACGTGCCGTTCTACATCCGGTCGGGCAAGCGCCTGCCGAAGCGCGTGACCGACATCTCGATTCACTTCCGCCCCGCGCCGTATCCTCTCTGGAAGAAAGTGCGCGGTGTGCAGACGATGCCGAACGTGCTGGCGATCCGCATTCAGCCGGACGAAGGCATCTCGCTGAAATTCGATTCCAAGGTGCCCGGTCCGTCGGTGCGGACGGCGCCGGTGACGATGGAGTTTCGATACGCGACGTCGTTCGGCGCGGAGCCGCCGGAAGCGTACGAGCGGCTTCTGCTCGAGACGATGCTCGGCGATTCGACGCTGTTTGCGCGCCGCGACGAGGTCGAGACCGCGTGGGCGTGGCTCGATCCGCTTCTCGCCGCGTGGGCGAGCGATGCGCGCGGCCCCGATTTGTATCCGGCCGGTTCGTGGGGGCCGGAGTCCGCGGATGTGCTCATCGAGCGCGACGGACGCAAATGGAGACGGCCGTGACGAGCGCGCTCGATCCGCTGCGGTCCGACGTCGCCGTCGATCCGAATGCGATCGAGAAGAATCTCGCCGAGCTGTGGCGCGCGAGCAAGGAGGTCGCCGACGAGGCGCTCACGCGTGCGGCTCTTTGGAACGTCGTCGCGCATACCTGCTCGCAAGCCACCCACACGCAGGCCAGC
>DATIZY010000265.1:0-4240 GCA_035516895.1 Thermoanaerobaculia bacterium | reverse complement strand
GGGCGACGGGCGTTACGCGTCAGGAATCAGGCGTCAGGTGCTGAACGCCAGGTGTCAGGGGCTGGGCGTTCGCGTTAGGCGTTAGCTTTAGCGTCAGTCGTTAGCTTTAGCGTCACTCGTGTTGAGGCCTTGGCCGTTTGGTGGCATTAGTTCTCTCGTGCCACCGCCGATCACTAGACGTCGCCGGCGGTGTCACGCGTCAGCGACCGGACTGTCTGTGCTGCCCTCAAGCGCTGTGAGCGCCGCCCAGAAATTGGAAACGACCACGCCGCCGAGGCCTGACGCCCGAGGCCTGGCACCCGAGGCCTGACGCCCGAGGCCTGAGGCCTGACGCCGAGGCCTGACGCCTGAGGCCTGACGCCTGAGGCCTGGCACCCGAGGCCTGACGCCTGCGGCCCAGCGCCTAACGCCCAGCGTCTAATGCCTAACGCCCAGCGCGCAGCGCCCAGCTATTTCGACGCGATCGTCTTCGCCGGCGCGAGGCGCAGATCGTTCAGGTCCGGACCGCTCAGCACTTCCGCCCGCAGCAGAGTGGCCGAGCCGGCGCTTGCGATCGCGCGCAAGACCGCGCTGCCCGGACCGACATGCGCGAACACCGTGCAGCGGCCGTCGAACTCCTGCGTCTTTCGGGTTTCGACGACGATCGACGATTCGCCCTGGCCCCGGCACAGCGAAATCGCGCCGGGCGCGTGATCGTGTTCCGCTTCGCCGGTCGGGGGAAAGACGTTTTTCGCGACGAAGGCGATCCCGGAATCGCTCACCTGCGCTTCGGCGTCGCGGAACGCGCCGGTGACGATCGCCTTCGCCACTTGCAGACTCGTCGGCGTGTTGAGCAGCATCGCGCCGACGTCGCCCACGGAGGTTCGCAGAACGAGCGCGCTGCCCTCGACGATCGTCACGCCGCGCTCGGCCAATTGCTCCGGCGTCGGCGCGACAAACTCCGGATCCTCGGCCCCGAAATACATCGACGCCATCGAATCGACGTTGTGCTTCGTCGGATTGTCGTAGACGCTCACCAGCTCGTATTTGTGAGCTTTGTACAGCTCGACGCCGGGGAGACTCACCATATCGTCGACGTGCTCGAGCCCGATGCGATGCTTCGGATTCGTCGCTGTCGCTTTGAAAACGTCCGTTCCGGTCGTCGTGTCCCGCAGCGTCAGCGACTGCGCGAACGGATGCAGGTGCACGGCCACGTAATGCAGCTTGATGTCGTACGGCAGGTTCATGAACCAGGTGACGTCGCTCGCGTTCACCTGCTTGCCCGGCGGCACGACCCAGTGGCCGGTAAAGTGGCGGCCGTTCGGATCGACGTAGTCCGCCGACATGCCGCCCGCGTTTGGCGCACGCTGACCGATGAGGCAGCTCGCGCCGTGGGTCGCCGCGGCGCCTTCAGACGACGCCGAGGCGGGAGGAAGCCCGGCTGCCACACTCGACATCGATGTCAGCGCGAGCGGATTCCCTGCCATCTGCACCATGCCGGAGATGCCGAGGTTGAAGAGAGCGACCGGACGTTGCTTGAGGTCGCGATCGCGTACGAACTCGAACGTCACGCGATGCCGGACCTTCAGATTCTTCGGATGCTCGATGTTGAGATTGAGGACCTGCGTGAAGACGTAGAGCGGCTCGTTGGAGGCCATCGGAAACGCGAAGCCGTCCGGCACGCGCGCTTCGAATGCGCCGCTCGCGACGCGCATGCCTTGCGAGATCGTCATCAGCCGCTGCGCGGGAAATCGCGTGAGATTGAAGAGCGCCTTGTGCCGCGTCGGATCGATGTCGACGTTCATGTGGCACATCAGCTCGGACGGCATCGGCGTCTTCCCGTCCGCGCCGACCACCTCGGTCCTGATCGCAGTCAGCCACACGAGCTCCGGCTTCGTGCGATCGCCGAGGTAGACGGTCTGCACCGCGGAGGGGCCTTCCATCGACCGGTACTTTTTTGCGATCGGATAAACGGGCGAGAGCACGACCTGCTGCTCGGCGACGAGCGGCAGCGCGGCGAGCGAAAACACGAACAGCGCAAGGAGGCGACGTTTCACGAAGTTAAGAATAACACTCTGCCCGCGTGTCATTCTGAGCATGTGGAGCGGCGGCCGCTCCGGGCCGCCGGCGGGCTGAGAGCCGTCGATCAACGCTCTATCGCGATGTTTCCAGCGATGACACGAACGCGCTCGTGCCGGCGGGCGCTTCGTGGATCGCGCGCAGCACGTTCTCGCCATCCGCGATGCGGGCAAAGCCGACGCAGCGCGACTCGGCGGCCGGCGTGCCGGCGAGGATGAAGCGGATCGTGATGTCGGCGTTCGCCGCCGTCGGCGAGCAGTACGCGACCGTGCCTGCCTTCAGCGGAAGGCCGCGATCATCGCCGAGCGGCTCGAGAAGTCTTCGATTCGAATCCGTCTCGCGAATGCTGAGACGAACTTCCGACCCCGAGCTCGCCGTCGCCGCGCGATTGAACGCGCCCGCGAGCGCGAGCCGCGCGAACTGCAGCGATGTGCCCGGCGCGGCGTCGCGCGCGAGGAGCGCCGTGAAATCGCCGGCGGTCGTGTGAATCGTCACGCGATCGCTGTCGAACAGGGCCGCGGTGCGCCGCGCGATCTCCGCGTTCGACGGCCTCACGAAATCGGGATCATCGAGGCCGAGGAAAACCGAGGCCATCGAGTCGGCGTTCTCGTGCGTCGTGTTGTCGTAGACGCTGACGAGCTCGTACTTGTGATCCTTGTAGAACGGAATGCCGGCGCTGCTGCGGATCGCGTCGACGTGTGTCAGGCCGATGCCCTTCGCCGGATTGGTCGCGTGCGACATCAGCACTGTCTGTCCGGTCGTCACGTCGCGCACGGACAGTGATTCAGCGAACGGGTGCAGATGCACGGCCGCGTAATGCAGCTTCGTGTCGAAGGGCAAACGCAGAAACCATGTGATGTCGCTGGCGTTGACCTGCCTGCCCGGCGGAACGATCCAATGGCCGGTCATATGGCGGCCCTCGGGATCGACGTAATCGGCGGAGCTCGCGGCCGCCTGCGGCGCGCGCTGTCCGATGAGGCAGCTCGCGCCGTGGTGCTCGCTCGAATCCATCATCGTCGTCAGTGCGAGCGGGTTGTTGTTGAGCTGCACCATGCCCGATGCGCCGAGGTTGAACAGCGCGTGCATCGGCTGTTTGAGATCGGCGTCGCGGACGTATTCGACGGTCACGCGGTGCCGCACTTTCAGGCTGTTCGGATGCTCGATGTTGAGATTCAGGACTTGCGTGAAGAGGAGCAGCGGCTCATTGGAGGCGATCGGAAATCCGAACCCCGGCGGCAGCTCCGAATCGAGCATGCCCTGCGACAGGGTCATCAACCGCGCCGCGACCGGGCGCGGAAGATCGAACAGCGCCTGGTGCTTGCTCGCGTCGAGATCGACGTTAACGTGGCACATGAGCTCCGGCAGCTGCGGCGTCGTTCCGTCTTCCATGACCATTTCGGTGCGGATGCCGGTGATCCACAGGAGCTCGGGATGATTGCGATCGCCGAGGTAGACGGTTTGAACGCTGGAGGGACCTTCCATCGATCGATATTTGCGATCGATCGTGTAGACCTGCGAAAGGAAATGCTGCTCCGCCGCGACCGCGGTGGATGCGGCCAGAAGAAGGCACATCACAATCCGCTGTGTCATCGTCGAAAGAATAGCACCTGCACGAGCGTGGCGCCGGCAGCGTCGATGAGCACGTCCGCGACCGCCGGCGTGCGGCCCGGCACGAACGACTGGTGGAGCTCGTCGCTCGCCGCGTAGAGCGCGGCGACGGCGACGGCGTACAGCGCCCATCGCAGTCGCCAGCCTCGTTCCTCTCCGCGAAACGCTCGAAAGAGCAGCGCGCCGAGGATCGCGTATTCGGTGAGGTGGCCGGCTTTGCGGACGAGAAAATGGATGACGTTAAATTGTGATGTCGTCAGCGGGTGGCCGACGAACGCATTGATGACCGCCGCGAGCGCGCTGCCGGTGTTCTCCGCGGAAAGGGCCGAGGTCGAGGCGAAGAAGATCGCGGCCGCGCAGAGAATCGGCGGCAGCCAGTAGCGATATAGTCGCGCTCGTCGCTGCACAGAGAATCGTCGCTCCGAATAACCTGTTGACTCTATAATCGCACCTCTTCCAAGCATGGCCGCCGACGTCGAGCATCGATCGCAGGTCCGATTCACGGTCTATCAGCCGGGAATCCCACCGCAGCAGCTCGCGATCCCCGGCGACCTCATCACCCTCGGCCGTGCAT
>DATIZY010000264.1:0-11292 GCA_035516895.1 Thermoanaerobaculia bacterium | reverse complement strand
AACCTCGTCGAGACCCAGGAATTCCGGAGCATCGCCGACTCGCCAGCCCGCCTTCTCCAACCGTTTCTGTTTTGCCGCTCGCATCAATCCTCCTCAGCGTCTCTCAGGTACTGTTTGAAACGTCGCTTTGCCACATCCAGGATCTGCTTCGGCGTTGCTGGCGTCTTCTTCTCGAAGACCTCGAGAATGACAACGGCGTCCGTTGTCAACGCGTACAAGATCCTCCAGTTCACTCTCTCATCGACCACGCGCAACTCGTGGCAGTTCGCACCAACCGCTGGCATCGGCCGAGACTCCGGCAAGCCGAGACGCTCGCCTTCCTGCAGCAACCGGAGAAGGTAGCCGGCCTCGGCTCTCGCCTTCGCCGAAAACGGCGGCGTCTTCACCTCGCCATGCAACCAGACGAGTGGTTTGCCCGGCACGTACGAACAACATATGTCAGAACGGACATATTCGCAAGGGCCGGCGCCGTCCAACTCGGCGCAGCAGCCGACAAGGGGTCGTTCGCTTCCATGAGAAGTCCTTCACTTCCCAACGGCGGCGACGTGGCGCCGCCCACTTTACGATGTCAAGCTCGTTTTGACCACGCTTCCATTCGCACTCTTTGCGAGTTGCCTTTTTCGGCCCCGCACGGCGATCGACTCTTCTCGGATGACGCCGATCTTCACGAAGATCGCCGCGTGACGGCTACCGCAGGAGGTTTCGCAGGGCCACCGCGGCGAGCGTTGCGGCGAGAAGCAGCAGAATCATCGGCGAGAGCGCCGGAATGTCTTCCGGTTCGTCGAGCGTGACCGGCCCGGCAGTCGCTGCCGGCGACCAGTTTCCCGCATTGTCCTCGGTGCACGCGTGCGCGTACCACGTGCCGCCCGACAGCGGCGGACTCGTGATCGTCGTCGCGGTGAGGCGGTTGATCTGATCGCAGGTCCACGAGGCGTTTTGATCGAAGGCGTAGCTGTAGCCTGCAACGCCGCTCAGCGCATCCGTTGCCGCCGGCCAGCTCGCGGTGATCGTATTCGTTGCGGCAACGGCACCGATGACCGGCGGCAGTGGCGCCGTGCGATCGATTTGATACGGACCGGCGTGCAGGCCCGCCGTGCAGTTCATCGCCAGATCGCAGGTGCGAAGGTGGAAGTACCAGACACCATCCGCCAGTGCGGTGCTGGAGACCGAGTGCGGATCGCTCGATTGCGCCACCTCGATCGACGTGTCGGGAACCGTCGTCGGATTTGCGTCGAACTGCACCGAGTAGCCCGCGAGGCCGATCGCATCGCTCGCGCCGCTCCATTGCATGCCGATGACGGCAACGTTCGACCAGACGCCGGCTACGTGAGTGGTGCTGTGAACCGTCGTGGGATCGAGCGGCGGCATCGTATCGACGATGAAGTTGCGCAGGAAGTCATCGCCGGCGATGCCGTCACTGTTTCCGTCGAGCTTGTCGCCGGCCGCATTCTGAATCGCCGCGCTCGCGAGCAGCCGGTAACGGCCGTCGGGGAGCGGCACGCCGCCGTGAAGCGTCAGCGTCGCGACGTTGGAAGCGGCATCGTACGCAGCGTCGTCGACCGTCACGGGTACGTCGTCGCCAAGGACGCCGCCGGCGACGCCGGTCGTATCGATCGCTCCGTTCGGCCCGGCGGAGACGAGCACATAATTCGAGGCCGCGTTCGCGCCGATGACGCTCTGACTGAACGTCAGCGTCATCTGCGAGATGCTGGTGCTCAGCGCCGCATTCTCTGCAACCGACGCGCTCACGACGTACGGCAAAGTGGAAGCGTTGATGATGAAGGGTCCGGCGGTTGCCGCTGCCGACCAGTTGCCCGCGAGGTCGGCCGCGCACACGTGGAAGTACCACGTTCCCGGCGTCAGCGGCGTGCTCGACGCGGCGGCAGGCGCGCCGCGGTTCACGCGATCGCATGTCCAGGTCGTATTTGCGTCGAACGCGTATCCGTAACCGGCGACGCCGCTCAGCGCGTCGGATGAAGCGGTCCATGTCATTCCGATGACGCGGGCGATCGTGGGCACCGAAGGCGTGTGCGTCGAGCTCATGACATTCGACGGCACGCTCGGCGCCGCCGTGTCGATCATGAACGGACCGCTGTGCACGGTTGCGCCGCAAAGGCCGCCGGTATCGCAGGCGCGGATGTGGAACCAGTACGATGCGCCGTCCGCGAGAGCGCCGCTCGACGTCGTCTGTGGATCGGGCGCGAACGCGAGGCCGTTCGTCGTTGGCGGAATCGTTCCGGGCTGCGTGTCGAACGTGAAGAAGTAGCTGGCGATGCCGTTCGCGTCGGACGCGCCGCTCCACTGCATCACGATCGAGTTGACGTTCGACCACGCGCCGGCGGTGTGCGTCAGGCTGATCACCGCGGGTCCGGCCGGCGGAGCGAGGTCGACGACGAAATTGCGAACGAAGTCGTCGCCGCCGGTCGCGTCGCCGTTTCCGTCGAGCGCCAGGCCGCTGAGGCTCTGCACCGCACTGCACACAATCAACCGATACTGCCCCTCGGCTAAAGCGGCGCCGAGCAGCAGTGTGTCATCGAGGCCGTTCGCCGTTGCGCTGGCGATCGACACGCGTGTGTCGTCGCCGGCGACGCCGCCGGCGCAGCTCGCGGTCTGGATCACGCGATCGGGGCCGGCGTTGACGAGCAGGTAATTTGCCGGATCGGAGGCCGTCGGTGACATCGGCCGGTCGTAGCTGGCGACGATCTGCGACGGCGCCGAGAGAAGCACATCGCCCTCGTTGATGCCGACGGTGACGCGCGGCGGAAGATCGATCGAGAAGTTGCGGGCGAACGCGTCGAGCGGGCGCGTCTGGAAATCGGTGATCGTCGTGCACGGAAGCAGCCGGTAGTTGCCGGCGCCGAGCGAAGCGGCATTCGTGAATCCGAACGTGGCGGTGGTCGTCGCCGAATCGTAGAAGACGGATTCGATCGGCACGCTTTGATCGCCGGAGGCGAGAGGACCGCAGGTCGCGGTCGCCACCGCGGACGAGGTGTTGCGGACGAGCAGATAGTTGGATGTCGCCGACACCGACGCGGTATCCATGACGGACGAGAACTTCACCGAGATCTGGGTGACCGGGACGGTGACGACTTCGTTTTCGTCGAGCGTTCCGTTGCCGGTATCGGCGACCGTCGCGACGGAGATGACGTGCGGCGGCGTCGGATCTTCGACGTCCTGCTGGAAGAAGAGCGCCGACGTGCTCGGAGCGAAGTTCGCATCGCCGGCGTACGAGGCGCTCAGCGAATGCGTTCCTTTCGGCGAAAGAACGAGGCTGCAGGTCGTCGCGACTCCCGCGGTCGCCAGGCAGCTCGCGGTGCCGTCGGTGATCGTGACGGTGCCGGTCGGCGATCCCGCGGCGGGCGGAAGGGGAGCGAGCGCGAAGCGCACGGTCGCCGGCGCGCCGACAGCCGACGGCGATGGATTGACCGACACGACGGCGACGCTCGTCGGCGCCTGACCGACGGTCAGAGGAATCGTTGCGCTGCTCGCCTCGTACGTGGCGTTTCGCACGAATGACGCGGTGATCGAATGGCCCGCGACAGCGAGAGAGCTGGTCGTGAATGCTGCCGCGCCCGTGCCATCGAGTGGCACGGTGACGAGCGGCGTTGCGCCATCCGAGAAGGTGATGCTTCCGCTCGCGGTGCCAGAGGGAATCGCCGACACCGTTGCGAGGAACGTCACCGGCTGGCCGTAAACGCTTGTTGCGCCGGTCGACGCGGCAAGCGTGGTCGCGGTGTCGATCCCGCGGAGCTCGAACGCGCCGATATCGCATTTGGGTCCGCTTGGCCGCGGCTTGCCGCGCTGATCGACGGTCAGCAGTCCGCCGGCGCAGTCACCCGCGTCGATCGCCGGGCTGCCGAGGAGAAGGGCGAACGTCTGCGTCGGACCGCCGTTGTCGGCGAGCGGACCTAACATCGGATCGATGCTTTGCCGATCGTTGAGACCGGTGAGATTGCATGTCGTGTCGTCGGAGATGTTGTAGCCGTTCGAAGTGACCGCAGAGTTGTAGCAGCTCGCCTTGGGAGCGAAGGTGCTCGCGCTGCTGTTGTTGCTGAGAATCGAATTCGAAACGTCGAGCGTCGCGGTGCCGCTGAGGCCGCCGACCGCGCCGCCGCTTGGTCCGGTGGAGCGATTGCCGGTCACCGTGCAGCCCTGGAGCGTCAGCGGCGACCCGGTCACACCTGCGATGATCCCGCCGGTGTTCCCGCTGATCGTTGCATTCCGCAGAATGACGGAGTCGGCACTGTCGATGCCGCCTGTGCCCGCCGAGGAGTTGCCGCTGACCAGCGAGCGCTCGATGGTCGTGGTGCCGCCGGAGCTCGAAATCGCGCCGCCGCTGCCGAACTGACCGCCGGCGGTGTTGCCGGTGATCGACGAGTCGGTGATCGTGATCGTGCCTCCGCCGGACATCGCACCGCCGAAGCCGCCGAAGCCTCCGCCGGTCGCCGTTGCGGTGTTCGACGTGAACGTCGACGTCTCCACGGTCAGGTCACTCGCGAAGTTGATGGCGCCACCGCTTCCTGAGTTTCCGCTTCCGCTGACCGTGGCGGTGTTGGACGTGAAGGTCGTGTGGTGGACCGTGAGGGAGCGGCCGGAGATCGCGCCGCCGTCGACCGCCGTGTTTCCGCTGAATGTCGAATCTTCGACGAGCAATCCATTCTCGGCATTGATCGCGCCGCCGCTCTCGATGTTGAACGGATCCGTATGAACGGCGACGTTGCCGGTAAACGTCGATCCCCGAACGGTTCCGGTGGCGGATACATCGATGTGAATCGCACCGCCACCGGTCGCACTGTGCGATTGGTTGCTCGTAAACGTGGAGTTTTCGACGTCGAGCGGGCCGGTAAAGCTTTGGATCGCACCGCCGCTGCCGGCCGCGTGGTTCCCGGTGAAGGTCGAGCGCTGCACGGTCAGCGGGGCAAATACGGTGATCGCTCCGCCGTCGGTGGTCGAGCTGTTGGAGGAGAAAGTGCTGTCATTGATGATCAGGTCGGGAAGCGACAGGATCGCGCCTCCGCCGCTCACGTCGCTCCCGGAGCTGTTTGCCGTGAAATGGCATCGGTTCACAGTGACGGTGACCGGCGCGGTCGGAAACGCGGGCGCGAAAGCCTCGATTGCCGCGTATTGCGAGTTGATGAAGTTGAGATCATTGAACGTCTCGGTCGAACCGCCGCCGAAAGCATCGCCGTCCGTGATTCGCGCGATGCGGCCCGGGGCACTCGCCCCCGGCGTTCCGTCGAGAATCGTGGGGAACAGGACGGGATCGTACTGGTTCCAGTCCTGCGGATTGAAGCCGCCGGAGAAGGTCAGGCTCTTGCCATTGACGTAGAACATCGCCGTGCCGGGCGTCGGATTGAAGTTGAAGGGCGCGAGGCCGGTGCAGTAGCCGGCGAGCTGGATCGTGTCGCCGCTGGCTGCTGCATTGATCGCCGAGCGGATCGCATTCGCGTCGGTCGCGGTTCCGGTGAACACCGTTCCGGTTCTGACGATGCGCGCGAGGCAGAAGCGGAAGTCCGCCGCTTCGAACGCGCCGGCATCGCAGCTCGCAACGAGCGGACGGGCGACGCCGCGCTGATCGGTGGCCTCGCAGGTCGTGCTGCCGTGATCGATCGCCACGCTGCCGGATTGAAGCGCCGCGGTCTCGGTCGGGCCGCCGTTGAATGCCAGCGCGGCGAGCAGCGGCGATGCTGAAGCCAGGTCCGCCGTTCCGCCGGTGCACGTCGCATCGGTCGAAACGTTGTAGCCGTCGGAGGTGATCGCACCGCCGCAATTCGGGGTGGCTGCGGCGAGGATCGAATTGGCGACGTGCAGCGATCCGCCGGAGACGTGAATCGCGCCGGCAGCGCCGCTGCCGGATGCGAACGTCACATTGTTGATCGTGCCCGCGCCGGCGGCGAGCTCGATGTCGCCGCCGCCGGTCGTCGCGCTGTTCGCGGCGAACGTGCTGTTGCGCACATCGAGCGTTGCCCCTTCGGCGTCGATTCCGGCACCGGACTGCGCGCTGGTGTTGCGGATCGTGCTGCGCACGATCGTGAGCGGCCCGGCCGCGTGGATGCCGCCGCCGGCCGTCAGAGCGGAGCTGTTGCGGATCGTGCTCGAGGTCACGATCAGCGGTCCGGCCGCGTCGATTGCCCCACCGGTCGATGTCGAGCTGCCGTTCGCCAGCGAGAGCGAGTCGATGGTCACCGTCGTTGCCGCGCCGGTCGTGAGCACCACGCGCCCGCCGCCCGCGGCATCGAGCAGCGTGGGATGAGCGACCGGATCGCTGGTGCTCCAGTCGGTTGCCAGGTATCCGCCGCGAAGCGTCAGATTCTTGTCGATGGCGACGAGCTGAGTCGTTCCGCCGGCCGTCTGCGTGCCCGTGCAGGTCCCGGCGATCCGCACCGTCGCGCCGTCCGGAGCCCCATCGACCGCAAGCTGCACCGCGCTCGCATCGGGCGTGCTGAACCCTGAAATGCCGTCGAAGCTCGCGGAGCATGCGCCGCTCGTTCCGTTGACATTGATCGACACCGTCGCCGTATTCGAGGTCCCGCCGTTTGCGTCGACGAGGTGGTACGTGAACGATTCGGGACCGAGCAGCGATGTTGCCGGCGTGTACGCAAACGATCCATCTGCATTCACGGCGACCGCGCCGTGAATGGGATTCGCGTCGACCACAGGGGTGACTTGCTCGAGATGCTGATCATTCAGGAGCAGGCCGTTGGCGGAGGAGATCGTGAGCGTCGTATTCGCGGTGGCGGCGTACGAATCGTTCACCGCGGAACAGGGCACGTTGTGGAAGATGCCTCGGGTCCAGACGTTGGTGAAACCGAAAAGTGCGAGATCGGGCTGGCCGTCGCCGTCAAAATCGGCCCACGCCATCGACGCGTTTTCCATCGCCGGGAGCGTCGTCGGCACCTCGGCGAACTGCCCACTGCCGATGTTGCGATAAAGCTTCGTGACCGGGCCCGCGGTGCCGATGCCGGCGAGCGCCACATCGAGCTTGCCGTCGTTGTCGAAGTCGACGAACGCGATGTCGCCGTAGCTCACTCCCGCGAACGGCGTCGTGACGGCATTGAAGACGTTGTTGTCATTTCGATAGAGCGTGGTCGTCGGCGTGCCGTTCGACAAACCGGCGACGAGAAGATCGAGATCGCCGTCGCCGTCGTAGTCGCCCCATGTGACGTGTGCGTCGATCGCGACCGGCACCGAGAGCGTGATCGTCTGCTTGAAATTGCCGCTGCCGTCGTTTTGAAAAATCGCCGCGACGCCGGGAAAGAGGCCGGCGACGGCAAGATCGAGAAAACCGTCGTTGTCGTAGTCGCCCCACGCTGCCGCGACCGGCTGGTCGAACGGCAGCGCGACCTCGCGAAACGTCCCGTTGCCCTCGTTGTGGAAGAGCTTCGAAGTTCCGCGGGTGAGCCCCGACGGATCGGTGATGAATCCGCTGATGAAGAGATCGGGATATCCGTCGTTGTCGTAGTCGCCCCACGCCACATGAGCGTTGTCGACTTGCGGCAGTCCTGCGTTCAGAGGATGAAACACACCGCCGTCGTTGCGATAGATGTCGGCAAATGCGACGTTGGTTGTTGTGATCCGGCCGGCGATGACGAAATCGAGATCGCCGTCGTTGTCGATGTCGGCCCACGCCGCCGCGGTATCGACGAGCCCCGGCAAACCGGCGTTGATCGCGGTGAACGTTCCTCCGGCGTTGTGATAAACGTCGGTCGTCTGGCCGATTGCCGTGCCGGTGGCGATGAGATCGATTTGTCCGTCGTTGTCGTAATCGCCCGCGGCGACGACACCACCGAGGACCGAAGCGCCGAGATCCTGGATCTTCGACCAGCCGCCGGAACAGCGGTGCGGCCCTTGCGCCGCGAACCACCACTGCGTCGGATTCTGCAGAGGCGTGCCGTCCTGGCGGGTGAGCTTCGACGTCGCGGTCACCCGAATCGTTTCGCCAGCCGGCAGAGGAGACGCCGGCGTGAACGTGAGAGTCTTGTTGCCCGGGTTGTACGAAGTCGAGCCGGCGAACGCCGGACGAAGATCGGAGCGTACGACGAACGAGTTCGCTGCCGGAGGCACGGCCGGATCGGCGTCGAACGTCATCGTCACGGCGGATGTGACCGGGTTGGGATAGAACTGCGGGGCAAACGCTGTTAGGCCGCCGAGGACGCGTTCGAAGGCGCCGATGTCCCATAAGCCGTTCTGCGGACGGGCGATGCCGCGCTGATCGACCGACAATGGCGTGCCGAAGTCGTTTGGGTCGAGTCCGTTCGCATCGACCGCGTCGATTGCCGGGCTTCCGATGAGCAGGCCGTGCGTCGCGGTCGTGCCGCCCTGCAGCTTGAGTGCGCCGAGGAGCGGCTCGGTGTTGGAGCGATCGCCGTTGACGCCATCATTCAATCCGCAGGTGGTGTCGCGGTCGATGTTGTGGCCGTTCGAATCGAAGCCAGCGCTGCCGAGGATCGAGCTCGAGTAGCAGTTCGTCGAGTAATAGTCGCCGGGAGGATCCGTCTGCTGTTTGTGCGGCAGCGCGCTGCGCTTGCCGATGAGGATCGTGTTGGACAGGTGAACGGTGCTGCTGGCGAGATCGCCGATGACGTAGAACGATTCGCCATCGGACGACGCGTCGTTTCCGGCGAACGTGCAGTTGCGCGCGTAGGTATCCGCGCTCACGCCGGGCAGTCCGCCGCTCGAGGCGGTCTGATAAATGGCGCCGCCTTGCGCGCCGATGCCGTCTTTCGCGACGTTGCCGCTGAACGTGCAGTTATTGAGGAAAAGGTGCGTGGCCTGCGAATTCGAAACGACGTAGATCGCGCCGCCGCGTCCCGACCCGCTGGCTTCGTTCTGAATGAACGCACACGAATTCGCCGTGAAGTCGGCGTCCTGAGTTCGCGCTGCGCCGCCGAGCGCATAGAGTGAGCTGTGAGCGACATTGAGTGCGAATGTCGTGCGGTTGGCGGTGACGGTGCCGTCGAGGCCGTTGTCGATGGCGCCGGCGGTCGGGGCCTGATTGTTCACAATCTCGGAGTCGTTGATCGTCACCGTGCCGCCGGCGGTGTTGTTGATCGCGCCGGCATTCGCGCCGTAAAGCGCCGATGCCGTGTTCTGAGCGATGAGGTCGTTGTTGAGAATCAGCACGCCCTCGTTGTTGTCGACGAGGCCGCCCACGTTGTTGATCGCGCCGCCGGCAGCGGAGATCGACGTGCCCGAGACCGGAGGCGTGGCGATGGTGGAAGAGACGGAGTTGCCGGTGATCGTGCTGTGATCGATTTCCATTCCACCGAGGTTGTTGTTGATCGCACCGCCGTAAGCGCCGATCAGCGCCGACACCTTGTTGTTTTTCAGCGTCGAGTTCTGAATGAGTGAGATTCCGAAGTCCTGATGGATCGCTCCGCCGAGCGTGCCGGCGCTGTTGCTGTCGAAGGTCGTGTTCTGGACCGCCAGCAGCGACACCGAAAGCTGTCGCGCCGAGCTGTTTGCGATCGCGCCTCCCGCGATCCCCGCTTTGTTGTTGCCGAAATACGAGTTCGTGATCGTGACGCCGCCGACGTTGGTGTTGTAAATCGCACCGCCCTCGAGCGCGGCCTGGTTGTTGGCGATCGTACAGCCGTCGATCGTGACGATGCCGCCCTCGTTGTCGATGCCGCCGCCATTCTTGTCCGTGAGGCCGCCCAGGATTTTCAGGCCGAGAAGTGACACCTGCGGCGCGGGCTGACCGTTCGCCGTAATCGTGATGACACTCGCGCCCGCGCGCCCGCTGACCAATATCGCGGGAAAGTTCGGATAACCGGACGACTGGATGGTGACGCTTCGACTGATCGTGACGTTTTCGAAATCCTGGTAGCCGGGTGGCTGATTCGGGCACGGCTGCGGCTGTCCGCCCGGACCGACGCAGATGAACTGGACATAGAACGGCAGCGTGATGATGTCGCACGTTGTGTCGTCGACCGCCGCCTGGATGCTCGGGTAATCGCCGATGCCCGTGTAGATTGCGTCGATCCGGCAGGTCTTCGCGGCGGCCGGCCTGGGCCGGAGCTTCGACTGTTGCTGAAGCGAGGCGATCCTGTGACGCAGTGCGACGGCCGGATCATCCGCGCGAAGCGCAGTGGTCGCTGCGGCGCAGACCAGGACGATGGCGACTTTCCCAAGCCGTAGCATTCGGAAATGAATCTGACAGTAATGTTGTGGAGGGGAAAAACGTTTCATCTGCCCTCTTCAAGGTCCACGTCAACGGAGGATCGCGGGCACAAGGGCGGCTCCGCTGGCCTTGCCGGTTTGGGCTGTAAGCTGCGGCGTGCGGATGTCGGGACGCCTCAGACGCATCGTGCCTCGTCAGTTGCGGCGGGCCGGCCGCCGATTGCTCACGGAGATGCCGGTCCGCCTGCGCGACATGCCTCGAGACATTCGCGATCGCATTTTCAGACCGCGCGATGAGCAGATGCCGCCCGCGAGACTTCGCTATCGCGTCGCAGGAACCAGCGCCCGCGCCTCGTTCGACACTGTTGGGCGTTTGATCGCGGTCGATCTTTTGCGCGTTGCGGAGCCCTTTCTCACCAACATCGCCGAACCGAGGACGCTCGATTTCGGCGCAGGGTGCGGGAGAGTTGCGCGGCAGCTCACGGCTCTTCTGAAATCTTCGGAACTGACTGGCGTCGACGTTGACCGCTCAGCGATCGAATGGTGCAGCAAACATCTGCCCGGCAACTTCGTTGCGATTCAGCCGGATTCGCCGTTGCCCTTCGAGTCGGCAACGTTCGATTTCGCGTATGCAGTCTCGATCTTTACCCACCTCGATGCGGCAGGCCAGGCATTCTGGCTCTCCGAGCTGGCCAGAGTGCTTCGCCCGAGCGGCTGCCTCGTGATCACGACGCTGTCGCCGTCTCTCTCGTATACACGCCCGGACATGTCGGCGGCGGACCGGGAGCAACTTCAACGGACGGGCTTCCTCTATTTGCCGGGCCAAGGCGACTTCAATGAGAACTCGTCGTTTCAAACGCGTGAGTTTCTTGCCGCGGCGCTTCCGGATGTCGTGCTTGTGCACCACGAGACGCACGGCCTGACGAAATACCAGGACATCGCGGTGTTCACGCGCGCACGCAGTTGATTCCGCGCGCTCCTGCCGTCCGGCATCGGTGAGCTGGTCGGTCCGCGATTTTGTGGATCTACGTGTACGAGATGTGAATCAGAAGTGCAGTCGCCGCCGCACGACGGTCGCATCCCCGCCGTTCGAGGGCACGGCAATCGACTCGGAGCGCGCGCGCACGATGGGTGCCGCGGCGGGCGGAAGATCGGGCGTCGCATCGTTGA
>DATIZY010000263.1:0-10559 GCA_035516895.1 Thermoanaerobaculia bacterium | reverse complement strand
GCGGGACAGGCCGGGTTCGCGGGGCATCTGAACATCGGAAACGGCGCGCAAATTGGAGGAGGCAGCGGCGTGTTTCACGACATTCCGGCCGGAATGAAGGTCATCGGCACGCCGGCAACCGAGTTTCACGAATACGCCCGGCGCGAGATGCGCATGAAACGGCTGCTGTCGAAGAAGAGGGATTGATGCCGGTTCTCAACATCACCGAGATCATGGACATCCTGCCGCATCGCTATCCGATGCTGCTCGTCGACCGCGTGCTCGAGCTCGAGCCCGGCAAGCGCATCGTCTGCATCAAGAACGTCACGGCGAACGAGCAGTTTTTTCAGGGACATTTTCCCGGCGCCCCGGTGATGCCCGGCGTCCTGATCGTCGAAGCGATGGCGCAATGCGGCGCGGTGCTCATCCTGCGCGACATTCCCGATCGCGCGGAGAAACTGTTCCTCTTCGGCGGCGTCGACAAAGCGCGCTTCCGGCGCCCGGTCGTTCCCGGCGATCAGCTGCGGATGGAAGTCGAAGTGGTGCAGAAGCGATCGAGCAGCGTGAAGATCCATGGCAAAGCGACCGTCGACGGCGAGCTCGCGGCCGAGGCCGACATGCTCAGCATCACGGTACCGAGGCAGAAGTAAGTGACGATTCATCCGACGGCGGTGATCAGCAGCGACGCGGTGATCGGAAGCGGCGTGGAGGTCGGACCGTTCGCCATCATCGGCGCGGGCGTGACGATCGGCGCCGACTGCGAGATCGGTCCGGCCACGCGCATCGAGGGTCCCACGACGATCGGCGAGCGCAATCGTTTCTACGGCTCGGCCTCCATCGGCGGACCGCCGCAGGACCTCAAGTACCACGGCGAGCACACCGAGCTGAGAATTGGTAACGATAATATATTTCGAGAATTTGTTACGCTCAATCGCGGCACCGCCGGCGGCGGCGGCGTGACCACGATCGAGTCGGGCAATTTCTTCATGGCCTACGCCCACGTCGCCCACGACTGCCACGTCGGATCGCACACGATTTTCGCGAATGCCGGAACGCTCGCAGGGCACGTCGAGGTCGGCGATCACGTCACCATCGGCGCGTTCTCGGCCGTGCATCAGTTCTGCCGCGTCGGCGATCACGCGTTCGTCGGCGGCTTCACCGTCGTCACGCAGGATGCGCTGCCGTTCATCAAAACGGTCGGCGATCGCCCCGCGAAAACGTACGGCATCAACACCATCGGCCTGCAGCGAAAAGGATTCTCGGCGGAGACGATCGATGCGCTCGACCGCGCCTATCGCATCCTCATCCGCTCGAAGCTGAAGCTGCAGGACGCGCTGCAGAAGATCGAGAGCGAGCTCGGATTTTTCGCGGAGACGCAATACCTCGTCGATTTCATCCGCGGCTCGCACCGTGGGTTCATCCGATGACTCGCATCGGCGTCGTCGGCACCGGCTACCTCGGCCGGCTTCACGCGCGCGTGCTGACGGAGATGCCGGAGGCACAGGTCGCCGGATTCGTCGAGGTCGACGACACCACTGCATTCGAGGTGGCGCAAAAACTCGGACTGCATCGATTCGATTCCGTCGCCGAGCTGGCGAAGGCGGTCGACTGCGCCGTCGTCGCGACGCCGACCACGACGCACTTCGACGTCGCATGCGAGCTCATCGAAGCAGGCTGCGACGTCCTCGTCGAGAAGCCGATCACTCCCGACGTCGAACAAGGGCGGCGGCTCATCGAGATCGCACGGAAAAATGATCGCGTGCTGCAGGTCGGCCACGTCGAGCGCTACAACCCGGCGATCGCGGCGATCGCGCCGCTGCTGCACGACATCCGCTACATCGAGGCCGAGCGGCTCGGCGTCTTCGTCGGACGCTCGCTCGACATCGACGTTCTGCTCGATCTCATGATCCACGATCTCAACCTCGTTCTCTCGCTGCTCGGCTCGAAGGTGACGGAGGTGCGAGCGGTCGGCGTGCCGGTGCTGACCGAGAAGGTCGACATCACGAACGTGCGGCTCGAGCTCGAAAACGGCGCGGTAGCGAACCTCACCGCGAGCCGCGTGTCGCAGGAGCGGGTGCGCAAAGTGCGCTTCTTCTCGAGCACGGCGTACATCTCGGTCGATACGAAAGAGCAGGAAGTGAAAGGCTTCCGCCTCGGCGACCGCGCGATCGAGCCGATCATCGTCAGCGTCGAAAAGAAAGAGCCGCTGCGCGCGGAGCTCGAGTCATTTCTGCACTGCGTGCGCGACCGCACGCGCCCGCTCGTGGGCGGCGAAGACGGCGTCGCAGCGGTCGCGCTGGCGAAGGACGTCGCGCGCGCGATCGAGGAGTCACTGCGCAGGTGGAAGCGATAATCGGCGGACAACGAATTTCGAATTTCGTCGTTGAGGAGTCACTGCGCAGATGGGAACGATAATCGGCGTACAACGAACTACGAATTTCGAATGTCGAATTTCGAATAAAGAATTAAGAATTCAGAATGAAGAACCGACACTGGTCCGCCGATTCTCTTTTTTCATTCTTCATTCTTCATTCGAAATTCGACATTCGAAATTCGAAATTCAAAGTTTGAAATTCGAAATTCGAAATTCATCACGACGACATAACACATGCCAAACGACGTAACGATCGGCATCATCGGCGGCTCCGGCCTCTACGAAATGGAAGGGCTGAAGTTCCTTCGCGAGGAGCTCGTCGAGACGCCATTCGGTTTGCCGTCCGATTCATTCGTGATCGGCGAGATCGACGGCGTGCGCGTTGCGTTTCTGTCGCGGCATGGCGTCGGCCATCGCGTGCTGCCGAGCGAGATCAACTATCGCGCGAACATCTTCGGCTTCAAGCAGCTTGGCGTGCACACGATCCTTTCCGCGAGCGCGGTCGGATCGATGAAGGAGCAGTACAACCCGACCGACATTCTGTTCCCGCATCAGTTCATCGACCGGACGCGGCACCGGCCCGACACGTTCTTCGGCGACGGTATCGTCGCGCACGTGACGTTCGCCGATCCGATCTGCGCCGGCGTGTCGCTCCTCGCCGGCCAGGCCGCGCGCGAGTGCGGCGCGCGCGTGCACGAGGGCGGCGTCTACATCTGCATCGAAGGGCCGCAATTTTCGACGCGCGCCGAATCGCTTCTCTATCGCTCGTGGGGCGTCGATGTGATCGGCATGACGAACCTGCAGGAGGCGAAGCTCGCCCGCGAAGCGGAGATCTGCTATGCGACGATGGCGCTGGTGACCGATTACGACTGCTGGCACGAGACCGCCGAATCCGTCAGCGTCGAACAGATCCTCGGCACGCTCAGGGCGAATGCCGAGATGGCGCAGCGCATTCTGCGCGCCGCGGCACCGCGCGCCGCAAATCGAAAACGCGATTGCGCGTGCGCCAGCGCGCTGCAGTACGCGATCGTGACCGACCCGGCAAAAATCCCGGCCGAGACGAAGCAGAAGCTCGCGCCGATCATCGGAAAGTACATCCAATAGGCGTCAGGCGTCGGGCCTCAGGCCTCGGGTGCAGACGCCCGACGCCTGAGACCTGAGGCCTGAACATGAGCATTCTCGTGGTGGGCAGCGTGGCGTTCGACTCGATCGAAACGCCGTTCGGAAAAGCCGAGCGTTGTCTCGGCGGATCGGCGACGTATTTCTCGGTCGCCGCATCGTTCTTCACGGAAGTCGACGTCGTCGCCGTCGTCGGCGAAGACTTCTCCGACCGCGATCTCGAGATTTTCCGGGGCCGCCGCATCCGCCTCGACGGACTGCAGCGCGTGCCCGGCGAGAAGACGTTTTTCTGGAGCGGCGAATACGGCTACGACCTCAACGTCGCGAAGACGCGCGACACGCAGCTCAACGTCTTCGCCGATTTTCGCCCGAGGCTCGATGAGCGCCAGCGCAGGAGCGAAGTGCTGTTCCTCGCGAACATCCATCCCGAGCTGCAGATGGACGTGCTGCATCAGTCCGAGCGGCCGAAGCTCGTCGCACTGGACACGATGAACCTCTGGATCGCCTCGAAGCGCGACGCGCTGGAAAAGGCATTTCGCCAGGTCGATCTGGTGATCATCAACGATGCCGAAACGCGGCAGTTCACCGGCGAGACGAACATCGTCAAAGGCGCGCGAAAGATTCTCGAGCTCGGGCCGCATACGATCGTCATCAAGCGCGGCGAGTACGGAGTGCTGATGATCACACGCGGCGAAGCGTTCGCAGTGCCGGCGTATCCGCTCGAAAATGTTTTCGATCCCACCGGCGCCGGCGACACCTTCGCCGGCGGTTTCCTCGGCTACCTCACTTCGCGACGCGAGCACAACGAAACGGAGCTGCGCCGGGCGATCATCTTCGGCAGCGTGCTCGCGTCGTACACCGTCGAGAAGTTTTCGCTCGATCGGCTGCGCGAGATCACGCTCGAGGACATCTACGAGCGCTATCGCGCATTCCGCGCGCTCACGCACTTCGAGGATTTCGACGCATAGCGCCGCCAAGTGTGTGGACCGGGTTTCAGCCGGCCGGCCGGCTTAAGCCGGCCCTCACGCATCACCTACTTTTGGCTTCCGCGGTAAACGATGTCGCCGCCGACCACGGTGTATCGCACCTTCGCCTTGAAGAGATCCGATTGCGGCATCGAATAGAAATCGCCGTCGACGATCGTGAAGTCAGCCAGCTTGCCGGGCTCGATCGTGCCGCGCGAATCTTCCTCGAACGCCGCGTAGGCCGCTCCGGCGGTGAAGAAACGGATCGCTTCGGCGAGCGTCAGCTTTTGATCGGGATACCAGCCGCCCGGCGGCCATCCTTTCTGATCCTCGCGCGTGACCGCCGCGTAGATTCCGAAAAACGGATTCACGAACTCGACCGGAAAATCGGAGCCGAAGGCCAGACGAATTCCGGAATTGAGCGCGGTGCGCCACGCATACGCGCCTCTGATGCGCTCGGGTCCGAGGCGCTGTTGGGCCCAGTACATGTCGGAGGTGGCATGCGTCGGCTGCATCGACGCGATGATTCCGTCGTGCGCCGCACGCGCGAAATCGGGCGGTGAGACGACCTGGTAGTGCTCGATGCGGAAGCGATCGGCAGGCGTCACGCCGGCGGCTTCGTAGGAGTCGATGACATTGCGCACGGCGCGATCGCCGATCGCGTGCGTGCAGACCTGAAAGCCGGCCGCACGCGCGCGTTTTGCCACGTCGGTCATGTGCTCGACCGTCGACACGACCAGCCCGCTGTTGCCGGGATCGTCGGAGTACGGCACGAGCAGCAGCGCGCCGCGCGAGCCGAGCGCGCCGTCGGCGTACAGCTTGACCGAGCGGACGGTGAGGCGGCCGCCGTAGTCCATCAGCTTGCCGCGCGCAAACCATTCGCTGAGCGCCTTCGCGTTGTCGGAAATGAGCGTGTAGTCGCGGATCGGAAAGCGATGCTCGTCGATGAGCTCGCGGACCGCGCGGATCGTTTCTTCATCCGCGCCCGGATCGTGGATCTCTGTCAGGCCGTTCTCGGCGACCTTCTGCGCCGCCGCGAGGATGCGCCGCTTGCGCAGCTCGAACGACGGCTGCGGCACGGCGCGATCGATCAGCTCCTGCGCGTGATCGATGAATGTGCCGGTCGGATTGCCGTTCGCGTCGCGAATGATTCGTCCGCCGGGCGGATCGGGCGTTGCCGCAGTGACGCCCGCCGCACGCATCGCCACGCTGTTCGCGACGCCGGCGTGTCCGTCGACTCTTCGGAGCCAGACGGGATGATTCGGGATCGCCGCGTCGAGCGGAGCGGCGGTCGGAAACTGTTTGTCCGGCCAGCGATTCTGGTCCCAGCCGCGACCGAGGATCCACTCGTTCGGCTGCGCACTGTCGGCGCGGGCCTTCACGCGCGCGATCGCCTCGTCGTATGTGCTCGAGCCGACGAGATCGACCGTATCGAGCGAAAGGCCGAGGCCGTAGAGATGGCCGTGAGCGTCTGTCAGGCCGGGCAGGACCGTCGCACCGCTGACATCGATCACCTTCGCGTCCGGATGCTGACTGCGAATCTCATCCGCGGGACCGACCGCGACGACGCGGCCGCCGGCGACATCGATCGCCCAGTTCGCGTGCGGAGTCTGATCGGGTCCGGCGGCGACGATGCCGCCGGAGTAGATCACGTCGTGCGATGGGGTCGCAGGCATCGTGCAGCCGAGCGCGGCGAAGGATATCGCGGCGATCAGCGATATGACGCTCGACGTTCGAGGCTCGACCGAAGAAATGAGAGGCAACCACTCACGGCGACCACCACTCACCTCTTCATTCGAACCTCGAACCTCGAACTTCAGCCTCGGAGCTCCGCATGGCGCCATCAGCTTTCTCCCCACTTGAGTTTCGTTCGCAGCACGTCGAAATAGTTTTTGTTGGGCGACTGCACGAAGAGCACCGTCTGCTCCGATTTGCGGACGCACACGCGATCGCGCTCGCCGATCGGCAGCCCCTCCTGACCGTCGAGCGTGAGGAAGATCTCCTGATTCTTCGTCACGATGCCGATCTCGATGTCGAGCGTGTCCGGCAGAACGATCGGGCGGTTCGTCAGCATGTGCGGACAGATCGGGGTGATGATCACGGCGCCCATCGTCGGGTAGACGATCGGGCCGCCGGCGGAGAGGTTGTATGCGGTCGATCCGGTCGGCGTCGCGACGATGAGCCCGTCCGCGCGAAACGTCGAGACGAAGAGACCCGAGACGTTCACGCGCATCTCGACAATGCGCGCGAGCGCGCTCTTGTTGATCGTCGCGTCGTTGAGCACGCGATAGGAGCGCTTCTCGCGCTGCTGTCCTTCGACGATCACATCGAACGTGACGCGCTCCTCGACTTCGAATTTTCCGGCGAGGATCGACTCGAGCAGCGCCGGAAACTCTTCGACGCGTACCTCGGTCAGAAATCCGAGCGTGCCCATATTCACGCCGACGATCGGCACGCCCTTCGGCGCGTAGCGCGCGACCGAGAGCAGCGTTCCGTCGCCGCCGAAGGTGAGCAGCAGATCGGCGCGCTTGCCGAGGTCGGACTTCGAGACGCACGGCCCGCGGTCGTTGAGCTTGTCTGCGGTGCCGAAGTCGAGGCAGATCTCGTAGCCGCGTTTGCGAAGATCAGCGGCGACGCGCGACGCGTAGTCGATCGCGGTCTGCGACGTGATCTTCGCCGCGATGCCGATGCTTTTCACGCCGTCAGTCTAACGTAGGGCGCGACGGCGTCGCGCCGCGGCCAGCCGTGCCTAGGCCTGGGAAATGACGCGCCGCACGTCTTCGGGCCCGACCGTCACTCGTTCGCCGGCGCGCTCGGGGCCGACGAAGAGAATCGGATGAAGGACCTTCTCGAGGATCGCGCGGAGCGCGCGCGCGCCGAGCTTCTGCTTGAGCGCGGCGTTCGCGATCTCGAGCAGCGCGTCGTGCGAGAAATCGAGCTGGATCTGATCGAGCGCGCAGAGCCGCTGATATTCGGGCACCATCGCTTCGCGCGGCTGGGTGAGAATCGAGACGAGATCGTCCGCCGTCAGCGCGTCGAGCTGCACGCGCACGGGCAGCCGGCCTAACAGCTCCGGGAGGAACCCGTACTTCACGAGATCCTCGCTCGTGACCTCGCGCGACTGCGGCGTGTCGTCGCCGAGGAACCCGATCGGCTTCGTCTCCGGGGCTTCGTCCATGTCGGAAAACGATCCGGCGCAGATGAAGAGGATGTTCGAGATGTCGATCTCGACGTAGTCGTACTTGTTCCAGTGCGCCGTGACGTTGAGCGGCACGAAGATCTTCTCGCCCTCGAGGATCTTCAGCAGCGCCTGCTGCACGCCCTCGCCGCCGATGTCGCGGGAGCCTGCGCCGGTGCGCGCGCCCCCGCTGCGACGCGCGATCTTGTCGATCTCGTCGATGAACACGATACCGTTCTCGGCCGCGTTCACGTTTTGATTCGTCGCGTAGAGCAGCCGTCCGATCGCGACCTCGACATCCTCGCCGTAATACCCCGCCTCCGTGAAGGCGGTTGCGTCGTTGTACGCGAACGGCACATCGAGGATTCGCGCGAGCGTCCGCGCGAGATACGTCTTGCCCGAGCCGGACGGACCGGCCATGAGGATGTTCGATTTGCGGATCGAGACTTCGCCGCCGAACTTCAGATATTCGATGCGCTTGAGGTGGTTGTACGCAGCGATGGCCAGCACTTCCTTCGCGTGGCGCTGGCCGATGACGTACTGATCGAGCTGCTCGAAGATGCGCCGAGGAGTGACGTGAAGAAAGCGGTAGATGTCGCGCTTTTCTTTCATTCGCGCCGCAATTGAGTATAGCAAAGCGTTGTATCGTTCCTCGTTGTTCGTTCGCCGTTGCCCGACGGCATCTGCGCGGCCAACGGACCACGGACCGCGGACGACAACGAATGTGCGGCATCAACGCGATCTTCGCGTTTCATCCATCGGCGCCGACGGTCGATGAAGAGGAGCTCCTGCGGACGCGCGAATGCATGCGCCTGCGCGGACCGGACGCGTGCGGCTCGTGGATCTCCGACGATCGCCGCGCCGGCCTCGCGCATCGCCGCCTGTCGATCATCGATCTCGACGAGCGCGCCAATCAGCCGATGCACGCCCGCGAAGGCGACATGTCGATCGTCTTCAACGGCGAGATCTACAACTACCGCGAGCTGCGCGACGAGCTGAGCGCGGCCGGCGAGACCTTCGACACCACGTCCGACACCGAGGTGCTGCTGCGGATGTATCGACGCGAGGGAGCGGCAATGCTGCCGAAGCTGCGCGGCATGTTCGCGATCTGCATCTGGGACGCGCGCACGCGCTCGATGTTCCTCGCGCGCGATCCGTACGGAATCAAACCGCTCTACTACGCGAACGACGGCGCGACGCTGCGCGTCGCATCGCAGGTCAAAGCGCTGCTTGCGGGCGGCGGAGTCTCGACGGCGCGCGATCCGGCGGGCATCGCCGGCTTTCTGCTGCGCGGCAGCGTGCCGGAGCCGTTCACGATGTACTGGTCCATTCGCGCGCTTCCCGCCGGCAGCTGGATGACGGCGACGCCGGCCGGGGCCACGGAGCCGGTCACCTATTTTTCGATCGCGTCGGTGCTGCGCGACGCCGTGCATTCGCGATCGATGTCGCAGAAGCGGCGCGAAGAAATCATTCGCGACGCGGTGACCGAGTCGGTCCGCTATCACCTCGTCAGCGATGTCCCCGTCGGCGCGTTTTTATCGTCGGGACGCGACTCGAGCACCGTTGTCGCACTCGCCGCGGAAACGGGAACGCCGATGCGCAGCGTCACGCTGCGATTCGACGAGTACGCCGGCACGCCGAAAGACGAGGCACCGCTCGCGGAGGTCGTCGCGCGGCAGTACGGAACGCAACATGCGACGTGGACGCTGACCGCGGAGCGCTTTCGTGAGGAGCTGCCGAACGCGCTCGCAGCGATGGATCAGCCGTCGATCGACGGACTCAATTCCTACTTCGTCTGCAAAGCGGCCTCGGAGCTCGGGTGGAAAGTCGCGCTCTCGGGCACCGGCGGCGACGAGCTGTTCGGCGGCTACTCCACGTTCCGCAACATTCCGCGATTCGTCCGCACGTTCCGCATCTTTCGACATCTCCCCTCCGCCGCGCACGCGTTCCAGCGCGCGTATGAACGCGTGAGGCCCGCCGACAGCGCCGAACGAAGCCCGAAAACGGCACACGCGCTCAAGTATGTGCACTCATACGAAGGCGCCTATCTGATGAAGCGCGGACTGTTTCTGCCGGAAGAGCTGCCCTCGCTCGTCGGCGACGAGACGGCGAAGCAGGGCCTCGCGCGGCTGTCGATCCTCGATTCGATCCGGCAGGCGATGACGCCCGATCCTGGCACTCCGTTCGCGCGCGTAGCCGCGCTCGAATCGGCGCTGTTCATGCGCAATCAGCTTCTGCGCGACATCGACTGGGCGTCGATGGCGCATTCGCTCGAAGTGCGTGTGCCGCTCGTCGACGCGTTCCTGCTGCGCAAGGTCGCGCCGGCCGTGTTCACGACCACCCGCCGGGACGGCAAGGAGCTGCTCGCGCGATCGCCGAGGACTCCGCTGCCCGGGGCGATCATGACGCGCAGGAAGACCGGCTTCACGCTGCCGATCACCGACTGGCTCGAGCGCGAGCACACCGAGGTGCCGCATTCGTTCGGGATGCGGCCGTGGGCGCTGTTTCTCTATCACCACAACCTCGCCGGCTAGCACACTCAGGACTGAGGACTCAGGACTTAGGACTTAGGACTTAGGACTTAGGATTGAGGACTGAGGACTGAGTCACACTCGCCCCACCGCTTTCGAAACGTGTAACGCCACGCGAGCCTGCAGCCGGGTTGGATGAGGTTCGAACGCCGTCGAACTCCGTCCTCGCATCAAACGACCACCGGCTAGCGAGACGAGAGAGTCCTAAGTCCTAAGTCCTAAGTCCTAAGTCCTAAGTCCTAAGTCCTAAGTCCTAGGTCCCAAGTCCTAAGTCCTAAGTCCTGAGTCCTAGGTCCCAAGCCCCAAGCCCCCAGTCCTCAGTCCTCAGTCCCAGTCCCCAGTCCTCAGTCCTCAGTCCTCAGTCCTCAGTCCTAAGTCTCAGTCCTCAGTCCTAAGTCTCAGTCCTCAGTCCA